>NZ_JAAZTY010000099.1 GCF_018854775.1 Acidithiobacillus ferriphilus | reverse complement strand
CACTCCGTTGCACCCAGTGCAAAACCAAAACACGCCGCTACCACGGCAGTAACTACCACTTTACGGCGCTTCAACATGGAATTCGGGCGATCATTCGCCATATGATTCTCCTTCGGGTTTTTGTCTTGCAACGTCTTGCAACTCGGTACGTTCCGGGTTTGACTCCGGGAGTAGGCCGGGAGTTCCAGCCAATCGGCACAACATAGCACATAAATCGCAGTGGGAGACGATAGTAGGCAGAGCGATGTCCTCAGTGCAAAGCGCGGGACAGCCGGGTCCGGTAGCGTTCCACCAGAGGCCCCTGATTACCCTGCAAAGCGAATATCTTCAGTACGGTTTTGCGGGCCAGGCCGTCCTGATAGTTTTTGTGGTGTTCAACCATCTCGATAAGCTGGTCCAGGGCCGCCTCTTCCCGCCCTTGCAAAAGGAGGAGCAAGGATCGCTGATACATGGCCTGGGCACGGGGGTCGCCATTCGCGCCGGTGATGGTGGCTTCCAGTTCGGTCATGGGTGGTATGTTGCGGGCTGCCTCAGTGAATTCCAGCAGGGCTTTCAGCCCTTCGACCTCAGTTTCCATCTGGAAGGTGGGGGACATGGCGTCGATCTGAATTTGCGCGTCGGCATGGCGGCCCTGCTGGATGGTTAAACGGGCCAGTGCCAGGCGCGCCGGATCGTTCTTGGGGTTGAGGCTGATGGCCTCCTTCAGCAATGTTTCGGCCTCTGCGGCTTTGCCCTGGGCAATGGCGTCAAGGGCTTGCACGCGTAGATCGTCACCTGGCAACGGCAGGTTTTTCTTGATGAACTGACGCACGGCGGATTCGGGAAGCGCCCCGGTAAATTCATCGACGACTTCGCCGTCCTTGAAGGCCTTGACGGCCGGGATGCCGCGTACCTGATACTGGCGCGACAGGTCGGCATTCTCGTCAGAGTTGACCTTGGCGAGCACGAAGGCACCGTCCATCTCCGCCGCCAGTTTTTCGAGGATAGGACCCAGGGCCCGGCAGGGCGTGCACCAGGGCGCCCAGAAGTCGACCAGTACCAGCACCTTCCGGGATAACCCTACGACGGCTTCCTGAAAATTGCCGAGATTCACTTCGAGAACGTGTCCACTGACTGCCATACGAACTCCTGCGAAGATTAAAGATGAAGAAGATAGACCGCACCTGCCTTTATTTACCGTTTAGGTATGGTCAAAACGGGGCCTTTTCAAGGCGCGGCCGACTTCCGGGGTGGTTACTGCTGTTCAGCTTTAGCCAGGGCGTCCAGCACGGACTGGAGCAGGCTACGCCCGAGGGGGCCCATGCCGCGCTCCAGTTTGAGGCGGTCGTACTGGCCCCGGGAGAGGGGGCCAAGGGCCGCGCCCATGCGCGCCATATCGCCGCCGGCCCGCTGCATCTGACTGGCCATACGGCCCAGCCAGGCGAGGGCTTCCGGCTCACCGCGGCGGGCGGCGAGGATAACGCTGGCCAGACCGGGCGCGGCGAGGGTGGGATCAGCCGGGTCTCCGGCTTTGGGCAGGGTCTCTGGATTTTGCAGACCCATGAGGATGGATTCGATGATAGTGCCGTCTTCTTCGTCCAGTCCCTGCAGCAAACCCGGCGCACGCTGCCCGGCCAGTATGTGGCGGATGACGGCGACCAGATCGCCCCAACCATTGGCGGCGGCGATGCGCAGATTTTCTTCCAGCGGCGCCAGGAGATGAACATTCTGGCAGGCGGCGACGACCTGCAGGATGAGCGCCGCGTGGGCGCTACGGATCTGCTCTCGGCGTTCGGGAAGGATGGGCATGCGGTGAACTCCAGTCAATGGTTGCCGGTTATTTTGCGGCATTGGTTGCGGGTGTGCAAAAAGCTCAACGATTGAGATGTCGCGCCAGATAATGCCCGGTATGGGACAGGGGATTGTGCGCCACTTCGTCCGGCGTGCCGGTGGCGATGATCTGGCCGCCGCCGGAACCCCCCTCGGGACCGAGGTCGATGACCCAGTCCGCCGTCTTTATGACGTCAAGATTGTGTTCGATAACGACGATGGTGTTGCCCGCATCGGCCAGCTTCTGCAGCACCTCCAGGAGCAGGGCGATATCATGAAAGTGCAAACCGGTGGTGGGTTCGTCAAGGATGTAGAGGGTCCGCCCGGTGTCGCGCCGGGAGAGTTCCCGGGAGAGTTTGACGCGCTGCGCTTCGCCACCGGAGAGGGTGGTGGCCGACTGGCCCAGACGCAGGTAACCCAGACCCACATCCAGCAGGGTCTGCAATTTGCGGGCGACGGAGGGGACGGGGTCAAAAAAGGCCCGCGCATCCTCCACCGTCATCTCCAGGACCTCATGAATGTTTTTGCCCTTGTAGTGGACATCCAGGGTCTCGCGCTTGTAGCGTTTGCCGCCGCAGACGTCGCAGGGCACATAAATGTCCGGCAAAAAGTGCATTTCCACCCGGATCACGCCGTCGCCTTCACAGGCTTCGCAACGCCCGCCCTTGACGTTAAAGCTGAAACGACCGGGATTGTAACCGCGGGTGCGCGCCTCGCCGGTGGCGGCGAACAGCTCGCGGATGGGGGTGAAGAGGCCGGTGTAGGTGGCCGGATTGCTGCGCGGGGTGCGGCCGATGGGGCTTTGGTCGATGGCGATGACTTTGTCCAGTTCCTCCAGCCCACGAATTTGCTTGTGCGGCGCAGGGCTCTGGCTGCTGCCCATGAGCACGCGGGCGCAGGCGGGGTAGAGGGTGTCGTTGATGAGGGTCGATTTACCGGAACCGCTGACCCCGGTGATGCAGGTGAAAAGGCCGATGGGGATACGCGCATCCACCGCCTTCAGATTGTTGCCGGTAGCACCCCGCACCTCCAGCCAGCGCTGGCTGACATTGCTGCGTCGCCGCTCGGGGACGGCGATGCAGAGGTCTCCGGTCAGATAGCGTCCGGTCAGCGAGTCCGGGCTGGCGCGGATTTCTTCCGGCGTGCCCTGAGCGATGACTTCACCGCCGTGGGTGCCTGCGCCCGGCCCCATATCCACCACATAATCGGCGGCGCGGATGGCGTCTTCATCATGCTCGACGACAATGACGGTGTTGCCGAGATCGCGCAGATGCTTGAGCGTACCGATGAGGCGGTCGTTGTCGCGCTGGTGCAGGCCGATGGAGGGCTCGTCGAGGACGTACATCACCCCCACCAGCCCCGCGCCGATCTGCGAGGCGAGACGGATACGCTGCGCTTCACCACCCGACAGGGTTTCGGCGGAGCGGTCGAGGCTGAGGTAGTCGAGGCCGACATCCACCAGAAACTTCAGACGACCGCCGATTTCCTTGAGGATGCGCTCGGCGATGAGGGCTTCCTGCCCTTCCAGTTGCAGCTGGATGAAGTGTTGCAACGACTCGCGGATGGACAGCGCCGAGACTTCCTGAATGGCCAGCGGGCCAACCCTGACCATGCGCGCTTCTTCACGCAGGCGGCTGCCATTGCAGATCGGGCAACGCAGACGGCCCATATAGCGCATGATTTCTTCGCGGACGAGGCTGGACTGGGTTTCCCGCAGGCGCCGTTCCAGGCTGGCAACGACGCCCTCGAAGTTCAGCTTGTGACTGCGTGTACCTTGCTGGACGGTGATGCGTTCGGGGCTGCCGTGGAGAATCTGCTCGCGAATGCCGTCAGGCAAATCCCGCCAGGGGGTGTCCAGGGAAAAATGAAAGTGTGCGGCCAGCGCCGTGAGCAGGGGCGCGTAGTGCTCCTGATGGCGCTTGGTCCAGGCGGCGATGGCGCCGTCACGCAGGCTCAGTTCCGGATTGGGGACGATCAGATCCGGATCGAAAAAGGTGATCTCGCCGAGGCCATCGCAGCGCGGGCAAGCCCCGGCGGGATTGTTGAAGGAGAAGAGGCGCGGCTCCAAGGGCGGGAAGGAGCGCCCGCAACCGGGGCAGGCATGGTGAGCGGAAAACAGTCGCTCTTCCTCATGCTGTGGTCCCATGAGCACGACGATGGCCTGATCCTCGGCGAGGCCGAGGGCGGTTTCCAGTGACTCGGCCAGGCGCGGCCCGCTGTCGGCGCGCAGTACCAAACGGTCGATGACGGCTTCGATGCGATGCTTGCGCTTCTTGTCCAGGGTAGGGATTTCATCCAGTTCGAGGAGTTGACCGTCCACCCGGGCGCGGATCAGGCCGCGGGCGCGCAGGCTGCCGATGATGTCTTCGTGGCTGCCTTTGCGGTCACGCAATACCGGCGCCAGGATCATGAGCTTTTCGCCTTCGGGCAGAGCCAGGAGCTGATCGACCATCTGGCTGATGGTCTGACTCTGAATGGGTGCGCCGCAGCACCATGGGGTGCCGGCACGGGCATAGAGCAGGCGCAGATAGTCGTGAATCTCGGTGACGGTGCCGACGGTGGAGCGGGGGTTATGGGAGGTGGATTTCTGTTCTATGGCGATGGCGGGGGAGAGCCCCTCAATCGCGTCCACATCGGGCTTGCCCATGAGGGAGAGAAACTGGCGGGCATAGGCCGAGAGGCTTTCCACATAGCGGCGTTGACCCTCGGCGTAGAGGGTGTCGAAGGCCAGTGACGACTTGCCCGATCCGGACAGGCCGGTGATGACGATGAGGCGGTCGCGCGGTAAGGTAAGGGAGATATTCTTGAGGTTGTGGGTGCGGGCGCCCCGGATATGGATGTGTTCCATGCAGCCGACATGCTCTTTTTGGGGACAATGGGTTAGTATAAAGCTTTCGGGGACACCCGTCCCCTTGACCATAAGGAGATCAGACGATGGCGGGAGTGAACAAGGTCATATTGTTGGGGCATCTGGGACGGGACCCGGAGATGCGTTATCAGCCCAGTGGCGGCGCCATCGCGAACTTCAGCATCGCGACTTCCGAGACCTTCAAGGACAAGGAAGGCAACAAGCAGGAGCGCACGGAATGGCATCGGGTGGTACTCTTTGGACGCACCGCGGAAATCGCCGGCGAATACCTGCGCAAGGGCAGCATGGCTTATGTGGAAGGCCGCCTGCAGACGCGCAAGTGGACCGACAAGGAAGGGCAGGAGCGCTACACCACGGAGATCGTGGGAGACCGTCTGCAACTGGTGGGTGCGCGTGGGGGCGGCGGCGGTGCGGCCAGCTTCGATGAGGAAGACCAGTCCCGGCCGAGTGGCGGCAGCAGCAGTGCGGGGAGTTCGCGGAAGAGTGAGATGCCGCCGGCGCCGGCGGAGGATTTTGATGATGACATTCCGTTCTGAGGTTTACCTGGTTAACGTGGCGTAAAGTGCTGCGATTAATCGTCAAATCTGCTGAATTTTGGGCTTCGCCGTCTGAATTGCGTTATGATTTTCATGTCATCGCAGGCCAGCGGGGGAGGGGGTGTAACCCTGGCAACGGCTCGACTTGAGCAAGTCATAACGAACTCTTTACGAGGTTGACTTCCGCGTTTGGGCGGAGTGCGCGCAACGAACTGAAAAGCCGATTGCGAGCGCTCCTCATGCACCTCATTCAGTGGCTTAGCCACTGGAGAAGCGTGCCATGTAAGGCTTATCACTTCCTCGACGACCATCTGAGCCGCTTTATGAGTCCTCTCGGGATCTTACCTCCCCAACGCCCTTTCGATCTTCTTGTCCGTCTTGTACTGACTCAGCGCATACACCGCCCAGATGGCCGCGGGCACCCAGCCGATCAGTGTGATCTGCAAAATCAGGCAAATAATCCCCGCAATCGGGCGGCCAATAGTGAAAAATACCAGAAATGGCAGAAAAATAGCTAAAAACAGGCGCATGTGCTCCCCCTATAGGTCTTCTCTTGTCGCCTGTCCATACTACGACCGACGTTGTCAGCGCTTCAAGTCCTTGCCGCACTTTTACCGGGCAAGCGCTGCCTTCTGCTAAACTCCGGGCCAGACACCCCAGGGATGCGCCCGTGCCCGCCCTCACCTACAGGAGCTATAGTAGTGACCGCCGCTAAACCAGACCGGACTCAAAGACTGCGTGTGCTGCGCCGCTGGGCGCTGGGTTTGTTGCTGGGGGCGCTGGCGTTGTTTCTGGTGGCGGCAGCACAGGACTTTGCCGGGCCTTGGGCCTGGGTGGGGGCCTTTGCGGAGGCGGCCATGGTGGGCGCTTTGGCGGACTGGTTTGCGGTGGTGGCCCTCTTCCGGCATCCCCTGGGATTGCCCATTCCGCACACGGCGATCCTGCCGCGGAACAAGGCGCGTCTGGCGCGCCGTCTGGCGGAGTTTATCCGCGACCACTTTCTGGAGGTCGAGGCCATTGTGCGCCTGTTGCGCCGCGCCGATCCGGCCACCTGGCTGGCGCAGTGGCTGAGCGATGCCGGGAACAGCGCGCTATTGGCCCGGCAGATGACCGTTCTGCTCCAGAAGGCTCTGGCGCTCAGTGACGACCGCGAATTGCGCACCGCCTTGCGTGCTGCTCTGGGGCGGCAATTGCAGGGCATCGACGGAGCACGCTGGGTAGGCAGTATTCTGGCACTGTTGACGGAAGATCACCGGCACCAGGCATTGCTCGACGATGGCATTCAGCGCCTGCGCCGATGGTTGGATGGTGAGGACACCCAAAGCCTGCTGGCGGATCAGATCGGGACGATTCTCAAGCGCGCCTATCCGACGCTTTTCGCATGGATGGGGGCGGTCATGGACCCGGCCACGCTGAGTGAGAATCTGGCCCGCAATCTGGTGAAGGCGGCGCATCAGTTGTTGCAGGAAATCGCGGATGACCCGGAGCATCCCCGTCGCCTGGCCTTTGATCGCTGGATGCAGGATGCCATTCTGCGTTTGCAGACGGATGCTGCCTTCCAGGCTCGGGTGCAGCGCTGGCAGAATGGTTTGATTGCCCATCCGGCGGTGCAGGCCTATGTGGATGGCCTACTCCGTGATCTGCGCTCCTGGCTGGAAACCGACCTGCAGCGCCCGGATTCCCGGTTACAGGGGCAGGTGCAGCGCCTGTCCCAGCAACTGGGCCTTTTCCTGGGCGAGCAGCAGGCCTTGCGCGACGCGCTCAATGGCTACCTGGAGGACAGCGCCCGCCGTCTGGCGCCTGCCCTGCGCGATGGTCTGGCCCAGCACATCGAAGCGACGATACATGCTTGGCCGGATAAGGACATGGTCCGCCTCCTGGAGGAAGGGGTGGGTACGGATCTGCAGTACATTCGCGTCAACGGGACGCTGGTGGGCGGAATGATCGGTATTGCCATTCATGCCCTGGCTCTGGCGGTGCCGCTGCTGATATAGCCTCCCTATCGGCCAGCAGGACCGGGATTGGAGGAACACGCCCTGGCGTGCGGCAAATCTGGCTGCCTATCCATGCTTACTCCGCTCGCGGCCAAAAGCTGGCGAGCCAGGCGGCTTTTTACGTCATTGTCGGCGGTGAAGTACAGAGATATCCGGGCATGACGAGGTAGTGACGGCGCCGTATCCGCCCCGATGGGGACACCCAACCGGCGACATAGTTGACGGGCAACTCCGTCATTGCCATCGACGACGGCAATGTCCCCGCCCAAGGTGTCGTTTATCAGGTTGTTGATCCAGCAGTAATGGGTACAGCCCAGGACGACCACGCCAATGTCCGCAGTGCGCGCGGGTTGGACCCGCACCTGTAGATAGCGGCGGACGCGGGCACTCCAGTCCGTATCCTGCGTCTCGATGATCTCGGCGAGACCGGAGCAGGCCAAAGGGCGGACACGGTCCTGCCCGTTTTCCAGTCGACCCAGAAGGTTTCGCAGTTTTTCGCCGTTGACGGTGATGCTGGTGGCGAGCAGGAGAACTCCGCTCTGCGGGTGGTCTGTCAGCGCTTTTCTGATGGCGGGTTCGATACCGATGATGGGTATGTCGGCGCGTTCCCGCAAAGGCGCGACGGCGGCGCTGGTAGCGGTATTGCAGGCGAGGACTACCGCATCTACGCCGGCGCTGATGAACCAGGCATAGGCTTCCTCTGTCCACTGCCGCACCTGCGCGGGACTTTTGTCGCCGTAGGGAGCGTGGGCGCTATCGCCATAGAAAAGATAATGCGCGTCAGGCAGGCGACGCAAGCAGGCCAGCAGGGTGCTGAGCCCGCCGATGCCCGAGTCGAAGATACCGATACGCATCAGTCGTGCAAAAATGCCTGCTTGGCGAGCAGCGCGGCACCGCGCATGCCGGCGAGGTCGTCATCATTGCCGCGTTTCACTTCGACATTGCCGCGCAAGGCCGGAATCAGATCCGCATCGAGGCGCTGCAGCATGGCCGGCGCGAAACTGTCCCAGGCGGCGCTCATACCACCGCCAATTCTCACGATGCCGACATCGCTTACCTTGAGGATATGAGCCAGTGCCTGTCCCAGGCAGTCGCCAGCCGTCTGGAAAGTACGGATGGCTTCAGCGTGACCAGCGCTGGCCATTCGGGCGATGACGGCGGTATCTGGCGCGGTGCCCGTCAACTCCACATAGCTGGATTGTACGCCCCGCGCCGAGGCGTATTGCTCCAGGCAACCCTGATTGCCGCAGCCGCAGCGCCGTCCCCCCGGTACCACGATAATATGGCCGATTTCCATGGCGCTGCCATGCTCGCCGCGCCAGGGAAGGCTTTGCTGTATCCAGCCACCACCGACCCCCGTACCGAGACCGACATAGAGCAGATTTTGCAGATCGGGCTGCTCCTGACGTTCCTCCCAGAATTCGCCATAACCCGCTGCGTTGGCATCATTTTCGACCAGGACGGGGAGTTGGCAGGCGGTGCGCACGGCTGTTTGCAGGTCGAACTGAATCAGTTGAGGGATGTTGGGGGATTGCAGCAATATGCCGTCATCATTGATAAAGCCGGGGAAAGCGATGCCCACCCGGGCGATGCCGGGGTGATGCCGACGCAGATCGGCAATGCCTTCGGTCAGGAGCGTAGTGACCAGCGTGGCGGCGCTTTCCGGGTCCGGAGCCTTGCCGCATTTTTCGCGCAAATCCACCTCACTGCGCGTGGAGTCCAGAAAATCGTTACCCCGAAAGACGCCAAAGCGCAGGTTGGTGCCGCCCACGTCAATGCCGATGGTCAGGCCTTCAGCCATGGGCAACGACCTCTGCTTGTATCAATATGGTATGCGCTTTGCCCGCCTGGACTGACCAGTCCAGATCCAGGCGCAAGGCCTGCATGATCTTTTCAAAACCAGCTTCCGATTGCGAGACGGTCAGGTGCGGTGCGCTCTGCCAGCGCACCGGCGGATTGAAATGCAGGACGATTTTGCCGCCCATAACCGCATCCTCCAGGACAATTTCTCGGGTCGCTGCACCCTGAATGGGGCTGCCAAAGCCGCCCTGTGACTGGCCATTGGCAAAGAACTGCCCCGCCGGGCCATCGCAACTCGGCATGGCCAGAAAGAGCCGGCTACGGAAACGCTGCGCTTCCACCCGCTTGCGGGCTGACTCGATCCGATAGTCCACCGTGAGGTGGTTTTCCACCAGGGTGTAACGTTTGCTCACCGCCCATTCGTCCGCGACGCCGCCGGAAAAGTGCGGGGCGTCCGGCAAACTGCTTTCGCTGTAAGTGACAGCGCTCTCGTCGATCCATTCCTGAAAGCTGTGGCAGGGTGTGGCGTCCGGAGTAAGGTCTTCAGCACTGATGTCGGTCTTGAAGCTGATGCGGTCGTGGGCGGAAGCGATGCCTTCGCTGGGGGCTTCATGCGCAATGGCACCGTGACGAATCCTATCGTAATACGCCTCATCACGGCGGGCCAAGGTATCACCGAGATTGTGCCGCAGCGCGTAGCAATCCCACTCCACCACGGCGGCGCCCGGCTCCGGGCGGATAATCAACTGGAGGGCGTGATTGTGATAGAGCAGTTCGCCAACCCCGTCCATATCCACGTCAGTCGTCTCTAAGGCGGGGCGTGCCTGAATCTGGTCCAGTTGTGCCTCCAGACGGACGATGGCGTTGAAGACGGCGCGCCGCAGGTGGGGTAGATAAATACCGCCGAAGAGTCCGTGCCAGTAGGCGTCATTGGCTTGCGCTTCGTGCAGGTCCGCGCGCATGGTTTTGCTCTGTTGGCGCTTGGGCAGGGCGTGAAAGCGCTGCGATAGCCGGAGCATGCGTTTGTGCATCCAGTTGGATTCCGGGTAGCGGGTCAGGAAGTTTTTCCAGGTGCCGCCGCGGATCAGAGCTTTACGCTGTTCCAGCCGACCGGCTGTTTTTTCCTGTTCCAGGAAGGCGGCGTAGCCGCGCGCCGCATCAGGGGCCAGCGTCCACTCGTTCATCTCGCTGTAGGATACCGTCGGCAAATAGATGATACCCTGGGGGCGATTCTGAGCCAGATAATCCCGAAAATGCATGGGCTGAATGTGTGGCGAGTCGAGCACGCCACGCAGGAATTGCTCCAGCCAGCCTTTCTCGTACACCCAACTGTAGGTCTCCGGCCAGACGCCAAATTTCTCAATATCGTCGAAATAAATGCCGGCACTGCCTGGATGCCGCTCGGAGAGGCCTTCAATGTACGACACGGCGGCGTCGGCTTCAGAGAATGGCAGGCGGTAGCGCAGCGCTTCAGAAATAGGGAAAACGTCGATGCTCTGGCCATTTTCTTCGGTGCGGTGGAAGCTGCCGAGCCGGTCTGCCGAAGCGCCCGCGCAGAGAAAGTGATAGTCATCCACCATAACGTAGCGCACTCCGGCCTCGTTGAGGGCGGGCACCACGCTGGGGTCCCAGACCCGCTCCGTGAGCCAGGCCCCAACGGGCCGCTGTCCGAAGTGTTTCTCCAGACGGTTGGCCATGGCTTCAATTTGGGCGATGCGATCGGCGTGGGGAATCGCGGCGAGCACCGGCTCCGTATCGCCGGCGCCCACCAACTCCGCCTGGTTGCGGGTTACCATCTCTTGCAGCAAAGTGATGGTTTTGGGGTGCTGGTCAATCATATAAGCCAGCAGCCAGCCGCTGATGTGGATGGCGAAAGGGAACCCGGGAAAGCGGTACATCGCCTCTAAAAATGGGTGATAACAACGGAGTACGGCATCGTCGATGACGTGGGGGAAGTTGCCGACCGGCTGATGGGCATGGACGCCCAGGAGAAGGGGGGTGCTGTGGGTCATTCAGTGTCCTTCCGTGTGGCTGCGGCGCATGGAACCACCAGCCTCTGCCGCACCGCCGCCATGGCTGATGGGGTTGTTGAGGGTGTCGGGGGCGGGGAGTTGCATCAGAGTATAGAGTTTGCGGAGGTTGAGGCGATACAGATGGTCGAAATCCCGGACGGAGTCCGAGGGGTTGTAGTCGCCGAACCACCAGAACCAGTCAGAACCTTCACAGCGACCGAGTTGTTCAAGAATCCTGGCCTGCTGCTCCCCAGAGAATTGCCCGCGATGCTGATCCACGTCCTGCTTGGCAGTGCAGAGCAAATCCCATGCGCGGTTTTTAGCAGCGTCGCCAATCCAGGTGCTGAAGCTACCATAGACCCAGCTTCCTGCGGCCAGCCGGGGTATGGCCTTCACGTCGTCTGGATGGTTGTTGATGAAATCGCTGAAGGTACACATCTGGATGTGGGGGTGATTAGCCAGGGATTTATAGAGTTCCGAGAGAAAGTAGTAGCCATTGTAGGGGTAGTATTCCCAGGCATTTTCACCATCGAGAATGATACTGACGACCGGGTTTGCCTCGTGCTCCGTCTGCCGCCAGATACTCTCCAACTTGTGGATGAAATCCGTGACGGCATCATGTCCGGACCAGGTTTTGTAGTCGAAGCCGATGGCGTCGGAGAGCGCGTCATCGCGGAAGAAGAGTACGGGTCCTTTCCCCGGCAGTTGATAGGGGCGGTACAAGTATTCCGCCCGGCCACGGGGGCCGCTGTCATCGTCGCTGAGCAGCAGGCTGTGGGTCAGTACGCCTTCACCGGAAGCGGTCCAGCGCACCCCGGCGTTGCCGAGCATTTCGACAAAGGCGGCAGAGACGCCTCCTTCGGCAGGCCAGATACCTTGCGTCGGCACTCCGAAACGCTGGAGATAACTCTGCTGTGCCTGGTCGATGTGCCAGCGCGCGCGCTCGGCCCCGCCGGGATAGGCCAGGCAGTCGGGCAACTGGGCGTCCGTTACCGCTTCGCGCGCGGCGTGAAAGTCGAGCAGCAGCGGGCCGATGGGATGGTAATAAGGGGTGGTGGAAATCTCAATACGCCCGGTTTCCGCCAGGGCGCGATAGCGGGGGATCAGTCCACCGATCAGTTCTCCGAGAAAGTGGACGAGCTGCCGACGGTCTTCCTGGCTGAAACCGTGTCCCTTGGCAAAAAGTGAACGCAGGAAAGGGCTACCGCGGCGTACGGTCTCCCCGGTCCAGGCCAGGTGATACCAGACCAGAAGATCCGCGAGGTATTGTACGGAGAGGTAATCCGACATCTCCTTAACGTCCTCCAGCATTAACTGGTAAATATCATAGAGGCGACGATAATCCGGGAAGGGGTTGAGCATGTGCTCCGGGTCGAGGCGGAAACATTGCTCCAGCAGGAGATGCCGCTGTTCGTTGGGCAGTGCTTTGAGATTTTCCATGGCAAGTGCAATGAGCAATGGGTCGCGGAACTGTCCGCTCTGAAACTGCGCGGTGTAATCCTCTAACTGCTCGATCAGGATCGGCACGCAATTAAACACCCCGCGGGCGAGGGGATTCTCCTCATAGTGGGCGATCATGTCCGAATAGTCTTTGCAGGCGTGCAGATAGGTCCACGGCAAGACGTAGACGCCGTCGGCATCGCGGTAATCGGGCTGGTGCATGTGCCAACAGAAAATGACATGAAGCGCGCGCGCCGGGGGCATGGGATTACCTCACAAAATGTAGTTGCTGGCCAAGTAATTCCGGGGTAATCAAGGTCACCCCGTTGGGCGTGCGATAAAAACGACGGGCGTCTTCGACCGGATCTTCACCGACCACAAGCCCATGCGGGATAATCGTGCCTTTGTCCACCACCACCTTGCGCAGGCGGGCACCCTCGCCCATGCGCACGTTGGGCAGGATGACCGAGTCTTCAATCAGCGTGTGTCCGTCATTGATCCGCACGTTAGAAAAAAGCAGGGAGCGGCGGACGGTGGCGCCGCTGATGATGCAGCCGCCGGAAACAATGCTGTCCAGTGCCATACCGCGTCTACCTTCGTCGTCGAACACGAATTTGGCCGGCGGTAATTGTTCCTGATAGGTCCAGATCGGCCAGCGGTTGTCATAAAGATCAAGATCGGGGGTGACATGTACGAGGTCGATATTGGCGGCCCAGTAGGCATCCACTG
>NZ_JAAZTY010000098.1 GCF_018854775.1 Acidithiobacillus ferriphilus | reverse complement strand
GAGATCAGCAAAAGATTCGGAAAACTCGCCCCGGTAACGCCGCGCGCGGCGCAGCACGAAATGCTTCTTGAAATCCATGACGACATCATGGCTGCGGGTCCGGGCCTGCAACTCCGCCACCTCCGGCTCCACACAAAAAAGCCGGGCGATAAACCGCTCAAGATGCGGCGCAAGACATAACAAAAACTCACTCTGGGCCTTATCAGCAGGCTGAGCGCCTGCCGCACGGTAGATTTGCAAATTTTCCGCCAGGGTTTTGTCCTTTTCCGCCAGGGATCGAAGAAATTCTCCATCCAGACGCACAAGACCTTCAGCAGTAAAAAGTTCTTTGTATTCAAAATTAAACTGGTTAAGCACCATGATCTCCAGAGGCATACCGGCAACTACACTGCGGCCAGCTTTCATCAAACTGTCATATTTTGCTGGCAATATGTGGTTATGTCACCTTTTCAGGATGGCCCCATGGCCCATTATCGCAGCATATTTTTATCAGACGTCCATCTCGGCACCCGCGGCTGTCAGGCGGAGAGCCTTTTGGACTTTCTTCGCCACAACTCCTGCCAGCAGCTCTATCTGGTCGGCGACATCATCGATCTGTGGCGCCTCAAAGTGCGCTGGTACTGGCCTCGCAACCATAATACGGTGGTCCAGAAGGTGCTCCGTCTGGCCCGCTCCGGGGTAATAGTACGTTATGTCTGCGGCAATCACGATCCCGTCTACGAGTTGCTCTCCGACTACGTGCAAAACCAGGGCAACGCCCTTGCCCTTGGCGACATTGCCATCCTCCGGGAAGCAGTGCATGAGACCGCCGATGGCAAAAAGCTCTGGGTCATCCATGGTGATCAGTTCGATGCCGCCATGCGTTACGCCACCTGGCTCATTCGTCTGGGCGATCATGGCTATACCCTGTTGCTCTGGAGCAACCGGCTGCTGCAAAGTGCGTTCCGGCGCCTGGGCCTGCGCCGTCACTGGTCCCTGAGCGCTTACATCAAATACCGAGTAAAAAAAGCGGTGCAGTTTATCAACGACTACGAACACCTGCTGGCCGAAGAAACCTCACGCCGCGGTTACGCTGGCGTGATCTGCGGCCATATCCACCATGCCGAGCAAAAAACTATTGACGGCGTCCTCTATTACAACGACGGCGACTGGGTCGAGAGCTGTACCGCGCTGGTCGAACATACCGACGGGCGCATGGAAATCATCCATTGGCCCATACCCCCCCTGCGTTTTGATCAGCATATTGCCGCGTAATCAGATATCGAGTCGCGATACGAAACGTGCATTATCCTCAATAAAGCGGCGACGCGGTTCCACGGCATCGCCCATGAGCATGGAAAAGACCTCGTCGGCAGCGATGGAGTCTTCCACATCCACCCGCACCAGACGCCGGTTTTCGGCGTTCATGGTGGTCTCCCAAAGCTGTTCCGGATTCATTTCACCCAGACCCTTGTAGCGCTGAATCTCGATACCCCGACGGGCGTCAGCCATAAGCCAGTCCATAGCCGCACGGAAACGGCTGACGGTAAGCCCTCGCTCGCCGCGTTCCATCCGCGCGCCGGCACGGATATTACCTTCAATCACCCGCGCATAATCCGCCAGATGCCGGTATTCACCACCGGCAAAGAAATCCTGATCAAAGAAACGTAGTTCCTGACTGCCGTGATGTTCGCGGCGGACCACCAGGCGCAAGGCCTCTGCTTCGCCCACCCGCTCCACCGTGTAATGTTCGGCGGGCAGGGCGTTGAGCTCCAATGCCGCGCGGAGCCGTCGCGCGAAATCGTCCCAGGCGGCGCTATCCGCCGACTCCGTAACAACAGGCGGCAACGTGGCCAGCGCCCAAAGCAGGGTACCGGGATAGCGCCGCTCCAAGCGCTGCACCAAAGCCTCGATATTCTGGTATTGACGCATCATGCCGGCCAGTTGCTCCTCAGTTACCGGCTCAGCATCCGCCGCAGGACGGAATTGGGCGCCCTGCATAGCAATTTCGCGCAGGTAGGCGGCCAATTCGATGTCGTCCTTGATATAGCGCTCATCCTTGCCTTTCTTGACCTTGTAGAGAGGTGGCTGGGCGATATAAATATGGCCGCGCGCCACCAGTTCGGGCATCTGCCGGTAGAAGAAGGTCAGCAGCAGGGTGCGGATATGGCTGCCGTCGACATCCGCATCGGTCATGATGATGACGCGGTGATAACGCAACTTGGCCACATCAAAATCCCCAGCGCCAATACCGGTGCCCAAGGCCGTAATGAGGGTACCGATCTCATCCGACGAAAGCATTTTATCAAAACGCGCCCGTTCCACATTGAGGATTTTACCCTTCAAGGGCAGGATAGCCTGATGCCGACGATCACGGCCCTGTTTGGCGGAGCCGCCGGCGGAATCGCCCTCCACCAGATAAATTTCGCACTTGGCCGGGTCTTTCTCCTGGCAGTCGGCCAGTTTGCCGGGGAGGTTGGCGATATCCAGCGCGCCCTTGCGGCGCGTCAGTTCCCTTGCCCGGCGAGCGGCTTCCCGCGCCCGTGCCGCTTCGACAATTTTGGCGGCAATCGCCTGCGCCTCTTTGGGGTGCTCATCCAAAAATATCGTCAGCGCCTCGGACATGGAAGACTCCACGATCGGCTTGACCTCGCTGGAAACCAGCTTTTCCTTGGTCTGCGAAGAAAATTTGGGATCCGGTACCTTGACGGAAAGCACCGCCGTCAGGCCTTCACGCGTATCTTCGCCACTCATCACCACCTTAGCCTTGGCGATGATGCCTTCCCGTTCCATATATTGATTCAGAGTACGGGTCAGCGCGCCGCGAAAGCCCGCCAGATGCGTACCCCCATCGGTCTGGGGAATATTGTTGGTGAAGCAGAGCACCGCCTCGCTATAGCCTTCATTCCATTGCAGGGCGGCTTCAACGACAATGCCGTCGCGCTCGCCGCTAAGGGTGATCACAGTGGGATGAATGGCGGTTTTGCTGCGGTTGAGATGCTCCACAAAGGCGCGGATACCGCCTTCGTAATGGAAAACTTCTTCCCGTCCGCCCCGTTCATCCAGCAGGGTGATGTGCACGCCGGAATTGAGAAAAGCCAGCTCGCGCAAGCGCTTAGCGATAATCTCGAAGTGGAAATGCGTATCGGCAAAAACCTGAGGCGAGGGTTTGAAGCGGATGGTACTGCCATGCTTGCGTGACGCCTCACCGCGGGCAACGGGTGCCTGGGGTTCGCCATCATGATATTCCTGGGTCCAGACATAGCCATCGCGGAATATACGCAACTGGAGCGTTTCTGAAAGGGCGTTCACTACCGAGACACCGACCCCGTGCAGACCGCCGGAAACCTTGTAGGCATTGTCATTAAATTTACCACCGGCATGCAGTACGGTCATGATGACTTCGACAGCAGACCGCCCCTCTTCGGCGTGAATGTCGACAGGAATACCGCGACCGTTATCGCTGACGCTGACCGATTCGTCATCATGGATGGTAACAACGATGGCGTCGCAATAACCGCCGAGCGCCTCGTCGATGGCGTTGTCCACCACCTCAAAAACCATGTGGTGCAGACCGCTGCCATCATCGGTATCACCGATATACATGCCGGGGCGTTTGCGTACTGCTTCCAGCCCTTTCAATACCTGGATACTGGTAGAATCGTATATTCCCGTCATGATGCTGTTTCCTTCTCAAGCTGGCCTGCCGCCAGACAAAAATGACCACCACGACTCACCGCCGCCGGAATCTGCCCGGCCGCGGTGACGGCGGCAAAGACCTGCACACCCAGCAGATCAAGCTCTTTCACCCACCAATCTCGCGCCGAAGCATCGAGCTCCGCCGCAAAATCGTCAATCAGTATGGTCGGCAGGGGCAAGCCTGCCTGCTTCAGGATCTTCACCTGCGCCAGGCGATAGGCCAGACCCAGTACCCGCAACTGGCCGCGCGAAAGAATATCCAGTGCCGCTTTGCCGCGCACCCGAAACGCCAGATTGGCGCGGTGCGGGCCGCTGTGGGTGTAACCCATTTCGCGATCCTGTTCCTGATCCCGCAGCAGGCAATCACCCAGCGCCAAGCCCTCTTTCCAGCCACTGTGCAGATGCAGGCTAAGTCCGGAAAGTGATCCGGACCAACGTTCCCAGAGGGTGGCAACTTCGGGCTGCACCGTGGCCAGATGCGCTTGCCGCCGCTGCTGGATTTCTTCACCGGTGGCAATGACGCCGTCATCCCAGGGTTGCTGACCATAACCGCTTTTCAGCCAGGCGTTGCGCTGTTGCAAAGCCCGCCGGTACTGGCGAAACACCGTGCCATAGTAGTGATCCGCGTAATAAATGCCCCAATCCAGTACACGTCGGCGGTCTTCCGCCGTTCCCGCAACAAAATGGCTATTGTCATCGTGCAGACTTTGCAGTGGCAGAATGTCGAGCAGCATCCAGGCTGAAGCGAGCGATTCACCATCATAGCGTATTTCCCGCGTTTCGCCACGTCGACGCAGGGCGAGAAAATGATCAGGCAGGTGGGCGCTGACCAAATATTCGTTGTCATCCTCCCGCTGCACATGGCGGGGATTGCGTCGCCAGGTTTGCCCCGTGCCGAGGATATGGATGGCCTCCAGCACGGAGCTTTTTCCCGCACCATTGGCGCCGATCAACCAGTTCCACCGTTGATCCGCTTTCAGATCCAGGGTTTTTATGCAACGCACCGATTGGATGTGCAGGGCCTCCAGGGGCATTTCAGAGGCGGACAGGCATAATGATATACAGGGGGTTATCTCCATCTACCGGAGTAAAAACTGCGCTGCTGTCGCTATCCTTGACGCGCATCCGCAAATTTTCCTGGGCGAATATCTGGGTGGTATCCGTGAGATAACGACTGTTGAAAGCGATATTTAGAGTATCATTCTGGTACTCGACGGGGATTTGGATCTCGCCTTCCTCCTGTTCCTCATTGCAACTGCGCAGGGTCATCTGGTTGTTGCTGAGGTGTAGATGGGTGGTCGGATTACGGTCGCTCACCAGGACATCGCTTTGTTGCAAGGCGCTTTTGAAGGTCTGGCGATTAAGTATGGCGAAGCGAGGATGTCC
>NZ_JAAZTY010000097.1 GCF_018854775.1 Acidithiobacillus ferriphilus | reverse complement strand
CCTTTTGTGGCAGGTATTGCCACCATGCCGTATCGTCGCTTCTTTGGCTTCAATCTGCTGGGCGCTTTCCTGTGGGTGGGGGGCTTGCTGGGTGCCGGTTATTTCCTCGGGCGTTTTCCCTGGGTCAAAAGTCACCTGAATATAGTGATCGTCGCCATCATTGTGATTTCGCTGGTTCCCGCGGCGCTGGCTTGGCTGCAACAGCGTTTGCAGCCTTCCGAGCATCCTTCCTCCCGCTAGGCCTTTTTGTCTCGCCGTGTGCTGTTGCGCGTGCCATGCGCCGGGTAGCGCGCTGTACCAGCCAGTTAAACAGGGCCTGCTGGTGCGGGTCACCGGCGGCTGTATGTTCCGGGTGCCATTGGACGGCGAAGATGTCCGGATTGCCGGGCATATCCACTGCTTCAATGATGCCATCCTCGGCAATAGCGTTGATGCGTAGTGTGGGGGCCATATTCGCGATGGCCTGGTGATGCCAGGAGGATATCTCCAGAGTATCTCGCCCGACGATGCCCCCCAGCAACGTGTCCGGCAAGACAATGACCTCATGCATGATGGGATTATGTTCAGCATTGCGGTGGCAGATGCGGGTGCCAATACTTTTGGGCAGGTCCTGGAGAAGGTCGCCGCCCAATGCGACATTAATAATTTGCAGGCCGCGGCAAATGCCGAGCATCGGGATACGCCGGGCGATGGCCTCTTGCGCCAAAGCAATCTCAGCGGTGTCGCGGTCTGGGTGCACGGCATGGATGCTGTCGTCGCATGCTGCGCCATAAAAATCGGGAGAGATGTCGCCGCCGCCAGTGAGCACCAAGGCATCACAGCGCGATAAAATGATGCGGGCTTCGGGGCACTGGGGTAGGAAGACGATGGGTAACCCGCCCGCCCGACAGACGGCGGCGGCATACTGCGGGGCGAGAGAAAAGGCTTTGCCGTTGTGCTCGTATGCGCTCAGAGCGATGACGGGAGGCTGCGGGTCACTCATGGCGCGGACTCCCGTCCAGGGTCAGGATAGGCGCATAGAGTTCAGGACGGCGATCACGGAAGAGGCCCCACTCCAGCCGCTGTGCGGCGAGGGCTTGCAGATCGAGATCGGCGTAGAGGATGGTCTCCTCCTGCTCGGCGTGGACTATAAGCGCGCCGGTAGCATCGCTGATGAAAGATCCGCCATAGAAGGTGATCTCGCTTTCCTGGCCGATTTCTCGGCCCACCCGGTTGGCAGCCACCACGGGGACCAGATTGGCAGCAGCGTGGCCCTGCATAACTCTGGTCCAGTGCCCGCGGCTGTTGATTTCCGGAGCCTGGGGTTCAGAGCCGATGGCGGTTGGATAGAACAGGATTTCTGCGCCTTGCAGCGCCATCACCCGCGCCGCTTCCGGGAACCATTGGTCCCAGCAGATGGCGACGCCGAGGCGTCCGTAACGGCTGTCAAACACACGGAATCCCGTATCACCCGGACTGAAATAGAATTTTTCCTGATAACCGGGGCCATCCGGAATATGTGCCTTGCGGTAGAGCCCCAGATCACTACCGTCGGCGTCAAAAACCACAAGACTGTTGAAGAAGGCGTTATTGGCGCGCTCAAAAAAGCTGACCGGGAGCACGACCTCGCGCTCCCGCGCCAGCTTTTGCATGGCGAGCAGGGCGGGGTGGCTCTCGCGGGGCTGCGCCAGGGTCAGGAAGTCGGGGTTCTGATCTTTGCAGAAGTATGGTGTGCTGAAAAGTTCCTGGAGGAGAATGATCTGGGCACCCGCGTCCGCCGCCGAGGTTGCTTGGCGCAGCGCCTTGGCGATATTGTCGGTCTCGTCTTCCCCTACGGCCATCTGAATGGCTGCTACTTTTACCCGCATCTACCACCTCGTTCGCCATGGTCGATCAAACACCGCTCTGAGTGTCTTTAAGATAACATAATCGAGCGCAACAGCCAGTTGAGAGCATGCGGTCTAATGGGAGTTATAAAGGGCTACCCTCCTTAATACGATTAAGCTGCACGACATCTGTAATGTTTCTATCCACATGTGGCAGCGGAGCAAGCGATACGATAGCTATCGCTGCTTTTCCTGCGTTGTCGCGCCAGCGGTAGGCCTGAATGGGGGCCGCGGGGGTACTGCTGCAACTGCCGCACCCGCCTGAATCGCAACGGGTGCCACAGTTTTTAGGGGCTCCGACCAGTACCAGCTCTGCCGCGCCTCGGCGCTGCCAGTAGGTCAGCATATCCTCGGCCAGCCTGACAGAAAGTCTTAATTCGGCTGCGATCTGGCTGGCGCTGGCCATACCCTGTCTCTGCAGTAGCTCCCGAACCGCGAACAAAGGTTTCATGCTGACGCCGCCTTCTGGTTCAGAGAGGGCTTCGCTAAGGTGGCCGCGCGTTGCCCATAAAGCCGCAGACCAATGACCAGCAAGGCAAAAGATGCCAGTACCCCTATGATCCATGCTCCAGAGGATCCCGGATGTTTGGCGAAGGTGCCCGTTTGGTAAATCAGCGTGCTCGCTCCCCAGGCCAGGCTGGAGCCATACAGCAGGGAGAAGATCATCCAACCCCAGCCGACCTCCCGGCGGAGCGCGCCCATGGTGCTGGCGCAGGGCACGTAAAGCAGCACAAAAACCAGGTAAGCAAATGCCGAAAGGGCGGTGAAGCTGGTCGCGATCGCCTGGAGGGTGACGCTTTCCGCCCCCGAGGCCTGTTGGGTGGAGGCGGTGGATTCCATGGCGGACAGGCCCAAAGGATCGTCCAGCGTGGTAATAAAGGTAATGGTATTGGTGGGGATTGTCTTGAGCGCGCCCCAGAGTTGCCCGGCAATGTCGGGATCGCGGTAGGTTGCCATCAGGTCGGCTGCATTCTGCCGCTGATAAACACCATTCAGCGTGCCGATCACGATCTCCTTGGCGGCGGCCCCTGCGATCAGCCCGGAAATGGCTGGCCAGTTTCCTTGCTGAATCCCCATGGGCGCAAAAATCGGCACCAGCGCACGGCTGCCTTGGGCGAGCAGGGAATGGTCAATGTCGGTACTGCGCAGCCCGTGATCTGTCCAGCCTATGCCTGGGAGAATGAAGAGCACCACGCCGATGACCGCAATCACCCGGCCTACCCGGAAGGTGAACACCTTCAGGCGTTGCCAACTCTGCAACACCACGCTCCGGATGCCGGGCAGGCGATAGGGCGGTAGTTCCATGACAAAGGGCAGCGCCTCACCGCGCAAGGCGGTTTTCCCGAGCAGCCAGGCCGTTAGCAGGGCGACGATGATACCCAGCACATAGAGGGCGAAGACCACCTGTCCACCATTGCTGCGAAAGAACACCACGGCAAAGGCCATATAAATGGTCAGGCGTGCGGAGCAGGACATGAAGGGTTGTATCAACACGGTCAGGATACGTCCGCGCGGATCTTCGATGATGCGTGATCCCATGATGGCGGGTACATTACAGCCGAAACCGATCACCATGGGAACAAGCGCGTTGCCGGGCAGCCCCAGACGACGCATTAGACGATCCATGGCATAGGCGGCGCGGGCCATGTAACCCGAATCGTCGAGCAAGGCCAGAAAGACGAAAGTCAGGCCAACGGGGGGAATGAAGGAAATCACGAGATTCAGTCCGCCGCCAACGCCCCCGGCAACGAGAGCGATCAGCCAGGTGGGTAGTCCCGTCTCCAGCAGCACATGGCCGACCCCGTGAATCAGGAGCGCAGCGGAGGCTTGATCGAAGAAATCTAAAAAGATATTGCCGCCGCTGAAACTGACGACGAAGATCAGATAGAGCACCAGCAAAAAAACGGGAATACCGAACCAGTCATTCAGTACCACATGATCCAGCAGGTCGGTGATCCGCTGGCGCATTCCAGTATATCCGTTACGATGCAGCGCCGTGGCGGCCATTTCCTGCGCCCAGCCGAAACGTTGGTCCATGATCAGATCGGCAGGAGTTTCAGCGCTGCCATCCTCCACCTCCGCGATGATTTGTCGCAGGGTATGTTCCATCCCGGAGTCGGCGGGTTCGGCGCTGCCTTCGAGCAGGCGCAAGGCGTCGAAGCGCCGGCGTACGGGATTGCTGTCCGGCAGCAAGGCGGTCAGGACACCCAATGCCCGTTCTATCAACAGGCCATGGGGAGGCGGAGTACCGTGGGGTGCTTGCCTAAGTGCCTGCGTCAGGCTGTCCAACAGGTTACCGCGTCCCTTGCCCCTGCGGGCGACCATGGATACCACCGGTAGACCTAACGCTGCGGAGAGCTCAGTCGTGAGCACTCCCAGTCCCTGGGCCTCGGCCTCATCAACCATGTTCACTACCAGAACCATCGGGCGACCTGTTTCCAGCAATTCGGCAGTCAGGGTCAGATGCCGCTCGAGATTGGAGGCGTCGACAATGTTGACGATTAGATCGACCGGTCCGTCGAGCAGGTAATCGCGCGCCACGGCTTGATCCTCGCCGCCTCCCCCCAGCAGGCTGTACACACCCGGCAGGTCCACCACGGAGACCTTGCGCCCGTCCAGGCTCATGCTGCCGCTGCGTCGCTCCACGGTAACGCCTGGCCAGTTGCCTACCTGCTGATGGGTGCCAGTCAGCAGGTTGAACAGAGTGGTTTTACCGCAGTTCGGATTGCCTGCCAGGGCAATGATCGGTAGTCCCGCTGTGGCTTGAGTTTTCTGGTTTTCTTCGTGACATGCGCTCATGCCTGTTCTCCTATATTCCGGGAATCGGCCCCCGGCAAAACTCCACCTCAATACGCTGGATGACGCCCCAGCCCAGTGCAAGGCGTGCTCCACCCACCTGCAATACCGCACCGCGCTTGCCCGGACCATGGACCACGCGGATATCGGTGCCTCGGCGGATGCCGAGCATGCGCATGCGTTGCTGCATGCCTCTGCCGCCGAGGACATCGCGTACTCTGGCGCTGTCGCCCAGTTTAAGGTCTCCCACGAACAGGGATGGATTCACTGGCTCGACCTCCGCATTCAGAAAAATTCCACATGCAAACGCACCATACCGACGGTCGCATCAGGAAAATAGCCGTTGGGATGCTGTATATATTGCAGATCAGGCTGCAGATTGAGGTGCCCAGTGAGTTTCGCGACGTAGGTAAGTTCGTAAGCCGTCTCGGCATTGCGGATGGCTGTGGTTTCCCTGCCAAGGCTCTCTGCCGCTGGATTGGGACGCAGCCAAGTACGCGCCATACCGATGGACAGGCTGTCATCCGGGCGACTGGCGAAGGGATGGCCCAGGCGTAGACCCAGTCCCAGATACCAGGGGACTGGATTGATGTCCTGTGGCGCAGCACCCATCTGAACAAAGGCCCCCAGCCGACGTTCTCCCGGCAGGCTCCAGTTCCCTTCGGCGATGGCATAGACGCCCGAAGTTGTGGGGGAGAGCCCGTAGCGGCCCGGGTCGGACAGCTGGTAATGCCAGGCACCTGCTTTAAGGATGTACTGACCATAGTTGTCGCTGCTGTCCTCAAGGTCGTCTTCCGCTTCTTTGCCCCAGTGCAGACCGCCTTCCCACAAGGCCATGTAGCCGCGTTCAAAGGCAGAGACCTGATGCTGAGGATCACCTTGAAACAGTGCGACTTTGCTACTCAGGTGCTCGCCATGGATACCCGCCAGAAGCCCCAGGCCTGGGTAAGGATAGGTGGCGGTACCAGGGACGTTGACGGTCATGGTCGGTGCCATGCCAAAGGAGCTGTTGATGAGTTGCAAGGCGTTGGCGGTGACATCGAAGTAATAGTTCACATCCATGTAACCGACACGGGTATTGAGCCAGTCCGTCCAGTGCTGACGGAAGGCGGCGTCGTAAAAACGGACCGCGTCGGGTGCCCAGATGTTACTGGCCGTCTGGATGTCGCCACTATAGTTCTGCTGAATGGCGCTGTTGTAAATGCCCATCAGGGAGAGGGTGAATTTACCGCCTTTCCACAGACCCGCCTTTCCGGTGTCATATCCGGCGCCTATCTGCCCGACGATATTGCCCGCGCTGCCCTGCTTGATGCCGCCGGAAAAATTGGTGGAAACCTCGCTATCAAGGTGCCCGGCCCAGGAGAGACCATCGGCAATATAGTTGTAAGTGGGCAAATATTTGGGCGAAATACCGGAGATGTTCAGGATCGGTCCATTTCCGGGGGATGCGGGCTCATCCACCGCCCAGGCATCGGAGGCGGATCCGAGGATGTTGGCGCAGAAGAGGAGAAGCACAGTAGTGGGGCGGGAAAGCAAAGGCACGGGCCACCGTTTAATTAATAATAAGAATGATTCGCAATATTATATAAATGGGTGTGCCTGTCAACAAGTTTTGATTCTCGCCGTTGATCTACATCTTAACTCCTTGACTGAGAGGTCTCAGCGAATCTCCTTCAAAACCGCAGGCAAATCCGTCTTGTCTGGGGTGCCTTTAATAATTTTCACGGTGTTATCGCGGCGTGTATAAATCAAGGTGGGGACGATTTTTTGCCCGGTAGCCTTAAGAATCCCCATGTTTGAGTGGAGCGCGTTGGTGCTGGCTGCATTGGGCAGGATTTCGGCAATAGCGCCGTGATGGCTTGTCTTATCAAAGCCGCTTTCGTTTTTTTGCATGGCGGCTAGTGGGTTTTTAGCCTCTAGTATTGCGGCCGCTTTCCCGAAACTGGAGGGGGCGAGGTATCCCACCGGCACATAGCGAACCGTCAGTTGATCCGGATGGATGTGTGGTTGCAGTTCATCATAGAGGGCATGGCAGTAGGGACAGTTAGGATCAAAGATGACATAGAGGATGTGCGGACCATGTCCCTGAGCGACCCAGTGGGCATGCTCCAGCCGTTGGAGGAGCGGTACAGCGTCTCGTACTGTGCCATTTGGGGCAGCCGCCACCAGAGGGGGCACCAGGAAGAGCAAGAGGGCAAGGAAGCCAGGCAAGAGGGCAGATCGGAACCGGAGTCCATCTCTGGAGCGCATCAAGGTTTTGCCGGTAGGTATTCGCCCCCACCTTTTCACTGTCGAAGTGTGCATCGGTTTCCTCTCCATGACGATCATTCCCAAGCTTTATAAGCAATTGTCGGGCCAGTAGCTATAAGAGCTGGCTCCATATCATGTTATAACTAGCGATGGGGTCTTGCCTCGAGCATGGATACGACCTATAGTCCCAAACATGGACTATGGAGCATCGATTTTGCTAATGGCTGATTTTCGACTCGATTTGGGAGGGAGCTATCGTGCGGGCGTCCGCCCGCACGATACTCTGAGTCGTTGCCGTGCCTCCACGTCCAGTATGCATATCGAGCCGAACTTGTTCGGCTTTTTTATTGTGGGCAAGGGGGTAGCCTCGAAGTTTCTCTGTCTTTAATGAGAGACGGTAATGGCGCTGCATAATCAGCCGGATGGCATATTATGCAGCGGCGATTCCCAAGTGATTCGGGAGATTTAAGGAATGCAGAAGAAGCATCGCTGGCGGATTGCTGTGGCGGTATTGACGTTTCTAGGTGGGATCAGTGTGTGTCAGGCGGCGCCGCACGCGGCAGGCCACAAGGCTTTGCATCGGATCAGTCACCATACCCGCGCGGGGTTCCACGATAAGAGCGCCGCAAGAAACCCGAAAGCAGTCCAAATGCAGTTCATGCGTAACAAGAGGCTGATGCCTGCCAGGCAGGCGAAAAAGATGGTTTTTCGACCTGTCCAGAGGACGGTATCGCGAGCTTCAAAAAACGATTATATGGCGTTGACACCGACGGCGTTGCGCTTGATGCACCTCGCGCCTGTCGAGTTTGCCGGAGTGGGTGCGGCGCCGCGGCACGTTGCGACTTATGACTTTAAAGTGCAATCCTTTCCTACGGTCGATGTGGAGCAGGTAACGAACCCTGCTTTTGTCGATCATTCGCTGACGCCGGTCAAGACAGGTATGGTGACGAATGACGCGTCGGTGGATGCGGTAACCGTTACATCAGCACCAGAGCAGTCTCATTTGCGACTCGCTTTGGCGATGTTGGCCAGCCATGCCTATCATTGGGCACGCCACCCCTTGCAGGCCTTGGAAAGCAGTGGCAATGCCGCTGTCGGGCCACAAGCGGTAGCCGAACTGGCCAATGATATCGCGCAAGAAGGGCAGGATGCGGAGATGGACAGCCACTCTGGTGGCCATTCTTGGCTATCACCTCGTTCGATGGTGGTTGCCGCACTCAAATTTATTGGTGCGCCCTATCGCTGGGGTGGTATGAGTCCATCCTCTGGGTTCGATTGCAGTGGCTTTGTTAAATACATATTAGCGAAGTTTGATATTCAGGTGCCGCGTACCTCTTATGCCCAGGCATCTGAGTTGCGGAAAGTTTCCCTGGTCAATCTGAAACCTGGCGATCTGGTGTTTTTTGACACGTTGCATCGACCTTATTCCCATGTCGGGATTTACATTGGTCACCAGCACTTTGTCAGTGCCCAGACCTCGCGTACGGGTGTTCAGGTGGCAAGTCTGAAGGACCCTTATTGGGCGGCGCGTTTTGACGGTGCGCGGAGCTTGCCGGTATCCAACGCTTCCTGATGACTCAGTAAATGTTTGCCCGTCATCGCCAAAAACCCCGCGCCCTGTTTTAGCCCACAGGGTCTTACGATGCGCGCAAACACGGCTGGCCGCGATGCACATGAGTGCTTAGGCGTTCTGCTCCATATCATCCGGTGTCTTCCACTCGTAACGATCAGATGCCTGACTCTGCACAACCGTGAAGCCCTCTTTCTGGAGCAGCTCGGCCAGTGCCACCGCCCCTGGGCCGGCCGCTTTTTGGTTCTCCAGGATGTTTCTGGCGATTTGCGCCGCCTCGTGGACAGTCAGAACAACATCTACGCTCTGCTCCTTCTCTTCGAGAATTTGCATGGATGCCTTCCTTTAGTCAAAAACATGGGGTGGTTGTTCGAAGTGATCATCTGTTCGGTAGTCCTGCTCGGCCAGTAGGTAGACAATATCCAAGGTATTCTTGGCAAAGCTTTCGGCATTTCTCACTATGGGTTCGGCTATTTTAGCAAGATCCTTTTTGTCGAAGCGGATGGTGATACTCTGCTCGTCCTTATGGATGACTTCCATCGTGCTCTCCTCCTGAAGTCAACAGGCAGTGCGCTCTGTCGATGAATGATCGCGCTTGTCTATAATGCGTTTCTATGGCGCATACAAATGTGATCCATTTTTAGAGGTTTAGTTCAGTCTGGGTGCCTTGTCAAAGGGCGTTGCCGTCTGGCCGGGCGCCGGACTCTGGTCCATGCGGGCGAGCAGACGCAAGCCGCCGAGGACGCCGAGGATGCGCGCGTGTACCGTGTCCTCCCAGCCATCCTGGGGCAGGGGCCAGTATTTGCATTTGGTATGCGCCGCGCGAGGGATGTCTGGCGCAGTGTGGCAATCGAGGGCGATAAGGAGATCAGGCCAGGCATGGTCGGTTTCATCCGCCCTCGCTTCCAGCCAGTCCGCGCCCAAGGCTTCCGCCAACGCGGCGGCATAGCGGGCCTTTGCCGAATCAGTCGGATGCCAGAATAGGATGCGTGCGCGCCGCTTATACATGAAATGCCCTCTTTACCAGGAAATTGTGTAAAAATAGCAGGACCGATGATAAAACGGGAGCGGAAATGGTGTCGGGAGTGATCGGGGAGGGAGAGGACTGGTCCGTGCTGTTGGGGCAAGGGGGGGCGTTGGCCCAGGTGCTGCCGCAGTTCCGGGCACGGGAGCAGCAACAGGCCATGGCCGCGCAGGTGGCCCATACGTTGCGCGACGGCGGTGTCGCCTTGATCGAGGCGGGGACAGGGACGGGCAAAACTTTCGCTTATCTCCTGCCGGCCATGCTTTCCGGGCGCAAAGTACTGGTTTCTACGGGTAGCAAGGCCTTGCAGGACCAAATTCTGGAAAAGGATTTTCCGTTGCTGCTGCGGACTACCGGAAAGCCGCTGCGGGTCAGCCGCCTCAAAGGGCGGGCTAATTATCTCTGTCGGCATCGTTTGCAACGCTTCAGTGCCGAGGGCGTAGCGCCCGCTCTTGCTGCGCCTTTGGCGCGGGTTGCGGACTGGGCTGGACAGACCCGGGAAGGGGACGTTGGCGAACTGACTTCGGTACCCGAGGATTCGCCGGTCTGGCCCTTGGTGACCTCGACCCGGGACAACTGCCTCGGCAGCGATTGCCCAGAGTATGGGCGCTGTCACGTCATAGAGGCGCGACGGCAGGCGCAGGAGGCGGATATTTTGGTGGTGAATCATCACCTGCTCTTCTCCGATCTGGCATTGAAGGCGAACGGCATGGGGGACTTATTGCCGCGGGTCGAAGCGATGGTGCTGGATGAGGCACATCAAGTGCTGGAGCTGGCCAGCCGTTATTTCGGCCAGCAACTGAGCAGTCATCAGCTCTGGGACTGGGCCCGGGACAGCCGTACCGAGACTCTGACCGAAGCGGGGGATGATGAATGCTTGCTGGCGGCGGCGGCACAGGTGGAAACTCTTACTACCGCGTGGCGAACCGCATTGGGTCCCGGTGAGGAGCGCGGGTCTTGGACTTTGCAAACGGATAAAATGCAAAGCGTTGCCTTCGCCCGTTTGCGTCAGGCTGTGGCGGAGCTGAGCCAGGCCCTGACTGCGGCCGCAACACGTGGCAAGGGCTTGGAGCAATGTGCGGCACGCGGCGCAGCTTTGCTGGCGACGGTCGATTTTTTTACGGCGCACAATACCCCGAACATGGTGTTCTGGCAGGAAAAGAAGACACGTACGGTGCAGCTCCATGCCACCCCGCTGGATGTCTCAGCCTCCTTGCAGAGGCATTTGCTGGAGCCGGTGGAAAGCGTGATTCTGACCAGCGCGACTTTGCGGGTCGGTGGCAGTTTCGCCAGCACTGAGCGGGCCCTGGGCTTGACGGGTGCAAGCACCTTTACCGCCGCCTCACCTTTTGATTACGCCCGGCAGTCCTTGCTGTATATGCCACCGGCGATGCCGGAGCCTAATCATCCCACGTACACCCACGCCTGTCTGGAAGCGGCGGTCCCGATCATTGAAGCCAGCGGGGGACGGACTTTTTTTCTTTTTACCAGTCACCGCGCCTTACAAGAAGCGGCGGCGGCCTTGCCCCAGAGGTTGTCCTTTCCCATCCTGGTGCAGGGGAGCATGCCCCGGCCCCGCCTTCTGGACCGTTTTCGCAGTTTGGGTAATGCAGTACTGTTGGGTGCCGCGAGTTTCTGGGAGGGAGTGGATGTGCAGGGTGAAGCGCTCTCCTGTGTCATTATCGACAAGTTGCCCTTCGCAAATCCCGCGGACCCGATTCTGCGGGCCCGCACGGAGCAGTGTCAGGCAGCGGGCGGCGAGCCTTTCCGGGAATTGCAGATTCCGCAGGCGGTCATTGCCCTGCGCCAGGGGGTTGGGCGGCTGATTCGCTCCGAGGCGGATCGCGGAGTGCTCATGCTCTGTGATCCACGCTTGCGCACGAAGGGCTACGGACGGATATTTCTCGATAGTCTGCCGCCCATGCAGCGTGTTTCCGATCTCGATGCAATCCAGGCCTTCTGGCGGGGAAAAGCCTGATGGACGCGCGCCGTTTCCTGGCCATGGATACAGCTACCGAGGCCTGCTCGGTGGCTGTCAGTACGGCAGATGGGGTGCAGGAAGAGTTTGTCGTGGCGGCTAATGGTCACAGTCAGTTGTTGTTACCCATGATTAAACGGGTGCTGGATCGTGCTGGCATCACCCTCGCCGATATAGAGGCCATCGCTTGCGGCGTAGGTCCGGGTGGCTTCACCGGGGTGCGCATCGGTGTCAGCACCACGCAGGCGTTGGCCATGGCCCGAGGGTTGCCTGTCTACCCCGTCTCCAGTTTGCAGGCACTGGCTGCGACGGTGCCGCAGCCACAGATGCTGGCGGCGCTTGATGCGCGCAGGGGTGAAGTTTACGCCGGGGTGTTCTGTCAGGATGCGCAGGGGATCCCGCAGTTGCAAGGTACGGAAAAAGTCTGTGTACCCGATGCCGTGGATTGGCCTGCTGCTGGTCAGTGGTGGGGGTTGGGCACTGGCTGGCAAGCCTATCATGCCTGCTGGCAGGGCGCTGGCATACTCGGTTGGAGCGGTGACAGTTTGCCGCGGGCCGAGGCCGTATTGCGCCTTGCCCAGGTGCGCTACCAGGCAGGAGATTGCGGCATTTCCCCAATATCGCTGGAGCCGCACTATATCCGTCCTTCTCTGCCGGAGGAGCAACAAAAATGAATCTGCGCGCCATGCAGGCCGATGATCTGGATGCGGTGGCGGCGCTGGAGTCGCATATTTCGCCGGGACCTTGGACGCGGAACATTTTCCGCGATTGCATGCAGGCGGGCTATGATGCCTGGATTATGGAGGATGACGCCGGTGTGTTGGTGGCCTTTGGGGTCTTGTCCACGGGTGCGGCCGAGGCGCATGTCCTTAACCTCGGTGTGGCGCCTAGCTTGCGTCGACGCGGTTTCGGGCGACACATGCTGCAACATCTTCTCTGTCGGGCCAGCCAACTGGGTGCGCAAAGGGCCTTTCTCGAAGTGCGGGTGTCCAATACCGGTGCGCAGGATCTGTATCGTTCCCAGGGTTTCCATGAAATCGGGGTGCGTTTGAATTATTATCGCAATGAAGAGGGTCGGGAAGATGCGCTGGTCTTGTCCTTGTCGCTCCTGCCGTCCGTAAATCAACTCAAAGAAGGTTAATCTTTTATGTCGTTATCCCCTGTTGCCGCGGCCCCGGCTGACGCGTTTGTTGACGCAATTCAGCGTCGCCGCACCTTTGCCATCATCTCCCATCCTGATGCCGGTAAGACGACGCTTACCGAAAAACTCCTGCTCTTCGGGGGCGCGATTCAGTTGGCAGGGACGGTCAAAGCGCGCAAAAGCAATCGTCACGCCACCAGCGACTGGATGGCCATTGAAAAGAGTCGCGGCATTTCTGTCGCCAGTTCGGTGATGCAGTTTGAATATGCCGAGCATGTCATCAACTTGCTGGACACGCCGGGTCATCAGGATTTCTCCGAAGATACTTACCGGGTACTGACAGCGGTGGATTCGGCGTTGATGGTGATCGACGGGGGCAATGGCGTTGAGGCACAGACCATCAAACTGCTGGAGGTCTGCCGTTTGCGCGATACCCCTATCATCACCTTCATGAACAAATTCGATCGCGAAAGCCGCGATCCCACCGAATTACTGGATGAAGTGGAGTCGGTGCTGGGTATTCAGTGTGCGCCGGTAACCTGGCCCATCGGCATGGGTAAGCGTTTTCGCGGGGTGTATCACCTGTTACGCGATGAGGTGTTGGTTTTCGCCGCTGGTGGGGAAAACCGGGAGCAGACGGTGGAGCGGATTGCCGGGATCAATAACCCGGAGCTGGACCGGCGCTTTCCCGAAGAGATGTCTGAATTGCGGGAACAGGTAGAATTGCTGCGTGGTGCCTCCCATCCTTTTTCTCTGGAGGGTTTTCTGGAAGGACAGCAAACGCCGGTGTTTTTTGGCTCGGCCATTAATAACTTCGGGGTGCGGGAATTGCTGGGGGCCCTTATCGACTGGGCGCCTTCACCTCGCCCCCGTCCCACCACGGGGCGGACGGTGCGGCCTGAAGAAGAGGCTTTCAGCGGTTTTGTGTTCAAGATTCAGGCCAATATGGATCCTCAGCATCGCGATCGGGTGGCCTTTCTCCGGGTCTGTTCCGGGCACTTTCAGCGGGGCATGAAGATCAAACATTTGCGCCTGGGTCGGGATATTCAGGTGCATAATCCCATCACTTTTCTCGCCCAGGAGCGGGAACTGGTGGAAGAGGCCTTCGCTGGCGACATCATCGGCCTGCATAATCATGGCAGCATTCAGATTGGCGATAGTTTCAGTCAGGGTGAGGCCTTGCAGTTCACCGGAATTCCCTACTTTGCGCCGGAGCTGTTTCGACGGGTGCGTCTGCGTAACCCCCTCAAGGTCAAGCAACTGCAAAAGGGGCTGCAACAACTGGCGGAGGAGGGCGCCACCCAGGTCTTCAAACCACTGCAAGGCGGGGATATGATCCTGGGTGCGGTGGGCGTACTGCAATTTGATGTGGTAGCGGAACGGCTGAAAACCGAATATGCCGTCGACGCGATTTTTGATCCGGCGGCGGTGCAGGCGGCGCGCTGGATTCAGTGTGATGATCCCAAAATACTCGCCGAATTTACCCGCAAGCATGGAGAACAGCTCGCCGAAGATGCGGGAAATCGTCTTGCCTATCTGGCGCCTTCCCGCGTTAATCTTGATCTTACTATGGAGCGCTGGCCACAGGTGGTGTTCCACGCTACTCGGGAGCATGCGGGAAGCTGATCCAAAGCGAAGGAGGAAGAAGTCATGCTTCGATGCGTGATATTTATGCTGATTGGCGGCCTGTGGCCTTTCGCGGCGCTGGCGCAGGATCTGGAATCTCTGCGCAATCGGGCCGAACAGGACCCAGCTGCGCTGGCGCGGTTGCAGCAGGCAGCATCAGCGCGGGATGCCAAGGCCGCCTTCTACCTCGGCACCCTCTATTCGCCCCTGATCACCCGCCAGGAACATACCGTCGTCAAAGGCTGGCCGCAAACTTTGCACTGGTACCGTCAGGCGGCTCGCCTCGGATGCGCCCGGGCGGATTTTGACCTGGGTCTGGTTTATGAAAAGGGCCTGGGCGTCGCCAAAAATACGCAACGCGCCGCAATGTATTTTTCCCAGATGGCGACCATAGCCCGTATGGAGACGGCTTTGCCCTCTTCGGCAGGCTCTGCGCTTGGGCAGCACATGACTGTCCATAAGGACTAGGGCGGGGCCGCGGCCGTCATAGCCGCTGATACAACTTGCAGCGGCTATGGTATGGCCGATGGGGCTCAGGCCCAGAGGGGGGAATTCATCGCGGTTCCATGCAGATCCATAAAAATTACCGTGCCAGTGTCTGTGCCAGACGTCGATACTGGATGGCTTCTGCCAGATGCTGGCTACTGATCGGATCACTCCCTTCCAGATCCGCGATACTGCGGGCAACACGCAGCACGCGATGGTAAGCGCGTGCGGAAAGATGCAGGGTTTCGCTGGCGCGGCTGAGCAGGCGGGTGCCCACCGCATCCAGGGCGCAAAACTGCGCCAGCAGTTCGCCCTGAAGTTGTGCGTTGCGCCCCTGCTGGCGCTGCCACTGGCGATCAACGGCCTGAGCTATGCGTTCGCGCCAGTAGGCAGAACTTTCGCCCTGTGCCGCCTCTTGTAAGGCGCTCACCGGTAGGGCGGGCACTTCCATCTGGATGTCGATGCGATCCAGCAGTGGGCCAGAGAGTCGGTTGCGGTATTGGCTGACCTGCGCCGGGGTACAGCGGCACATCTGCTGCGGATCACCGAGATGGCCGCAGGGACAGGGATTCATTGCCGCGACCAACTGAAAACGGGCCGGAAAAGTGGCTCGCCGCGCCGCTCTGGCGATATGGATTTCTCCGGACTCCAGCGGTTCCCGCAGTACTTCCAATACCGCGCGGGGGAACTCGGGCATTTCGTCCAGGAAAAGAATACCGTGGTGCGCCAAACTGATTTCGCCGGGACGCGGGTGCGAACCCCCGCCCACCAGTGCCGCTGAAGAGGCACTATGGTGGGGGCTACGGAACGGGCGTCTACCCCAATGGCGAATATCAAAGCCGTTTCCTTGCAGGCTGTGGATGGCTGCCACTTCCAGCGCCTCGCTGCGGCGTAGAGGGGGCAGTAGGCCGGGCAGTCGCGCCGCCAGCATGCTTTTGCCGGTGCCTGGTGGCCCCGACAGGAGCAGGTGATGGCCGCCTACCGCTGCGACAATCAGCGCCCGCTTGGCCGTTTCCTGACCGTGTACGTCACGCAGATCGGGGTAGGGAATGGCGGATTCCTGGGCCTCGGCATCGGAGATGACCTCGGGCAGACGATCCGTGCCGCGTAGGTGGGCGACGGCTTCGGCCAGATTCGCGCAGGCAAAGACGGGGGTGCTTTGAGCAAAAGCGGCTTCCTGGGCATTGCCTTGCGGCACCAGAATGGCACGATGGGCTTGTCCCGCTGCCAGGGTGCTGGAGAGCGTGCCCGTTACCGGACGCAGGCTGCCGTCCAGCGCCAGTTCGCCAATCATCTCCAGTCGTTTCAGTGCGGCTGCAGGCAGCTGTCCGCTGGCGGCGAGAATACCGATGGCCATGGGTAGATCGAAGCGACCACCTTCTTTGGGCAGGTCGGCGGGGGCCAGATTGACGACCATACGCCGCGCCGGGAACTCAAAGCCACTGTTCTGAATAGCCGAGCGCACCCGGTCACGGGCTTCCTTGACCGCCGTTTCGGCGAGACCGACGACGGCAAAGGTAGGCAGTCCGGGACCCAGATCGCATTCCACGGTGACGTCCGCCGCCTGCACTCCGGTAAGGGCGCGGCTATGGACTAGCGCCAGCGGCAACGCTCAGCCCTTGCTGGCGTCTTCGTCTACAGTGGCCTTGGGTGCCAGGGCGTCGACGCGATCTTCCAACATGGCGACCCGCGCGGCGAGGCGGGAGAGCAGTTCCTGCTGCACATCAAATTCATCGCGAGTGACGAGATCCAGACGATCCAGAGCGTTGGAGAGCATGGCGCGCGCCTGCTTGTCTACATCTTCCTTGACCGTCCCTAAACGGGCGATGGTGTCGCCAATGGCGGCGGCGATATCATCAGCAATACGGTGTTGCATCTACAATCTCCTTAAAGGCCCATGGCCTGACGGATGAGAAAACGTTTGACCGGAGCGATCATCCCCGTCCCCAACATCCCCAAGTCGCGCAGCCGGGCGAGACCGCGGCTGCGGTTGGAGAAAAGATGACTGAGGGCGCCGCAAGTCAGTACGGTGACGAGATTATCAGGCCGCCGCGCACTTTGATAGCGACGCAGTACGGCGGCTGTGCCCCAATCCTCATGATGTCGGCGGGCTGTGGTGATGACCTTTATCAGTTGTTCAGCATCACGAAATCCCAGATTCACCCCCAGGCCCGCCAGCGGATGGACGCCGTGGGCGGTATCTCCCAGCAACACGCTGCGTTCCCCGACGTAACGGCTGCTGTGCAGGGCCGCGAGCGGATAACTGCTGCGTCGTCCGATGTGTTGGAAATGTCCCAGTTGCGGCCCAAAGGCCTGGTACAGTTCGTGGAGAAAACGGGTGTCATCCAGGGCCATCAGGTGTCGCGCACGGGCATGTTTTGCACTCCAGACGATGGAGGCACGGGCTTTGCCGTCGGCATCATCGCTGAAGGGCAGCACCGCGAGCGGACCGGTGGAGAGGAAGCGCTGATAGGCGATGTGGCGATGGGATTTTTCGATCCAGACCGTGGCGGTAATGGCATCCTGCCCATAATCTTCCCGGAAAACCGGTGCCTGAATGAGCGCTTTGCGCAACGGCGACTGCCGGCCCTCTGCAATGGCCAGCAGGGTGCCGTGGAACTCCGTCCCCGCGGCATCGGCGACGTACATGGTTCTGCTATCGGCAAAGGCGCTGGTGACTTCCCGTCCGTAATGAATGTGTAACCCGGCGCCTTCCAGCGCAGCGTGCAGGGCTTGTTCCAGACGACGATTCTCGACAATGTGCCCGAGCCGGTCTTCTCCACTTTCTTCGGCGTCCAGATGAATGCTGCCCGAACCTTCCCCATCCCAGACCCGCATGCGTTCCACGGCACTGCCCAGCAGCGCGGGATCAATGCCCAGGCTGGCCAGAAAACGTCCGGACCCGGTGGCGATTAAACTGGCGCGATCAAGGGGGTCCGCCGCCGCGCATGCCGCGTTGCTGCGTTTTTCGAACACAGCAACGCGCAACCCCGCCTGTTGGGCGGCCAGGGCGAGGCTGGCACCGACCATGCCGGCGCCGGAAATGATGAGATCGTAGTTGGCACTATCCGACATAGGTTCCGCCCATAGCCAAATCCGGGACGGCGCTTTGCGCCGGGAGATGAATGCCAGCCAGCCGCGCCGCGAGTTCCCGCTTCCCCAGCGGTATCTGATCCAGGAGCGCCAGAGCCGCGGCCCGTGCCAGGCGTAGCGGCAGACGCGGGCTGCTGAACAGGCGGTTCATCGTTTCGGTAAAGGCGATGGTTTCCAAGCGATCGCGGCGACGGATGCGGACATAGTCGCTGAGTAGTGATTTGCCCCCCGGATCGTCACCGCGCTGCGCCGCTTCCCGCAGCAGGGCACCCAGAGTCAGCGCATCCCGCAATCCCAGGTTGTAACCTTGTCCAGCCAAAGGATGCAGGGTCTGTGCGGCATTACCCACCAAGGCCAAACGCTGACCAGGCTCGCCCCAGAGCCGCTGGAAAAACAGGGGATAGACACTACGCGGGCCAGTCACGACGAGTGGTGGCAATTGCGGCGGTCTCTGACGGTTCAGGGCCTCTATAAATTCTGCGTCAGAAAAGTCCAGTACGCGGCTGGCATCGCCGGGGCGCAGGCTCCAGACAATGGAGAACTGGTTGTTGCCGATGGGTAGGAAAGCCAGCGGTCCGCTCTCCAGAAAATGCTCGAAGGCAATGCCGGACAGGGGTTGCCGCGGGCTCACTGTGGCGATGATGGCATGGCGGTTATGATCCCAGCCCATGCGTCGTAGGCTTGCCAGCCGTGCCAGTTCGCCATGGCCGCCATCGGCAATCACCGTCAGCGCTGTCTCGACCCGCAAATCAGGCCAGTCCAGTTGCACCCGATCCGGAAACCATTGCAGGGCCTGCAATGGTCCCGGTGATTCCTGCTGAAGGGTGTGACAACGCGCCAGCGGCACGGCCAGGGCATCATTCAGGGTCTCCAGACCAGCGACTTCACCCAGTCTTTGCTCTGGTGCATTCAGCAGGCTATGTTCCAGGCGCACCTGCCCACGGATGCCTTGCTGGGTAATCTGCACGGTCTGGATAGCGGCGGCATCGGCCAGCGGCATGGCTACCCCCAGGCGGCTGAGCAGGCGACGGCTACCCAAGGCCAGCGCGACAGTGCGCTCTGTCAGCCGCGGTCGTGCCTGCGCCAGGGGATATGTATCCAGCAGCAACACGCGCAGCGGGCTGCCCGCCAGTGCGAGAACCAGACTGCGCGCCACTGGGCCATTACCCAAAATGGCCAGATCTGCCGTCATCGTACGCATAATTTCTCCAGCGCGGTCTCCATATCCGGTCATTTAAGACCAAGATGCCCTTTGCAGCAAGTGCTGAATCTGTCAGTCCGGCACGAAGTGCATGTTTACCCCGGAGTTTTGTCACCGTAAAATCAGCAGATGTCTTTTCTTGCTTCTGGCGCCGAAAATGTCGCAGATCTGCCGGTGCGTGATCTGATAGACAGCCATTGTCACCTGGATGATGCCGCCTTCGACGATGATCGTGATGCGGTTCTACGCCGTGCAGAGATGGTGGGTGTCTGTAAAATCATCGTCCCCGCTTATACCCCGAAGTATTGGAACCGGCTCAAAGAAACCTGCCGTCATCACCCTGGACTGTATCCGGCCTATGGTGTGCATCCCCTCTATCTGGATGATCGGGATGATCGATGGGAAGCGACCTTGACTACCCTCCTGACGCAAGCAGTCGCGCTGGGAGAAATCGGGCTCGATGCTGGCGATGGAACTCCTGACGCTGCCCGCCAGCGATCCGCTTTCACGACTCAACTCGCCATGGCGCGGCAATTGGGACTGCCGGTCATTCTCCATGCCCGACGGAGCCTGGAAGAGGTAATCCTGACCTTGCGCCGCTTTCCTGGTTTGCGCGGTGTGCTACACAGTTTCTCTGGTAGTCTCGTACAAGCAAACCGATTGATAGATATGGGATTTTTGTTGGGGCTGGGGGGCGCGCTCACCCACCCGCGCGCCCAGCGTCTGCGGGCGACGGCGGCCATACTCCCCGCGGAATCTCTGCTGGCAGAGACGGATGCCCCGTGGCAAACACCCCATGCGCATCCCGGCACCCGCAATGAACCGGCGTATCTCAGCGAAATTATCGCCAGTCTGGCACAGTTGCGGCATACTCCGACTCAGGAGATCGCGCAGGTCACTGCCCAAAACGCCCTTACCTTATTTCATCTTCAGGACGCGCCATAATGCCTCATCCTTTTGCCCGCACCGAGATTCTCCTGGGTGCACCTGCTGTCGCGACCCTGCGTGATCGCCATGTGCTCATTGCCGGCGTTGGTGGGGTCGGAGGCTATGTCGCGGAAAACCTTGCCCGTGCCGGAGTGGGGCACATCACCCTTGTCGACCACGATGTGGTCAGCATTTCCAACATCAATCGTCAACTCGTCGCCCTGCATTCCACGTTGGATCAGCCCAAGGTGGCGGTGATGGCCGCGCGGATTCGCGATATTCATCCCGATTGCGTGCTTGAAACCCGCCAGGAGTTTATTAATGCTGATAATGCCCAAGCCCTGCTGATGGGCAGCGGTGCTGAAGTGGTTGCGGATTGCATTGATGCCATCGCCTGCAAAGCGGTCCTTATCCAGACGTCGCAGGCCCTGAATTTGCCCGTCTTTTCCAGCATGGGGGCGGGCAACCGTATTGACCCCCGCCGGGTTCGCGTCGCGAGGCTCAATCAAACGGAAAAATGTCCGTTGGCCCGTGAATTGCGCGCCCTGCTGCGCAAGAATGGCGCGTCCCTGGACGTGCAAACCGTCTTTTCCGATGAATCACCGCGCCGGGCCTCCCCTCCGGAAGAAGTGTCCGCGCCGGGTGGGCGGGCCAAAACGGTTAATGGCACCATTTCCTTTATGCCCGCGCTCTTTGGAGTGTTATTGTCCGGTATTATCCTCCAGCATTTGTTAGCGACTGGCGAAAATCGCAATAGCGCCTAATTAAAGTAAAGTGGAAGCTGGCACAAAATTGGCATATAACAATATATTAAAATGCCCTGCTTTTGTGGGGCCTGATAAGCAAGTTATTGAGGGCGAGGGCGCTAATTATGGCAGAAAAATTTATGAGTACGGAGTGGATTCGTCTGGTGGGTAAGCAGTGGGATACGCATCAGGAAATCCAGAAGGATCTGAAAAACTTCAATGCCACCTGGGAGTATTACATTGAAGATCGCCCGGATATCCCTCATGTTATGCTGTTCTGCAAGGCGGGGAAGATCATCTACGCCGGACCTTCCGACGGGCGGCACCGCGATTTCATCATGTGGACGAACCTGGACCACTGGAAGAAAATCCTGTCCGGAGAGATCAGCGGAAAGTCGGCGTTGATGACTCGGCGACTCAAATTCAAGGGATCCATGATGACGGCGATGAAATACATGACGCCATTTAATATTCACCTCAATATTCTCGGCGAGATACCGGTGGATTTTAATATTTGAGGGCTATGAAATATGCCTACATCCAACACAGCGGGGGAATCCATCCTGCATTTTACGGTGGATCCTAATTATTCCGGAAAAAATCTTCCGGGGTGGTTCTTGATGAATACCTATCTGCAACGCCACCTCGGGCAGGCGATGCGTTTTCAATCTTATGATGGTTTTGATGCCTGTCGTGCAGCGGTTCTCGCCAATCAATATGACCTGGTCTATGCAAACCCGTTCGACTGGGTACAATATGCTCAGAAATTGGATTTTGTGCCTATTGCCAAGCCTCGTAACCATTTTGATGAGGTGTATTTATGCACTTCGGTGGCCACCCAGATACAAGAGATTGCTGATTTGCCGGCGCGCATCCGCGTCGCTTCAGCTCATCCCGCCACGCTGATTCATATGGTAGGGTTGTTTCTGCTGGATAAAGCAGATATTGACCGGGCCCGTCTCGAATTTGTATTCACCGGCAGCTATCAGGGCGTACTGAAAGCTATCTTGCAGGGGCGGGTCG
>NZ_JAAZTY010000096.1 GCF_018854775.1 Acidithiobacillus ferriphilus | reverse complement strand
CCACCGCCGGTATCAAACCAAAGAGGGTGGTATAAGCGAGCAATCCTGCACGGTCGATACATTCGTCAAGCCAAAAGCCATGCCACGCACGGTACATTCGGTGGGTCAAGCACTGCCAATGATTGGCGTTTTCCCTGGGAACGGGTGCCAGTGCCCTGTCCTTTTGGCGAAAGCATTGGTGCGGCGGTGCTTTTTCCGTCATCGCAAGTTCTCCGCGGCCAGACAAAGGCGTATGAAAGGGATGGTCACTTCCCGTTGCTGCTCCCAACTCCGGGTGTCCAGAACGCTCAGCATGTGATCCAGTGCCCCGAGGTCGCGCGGATAATGTCGCAACAGATAAAGCGCTGCGTCGACACCAATCTGCAGACCTCGGCGCTGCGCCATTTCCTGCAAAATAATACGCTTCTCCGCATCTCCGGGGAAACGCAGAGCGTATTGCAAACCCGCGCTCACCCGGCTTGCCCAATCCGGGAGCACCCAGTCCGTGAGCTGAGCTGCTTGGCGACCGGCAAGGAGCAGCGGCCGCCCGCAACCCATGCGCTCATTATAGAGATCAAAGAAAAAGGTTTCCTTATCACGCTGACCTGCCCAGCTTTCGACGTTATCCAGACACAACAGAGGCGCTCCTGCCAGACTGGAGAACATCGCTGGATCCATGATCGTATTGAACGGATTTGTGATATCGCCGCAATCTATATAGGGTGCCCATCCAGCAACGGCGGATGCGGCTCCCAGCAATAAATGACTTTTACCCACTCCGGCCGGTCCATAAAGGTAAAGACAAAAGCTCTGCCGTTCACGTTCAGTTACCAAGTTAAACACCGCGCGCAGCGCTTCGGCATTCGGATGGGGATAAAAGTCTTCCAGGCTTGCTTGTGACTTCACTCCCAAGGGAAGAATCCGTTGTCGTGTCTCGCTCATGATTCGCTGGAGCCCCCCTCCTGGGCAATCGCCTTGCGACTCCAGACCCAGACATATTGCCCCCCGGACACAATGGCCATCAGGAACACCAGCGCGAAAACAGGCAGTAGCGGCACACGCCAATGGCATGCCGCCGATAACAGCACCAATACAATAACGACAAATTGGAGCGCGGTGTTCCATTTCGATAGCGGCGTCGGACGGATACTAAATTTTCCGATCAACAGCAAGTAGAGCAGGCTGCCACCGACGATCAGCAGGTCCCGGGAGATAATGGCAACCGTCACCCACAAAGGAATACGCTGCAACCAGGTCAGCGTGATGACCGTCGTCACCACCAGCAATTTATCCGCCAACGGGTCGAGGACAGCCCCCAAACGGGTCTGAAGACGATAACGACGGGCTATCCAACCATCCAGTGCGTCGGTGATCGCCGCCACAAAAAAAATGAGCAGAGCCACGACGAAAAGCTCCTTCGCCAGCGCGTAGAAAATCACGGGCACCAGAAAGAGTCGCAACAGAGTCAACAGATTCGGCAGGTTCATGGCAGTGAAGCTAGGCAAGGGTACGGTGACTGTCAAGAAGAATTACGGGCGGCAAAGGCTCAGACGACCGGGAGGTCGTTTGCAGAGGGCTCTGCCACTGATTACAATCCAAAGGGCATTGGTTCAGTTCTAAACTTGAAATCAGGAGAATATTGAATGTCCGAATATAGCGTGCGCGAAGAATTAAAGCCCAGCGGATTGGATGGCATCTCGGATGCCCAAATCAATGATCACTGGGGACTTTATGCTGGTTATGTAAATCAAAGCAATGCCTTGCGAAAGGAGCTTGCGGAAATGCGTGCAGCCGGCAAAACCGGGTCACTTACATATGCAGATCGGCGGCGACGCTTTGGCTTCGAATATAACGGCATGGTGTTACATGAGTACTATTTTGCCCAGTTGAAGCCCGGTAGCAGCATCGATCAGGCACCCGGCTTCAAAGCCGCGGTCACTGCGCAATTTGGCAGTGCTGAAACATGGCATGAAGATCTGATGTCCGCCGCCAAGAGCCGGAGCGTGGGCTGGGCTATTGCCTACTACGATGGTACCACCGGTCAGATCAACAACCACTTTGTCCAGCTTCATGAAGACGGGAATGTGGGCGGTTTTGTGCCGCTGGTCATCGTTGATGTCTTCGAGCATGCCTACATGGTGGATTGGAAAGCCCTCGGTCGCGCGGATTACCTGGCCGCCATTTACAAAAATATGAACTGGGGCGTGGTGGAAGCGCGCTTCCAGGCGGCCAAAAGTGGCCAGATTTTCAAGCGGTTCTGATCATCATAGGAATTTAATTCATTAAAAGAGCGGTTCGCCGCTCTTTTTTATTGGACGCGCTTCGCTGCACGACTCCGCGATTGCCCCTTTGACAGGCGCTATACGCCCCCATACCATGACCAAAACCCCTTTGAGGAAATCGCCGTGGACACCCCAAAACCTTTGACCTATCGCAGCGCCGGGGTGAACATCGACGCTGGCAATACGCTGGTGGACCGTATCAAACCTCTTGCCCAAAGTACTCACCGCCCCGGCGTGCTCGGCGGCATTGGCGGTTTCGGTGGACTGTTCGCCCTACCCGGCGGTTATCGCGAACCGGTGCTGGTATCAGGCACCGATGGGGTGGGCACCAAGCTGTTACTAGCCCAGGAAGCCAATCAACATGACCGCATCGGCATTGATCTGGTCGCCATGTGTGTCAACGACATTCTCGTCTCCGGCGCAGAGCCTCTCTGGTTCCTCGACTACTATGCCTGCGGGCAGTTGGATAACGGCGTGGCTGAGACGGTTATTGCCGGGGTGGCCGAGGGCTGTCGGCAGGCTGGCTGCGCTTTGCTGGGCGGAGAAACCGCAGAAATGCCCGGTATGTACCCGGCTGGGCATTATGATCTTGCGGGCTTCGCGGTGGGCGTTGTCGAGAAATCCGCCATCCTGACGGGTGCGGCCTGCCGGGAGGGCGATGCGGTGATTGGCATTGCCTCGTCCGGGCCGCACAGTAACGGTTACTCTCTGATTCGGGAAATTCTCGTACGCGGCGGTGCCCACGCCCATGTCCAGATCAACGGCGAGCCGCTGGTGGATCTGCTGCTGCAACCGACCCGGATTTATGTGAACGCTATTCAGGGTCTGCGCAAGGCGGTTACGGTACACGCCCTCTCCCACATTACCGGTGGCGGGCTGGTGGAAAATCTGCCCCGCTCACTACCCGCGACACTTGCCGCTCGCATTGATCCCAGCGCCTGGAAAATACCGTCTATTTTTCAATGGTTACAGGAACAGGGACAGGTCTCCATGGAGGAAATGCGGCGGGTTTTCAACATGGGTATCGGCATGGTCGCCATCGTTCCCTGGGAGTCCCGGCAGGCCGCCGTGCGGTCTATCACGGAGCACGGAGAGCAGGCCTTCATTATCGGGCAGTTGGTGCCACGTCAGGACGGTGAGGGAGTACGCTTTCTTGACTAAAAGGCTGGTGATTCTGGTTTCCGGCCGGGGAAGCAATCTGCAAAGCATCCTTGCGGCTTGCCGTAGCGGGCAGATACCGGACACGCAAGTCGTTGCGGTCATCAGTAACCGCCCAAGCGCCAGGGCATTGGCACTGGCGATGGCGGCAGGCATTCCTGCCCTTACTGTCGATCATCGGGATTATGGGACCAGAACAGAATTCGATGTCGCCCTGCAAAAGCAGATTGACGAATATGCCCCGGATATCGTGGCGCTGGCGGGGTTCATGCGTCAACTCACCCCCGCTTTTGTTCAGCACTATGAGGGTAAGCTGCTGAATGTCCACCCCTCTCTACTTCCCGCCTTTCCCGGCCTGCATACCCATGCCCAGGCGCTGCGGCAGGGTGTGTGTTGGCATGGTGCCAGTGTCCATTTTGTAACGGCGGAGTTGGATGCCGGCCCTGTTATCATCCAGGCAGCCGTGGCGGTCCTGCCCGCAGATGATGAACAGTCTCTCGCCACGCGCGTGCTCGACGCAGAACACCGTATTTATCCGCAGGCGCTGGCGTGGCTGGTGAGTGGCCGGGTGACTTACGCCGCAGGGCGCACCCAGTGGCGAGAGCCGCCACAGACGGCCACGCGCGAGGCCATTGCCCCTTCTCTGGAGAGTTCTCCATGAGCAAAGATGTTGGCCTGGTGATCATCGGCACCGAGATACTCTCCGGTAAACGGGAAGACCGCCATTTTCTCCGCAGCCGCCAGCAACTGGCGCGACGCGGTTATGGCGTCGCCTGGTGCCTGATCGTGCCCGACATCCGGGATATTCTGCTGACCCAGTTGCGCTGGACCATGGCGCAATCTGTGCCATTCTTCGCCTTTGGCGGTTTAGGCGCAACGCCCGACGACCTGACCCGCGCTTGCGCCGCAGCGGCGGCTGGCGTTACCCTGTCCCGGCATGCCGAGGCGGAGGCGTTGATTCGCCAACAATTCGGCGGCGAGGCGGAACCGGTGCGGGTACGGATGGCCGACCTGCCCGCCGGGGCAAGACTGATCCCTAACCCGGTCAACAATGTGCCGGGATTTTCCATAGGTAGCGGATACTTCTTCCCGGGATTCCCGCAAATGGCGGAGCCCATGAGTGACTGGGTGCTGACGCAGTATTTTCCTCCCTTGGTGGCTGACATAGAGGCACGGGTTCTTTTACCCAGCGCGCGGGAAGGCAACCTGGTTCCGCTCATGGAAAGCTTTTGTGCCGCCCATCCGGACATACGCTTCTCCAGTCTGCCCAGCTTCACGGCGACTGGTCCACAAATCGAATTGGGTGTGGCGGGGCAAGAGGCGCACGTTCAGGTCGCCATCCGCGACCTGAAGGCTCGCCTGAACCTGATGGGGCTCGAAGTTCAGGATCTGTGATCATTCCCGAATCTTAATCAGGCAAGTTTACCCGGCAAGTCACCGCAAGCCGGGAATCTCTGCTGTCATAATAAGCTAGACTTGCCCATACGGAGGTATGCAATGGCCATCCAACATGTTGACTTGTTGACCATCGGCGCTGGAGGGGGCGCTTATCCCGCCGCGTTTCGACTGGCTCAAGCGGGACGTTCGGTAATCATGGTGGACCCTAAAGGAGCGATGAGCGGAAACTGCCTTTATGAGGGCTGTGTACCCTCTAAAGCCATTCGAGAAACCGCCGAAATCTACCAGTCCCAGCAGCGCCTTGCCGGGCATGGTCTTGCAGGCGCCATTAGTATCGATTTCACGAAAATCACGATGCACAAAGATGCCGTCCAGGCACGCCGCTATGAACAACACGCCGCCGAACTGGCCGCCGCACGAAATATTAAGCTCATTCAGGGAACGGCGCGACTTCTCGGTCTCCACGAAGTGGCTGTCAATACGACAGACGGCGAGCAACGGTTCCATTGTGCGCAGATTATCATCGCCAGCGGCTCTGACGTATTCATCCCCCCGATTCCCGGGGCTGAACTCTGCCTTACCAGCCATGATCTGTATAAACCCGACTCCGTCCTCAAAACCCTCCCGGAGCGGCTGATTGTCATCGGTGGCGGTTACATCGGCCTGGAAACCGCCACCTTCTTCGCTGCCTTGGGTACCAGGGTCACCCTACTCCAGAAAGGTGAGCAACTCCTCAGCGGCATGGATCCGGGCATGGTGACACTGCTAACGCCGTTGCTGGATCCGGCCATTCGCATCCGCACCGGTGTAGACGTGACGGCAGTGACCCTAACCCCTGAGGGAGGACGGCGCGTACATTACACCCGCGCGGAAGAGACCGACACGCTGGATGGCGACGTTGTTCTGATGGCCGTGGGCAGACGCCCCGTTATTCCCGTAGGTACCACAGAGATTGGCATTGCAGTGACGGAAAAAGGTATAGATGTGGGGCCGAGTTTACAAACGGTGCATCCGCATATTTATGCCTGTGGTGATGTGAATGGCCGCGTGCCGTTATTCCACGCCGCCGTGCGTCAGTCGATGGTGGCGGCGCACAATATTCTCGGCGGCAATATTCCCCTGGATTATGCTGATTTCAATCACGTCCCCACCACCGTCTTTACCCTGCCTGCCGCCGCCTACGTAGGCCTTACCCCGGCCCTGGCAGAAGCGCAAGGCATAAAGCTCCGGACCGGTCGTTACGACTTCGCCGAAGACTCCCGGGCGCAGATCCTGGAACGCATGGAAGGTGGAATTCAACTATTCTTCGCCGCAGATAGTCTGCGTTTATTGGGTGGTTGGGTGGTCGGCATCGACGCTGGCCAGCTTATCGGCCAGATCGGCACCGCCGCTGCCCATGGCCTTACCGCCTACGATCTGGCCCGTTTTGCGGATCAGCACCCCATGAGCGCCGAAGGCATCGGCAAGGCGGCACGCAGTCTGTTTTAAGCGCCGTATCAGCCATCATAAGGGATACATCATGACCAAACATAAAGAACAGAAGGGGTTAGAAAAACAGCATTACAAAGCCGAGTTACGCCAGCTCCAGATTGAACTGGTCAAGTTACAACGCCACATTATCCGCAAGAACGATAAAATCCTGGTCCTTCTGGAAGGACGTGATGCCGCAGGTAAGGACGGCAGCATCAAACGTATCATCCAGCACCTCAGTCCCCGCGAAACACGAGTCGTGGCTTTAGGCAAGCCCTCGGACCGCGAAGAAAGCCAGTGGTACTTCCAGCGCTATGTCCATTACCTGCCCGCCGCCGCAGAAATCGTTTTCTTTAACCGGAGCTGGTACAACCGTGCCGGCGTGGAAAAAGTGATGGGGTTTTGCACCGATGCGCAATATGAAGAATTCTTTACCGAGGTAACAGATTTTGAGAGCATGCTGGTGCGCTCGGGTATCCATTTCATTAAGGTGTATCTCGACATTTCCAAGAGCGAGCAAAAAAATCGCCTGGCGGCGCGCAAAGATGATCCCCTTAAACAATGGAAAACCAGCCCTATTGATGAACAGGCCATAACCCATTGGAAGGATTACAGTATTGCACGAAATGTCATGTTTGCACGCACCCACACCAGTTTTACGCCTTGGACCATTGTCGATGCAAATGATAAAAAAGTGGCCCGCCTTCAATTGATCAAAGGGCTGTTAAGTCGCCTGGATTACGCCAATAAAGATACCAATTTGATCTTACCCGACCAGACCATTATCTTCGACTATGATCCGCTGTACCTGGAAAACAATATGATCAAGGCATAATCACGAGGCCCTGGCGCCGCCCGACTACGCGACGACGCCACCAATGGCTGCTTATCAGTCTTTCTTGCCGCGTCGGCTTCGTCGGTTTTTTGCCGCGCCACCGCCCTGCCCCTCTGGCATCACCCGCTCGAAATCCATCTTCCGTTCGTCCAAATTGACGCTCACCACCTTAATTTCGATTTCATCGCCGAGCTGGAATGTTTCCTTGCTGTGATCGCCAATAATCCGATAATGCTGTGCATCAAAGTGAAAATAGTCTTCACCGAGGGTGCTGATATGGATCAGGCCCTCCACATAAATTTCCCGCAGTGCCACAAAAAGGCCAAAGCCAGTAACACCGGTAATGATGCCCGTATAGGTCTCCCCTACCTTATCCATCATAAATTCACACTTGAGCCAATTTACCGCTTCACGACTGGCTTCATCGGCGCGACGCTCGGTCATGGAACAGTGCTGGCCCAGTTCCTGCAGTGCCTTTTTAGGGAACCACTTGGGCTCCGCACCAGCCGCATCCAGCAAGGCCTGAATACCGCGATGCACCACGAGATCCGGATAACGGCGGATGGGCGAGGTAAAGTGGGTATAGGCCGGGAAGGCCAGACCGAAATGCATGCCGGTATCCACGGTATAGTACGCCTGTGAAAGACTGCGCAGAATAACGGTCTGAATCAGACTGGAATCACTGCGCTCACGCGTATCTTCGATGATTTTCGCCAGATCGGCACTGCGCGGATGGGCAGGCAAATGCACCGGCACACCAAGCTCACCCAGAAAACGGCGCAAATCTTCAAGCTTATCACTCGCAGGCTCTGGATGGACCCGATAAAGCATGGGCAGTTCGTGAATTCTGAAGAATTGCGCTGCACACACATTGGCCGCGAGCATGCATTCTTCGATGATCCGATGCGCGACATTGCGGGTAACCGCCACGATTTTTTCAATGCGCAACTGATCATTGTAGATAATGCGGCTTTCCTGCGAGTCGAATTCAATAGTGCCCCGCCGCTCACGGGCCTTGGCAAAGCTTTCATAGAGGCTGTGCAGGGCCTCCAGGTGCGGGACCATGGCCGCGTCCTGCGCCCTTAATTCCGCGTCCCCCGCCAATATGGCAGCCACTTCATCATAGGTAAAACGGCGCTGTGAGCGCATGATGCCCCGGTCGAAGCGGAAACGCTGTACTTCGCCAGCCGCGTCCATCTCCATCTCGCAGAACATGCAGAGGCGGTCCACATGAGGATTGAGGGAGCATAGTCCGTTGGACAATATCTCGGGCAGCATTGGAATCACCCGCCGCGGGAAATAGACAGAATTACCACGGGTCACCGCCTCTCTATCCAGTGCGGAGTCCGGGCACACATAAGTGGCAACGTCAGCGATGGCGACAGTCAGGCGAAAACCATTCTCGATTACCTCGGCGTAGACCGCGTCGTCAAAATCCTTGGCGTCAGCGCCATCAATGGTGACCAGCGGCAGATCACGCAGATCGCGGCGACCCGCCTTCATCGTCTCCGGTACCGTCTCCGAGAACTGCTTGATTTCAGCAAGCACTTCATCTGGCCATTGATGGGGCAAGCCATAGTTACGGACGGCGATCTCGACTTCCATGCCCGGAGCCATGTGCTCACCGAGAATTTCCACGACGCGCCCTTGGGGCATATTACGGCCATCGGGATATTGGGTAATCTCCAGAATCACAATCTGGCCATGGACTGGTGTCAGTCCCTCCCCTTCCCCTTCCACCACTGCGAACTCCTGGGGAATACGACGGTCCTCCGGCACCACGTAATGCACGCCGTTATCGGCGTAGTAACGGCCTACGATGTGTTTGAGCGCCCGCTCCAAAATGCGCACGACCGCACCTTCGATACGTCCGCGCCGGTCCTCTCCTACCGCCCTTCCCAGGATGGTATCACCGTGGAACACCTTGCGCATTTCCCGCGGGGAGAGGAAAAGATCCTTGCCGCCCGCCTCGGGAATCAGGAAGCCAAAACCATCGGGGTGTGCGCTCACTGTGCCGCGCACCAGTTCCATGGCCGCTACGATGCCGTAGGCACCACGCCGGTTGCGCACCAGCTGGCCATCTCGTTCCATAGCCCGCAGACGACGTCTTAAGGCTTCCTGATCATCTTCGGCGACTTCCAGTTCAGCGATAATGTCTTCCAAGGTGAGTGGCCGACCGGTACCCTCCAGATAGCTGAGAATGTACTCCCGACTGACGATCGGTCGTTCATATTTTTCTTTTTCCCGCTCGAACATAGGATCACGCTCAGTAAGCGATGCAGGTTCTTGTGTTTCCGGCATTGACAAATGCTCCTCAATAAATGATTATTCCGCTCACGCCGAGGTGGCGGAATTGGTAGACGCGCTAGGTTCAGGTCCTAGTGAGCGAAAGCTTGTGCTGGTTCGAATCCAGTCCCCGGTACCACATCTTCTAGAGTATCCCAGTAGCCCAAAAAGGCTACTGAATCATACCAAAACAAAGCCTTATTCGAGGTTTCATGACGATCATGAAACCTCGGTTTATTTCTTTGCAATCCAGGTTTCACCACAGCACTGCCCCGCCTGTGGGCTAGGCCCTCCCCAGCAAAACCTTTGTCAATCTGCTCAAACGTTACTACCTTCAATCCGATGTTCCTTCCAGACGCAGCGCGGCGGTCGGAAACCAACCGCATCCCGCATATCTTGCGGGATGAACCTTTGTGCCGGCTTGGCGAGATATCAACGCCCACTGCCATATTCGGCGCACAAAAACCCTTTTCTAGTGAAGAAGATGGGGCGCTATCTCATGCTGACTTAGGAACAAAGGCTACACACCAGCCATTGGGGCTGATGTTACCCGCCACCACCTTACAACTATGTGGAGCAATAAACTGCGCACAGACTGAACAGTGGTCCTTGCCTTTAGGTGTATCCTGATATTGCACCGCTGCCTTAGGCATGCTTCCGGCATCTGCCACACCGACGCCCATCATCGTCGTGGTAGCCACCGATCCGACGACAACCGCAATATTTCTCAGCGCATCGCGACGGGTAATCATCTTGTCCTTTTCACTCATAGCCTTCTCCTTAGGATGTCAACCAAGCTTGGCATTGTACCGCTTCTCATCGCTATAGCCAGCGATGAAATCCGCAGAGACTTGGTCGGCCCGATTCGCCGGTCAGAGGATCTCGGTACGTAAAATAGTGTCATCCCGATCCGGTCCCGTGGAGATAATCGCCAAGGGCCGCTCGGCGCGCTCGGCGATGGCCTCCAGATAGGAACGAGCCGCCTGGGGAAGATCGGCCCAGTGGCGTACGCCTGCCGTAGACTCTGACCAGCCCGGGAAGCTTTCGTAGATTGGTTCACAGGCCGCCAATGCCTCCGCCCCACCGGGCAGTTCCTCCTGAACCACCCCGTTTACCCGGTAACCGACAGCAACGCGAATCTCCGCGAGGCCATCCAGTACATCCAGCTTAGTGATGCACAGGCCCGTCACCCCATTCACCCGGCAGGCGGCCCGCAAAGCCACCGCATCGAACCAACCGCAACGCCGCGCCCGTCCGGTGGTCGCACCCACCTCCGCACCACGCTCAGCGAGGAAAACCCCCGTCTCATCAAAGAGCTCCGTAGGGAATGGTCCAGCCCCGACACGCGTGGTGTAAGCCTTGGTAATACCCAATACATAGCCCAGATCCGCTGGTCCTACCCCGCTCCCGGCGGAAGCGCCACCCGCCACCGTATTGGAGGACGTCACAAAGGGGTACGTGCCATGATCCACATCCAACAGGGTACCTTGGGCGCCCTCGAAAAGAATCCTCGCCCCTTCCGCCTGCAAACGCGCCAACCGCACAGAAACATCTACCACCATGGGTGCCAGGCGCTCCGCAAGCTCCAGATACTGCTCCAGAATGGCATGGAAGTTTTCCGGTTCCCGCTTGAAATAATGTTGGAGCACAAAGTTATGGTAATCCAGCGCCTCGCCAAGCTTGGCGGCAAAACGCTCACGATGAAACAAGTCGGCAACACGCAAAGCGCGCCGCGCTACCTTATCCTCATAAGCAGGCCCGATGCCCCGACCGGTGGTGCCGATTTTTGCCGCACCCATCGCCTGTTCTCGCGCCCGGTCGAGACTCTTGTGGTAGGGCAGAATCAGTGGGCAGGCGTCGGAAATGAACAAGCGCTCCTGGGCATCAGGTACCACTGGCCGCAACTCATCCAGCTCGGAAAACAGAGCCAGCGGATCCAGCACCACACCGTTACCAATAAAGCAGGACACGTCAGCACGAAGAATACCCGAGGGAATCAGATGCAGGATCGTTTTTCGCGCGCCGATCACCAAGGTATGACCAGCATTATGTCCGCCCTGAAAGCGTACCACCGCCTGGCAGCGTTCCGTCAGCCAGTCGACAATTTTACCCTTACCCTCATCGCCCCACTGGGTACCGATGATCACCACATTTTGATTCATAGCCACGAACGACTCCGCAAATGGGTCATTGGAAAATTAAAATTCACAAATCAAGCTGCCGTATCTTCCAGCCCGCCTGCTCTCTGATCAGAACAGCATCAAAACCCCGTGCCCGCAATGTCTGCTGGTCAGGTATTTCCTGACTTACCAAGTCCTGTAAAACAGCATAACCAGCCCGACGATGTTCCTGTATCGACTGCCACAAAAGCTCATCGGTACCAGCCGGAGCCCAAATCTGCCGCGCTCTCTCCGTTGCCGGGAAGTCACGCAGCAGCGGTTTGAGGTCTAAACTGAAGCCCGTCGCCGCCCGTCGTCGGCCAAAAGCGGCACCAATGTCATCATAGCGACCACCACTGGCCAGCGCCTCACCACGCTGCGGACCAAACAGCGAAAACAGCAAGCCGGTATGATACCGATGCCCATGGATCTCCGAGAGATCACATTGAATCGCAAGGTCAGGATAACGCACACGCAAGGCTCCCCAGACAAAATGCAGAGCATCCAAGGCCGCGCAAACAGCCGGGTGATGCCCGAGACGCTGGCGGGCCTGCTCCAATACGTCGAATTCACCGTGTAAGCGCGACAGAACATCAAAATCTGCGCTGAGCTCCGTACCGCAATGGTGCTCCCGCAGCCATGCCCGCACATCCGGCCAAGCCTTGCGTTCGACATGCTGCAGCAAGTCCGCACGTAGCGCACCTTCCAGACCCGCCGCG
>NZ_JAAZTY010000095.1 GCF_018854775.1 Acidithiobacillus ferriphilus | reverse complement strand
ACCCTCGTTAAAATGCCGCTGAAAAAGCACCAGGCCAAAGGCGGTACAGCCCTGAGAACCATGCAGCATGGGCATGCAATCGGCGATGCCCATGAAGGCCAGGGCACCGCCGATGGGCTGGCTCATTTTGAGGGGGTTGACCGTACACGCTTTGCGGCTCTGAATGACGGTGCTCATGCCCGTACCTCCCGCATATCCCAGGGCGCGGGTTTGCGCAGTAAGGTCCACATGGGGTTGTAGAGGGCCAAATCGATCTGCTTCACCAGATTGACCATCCCTTCGTAACCGTTGTAGGCGTGATGGCGTTCCTGATTGATGTCCACCCAGGGCATTTTGTTTTTGAGGGCGGCGAATTGGGAGCGTCCACCCGACAGCAACACATCCGCACGCGCCTCCTGGAACATTTTGTACATTTCCCGCGGCGTCATGTCATCAATCATGTGCGCGTCCTGACCCATGAGTTCCTTGATTTTTTCTTTGTCTTCCCTGGTGGATTTCTTGACGCTGGTCCCCACCACTTCCATCCCGCCTTCCTGCAATGCTGACACCACCGACCAGGATTTAACGCCCCCCGTAAAGAGCAACACCCGTTTGCCGCGCAGGCGATGGGTATATTCGGCAATACGCTGCCAGGCTCTTGCCTCTTCCCGGACAATCAGCGCTTCGGTGCGGTCGTGGAGTTCTGCCGGGGCACCCTGCTGGATCAACAGGCGGGTGATCTCCCGGAGAGATTCCGTGGTGTCGGAGATGCCATAAAAGGATCCTTCAAAGAAGGGGATCTGATAACGCTCTTCCATTTTGCGCGCGATATTGATCATGGATTTAGAGCAGACCATCATATTGGCCCTGGCGCGATGGGATTGCGCCACGTCGTGATATTTGGCGTCGCCGCTGATGCAACAGGTTACCCTGATCCCCAAATGATCGAGGAGCGGCTTGACCTGCCAGAGTTCACCGGAAAGGTTGTATTCGCCAATGATGTTAATGTCATAGGGTGTGCTGTATTCCGGTTCCTCCGTGCCGATGACATAATCGAGCAGGGCCTCTCCGGCCAGCTTATTGCCGAGATTCTTCGCGCCGACAAAACCTGGGGAATCGACGGGAATGATGGGCTTTGCAAATTTCTGACTGGCCGCTTTGCAAACGGCTTCGATATCGTCCCCGATCATCGCCGGTACGCAGGTCTGATAGACAAACACCGCCGGCGGATCGTATTTATCGATTATCTCCTTGATGGATTTGAAGAGATGTTTTTCACCGCCGTAGACGACATCCAGCTCGTTGATGTCGGTGGTAAAGCCGGTGCGATAGAGTTGCGAAGCAGAAGATTTTGAACCGCGGTTATCCCAGGAATTGCCCTCACAGGCGATGGGACCGTGAACCAGGTGGGCGACGTCGGTGATGGGTTGCAGGGCGATTTTTGCCCCATCGAAAGCGCAACCACCGGCCGCGCCGCCCGGCTGCAGTGCCTTGGTGCAGCCCTTCTTGCGTTCTTTGTCAGACTTGCTCTGGTTCTTGCTGCATCCCGGCTCATTAAAAACCTCCTGGATTTTGTTCTGCAACATAAAGCACCTCCTGGTAAGTCAGCATGCGACTCAGCGTCTTCAATTGCCAATAAGGCAGGCAATCCCCGGTCGTGGCATAAACCGTCAGGTCCTTGAGAGGCGGCGCTAACGCGCCGCCGGATAGCCGATAAGGCCTTGGCGATTAACGAATAATGTCGAAGCTGTAATCGCTCTGGCTCGGCACATTACTGTTGTTGTCGATCTCATCGAAAATCTTGTCCAATATGCGAACCAGCATATTCAGGCCGCCCTGATAGCCCCAAATGGGATAACGGTGATGATGATGGCGATCGAAGATCGGGAAGCCGTAACGGATAAGGGGCGTGCCCGTATCGCGCTCCAGATATTTCCCGTAGGTATTGCCAAAGAGGAAATCCACCGGTTCAGTGAACAGCAGGCTGCGCATATGCCAGAGATCCTTGCCGGCATAGACATGACAATCCTTGCCGAAGGGTGAACTGTCGAACAACGCCTGCACTTTCTCCGCCCAATGCTTGGACCCATTGGTAGCCAGTACATGGGTGGGTTCGCCGCCTAGCTCCATCAGGAAGGCCGCCAGACCGAGGCACTGATCCGGATCACCGTAGATGGCGAACTTTTTGCCATGAATGTGCGCCGTGGAATCCGCAATGGCATCCACCAGACGCCCCCGTTCTTTTTTCAGTTCATCGGGAATCTCTTTGCCGCTGACACGCGATAATTCCATAATGAATTTGTCCGTGCCCGATACGCCGATGGGGCAATTCAGGGCGACGACTTCCTGACCATGTTCCGCAATGAAAGGCAAAGTCTTTTCCGTGCAATATTCCTGCATGGAGAAAGTGGCTTTGGCATTCAGGGCTGCGGCCGTATCTTCCAGAGTGGTGCCGCCATCATACATGCGGAATTTCCCGTCGCTCGGCGTATCAAAGACATCGCTGGTATCGGCCAGAATCGTGTATTCCAGATTCATGAGGTCCAGGATGCGCTTCACTTCCCGGGTGTTACCGACGGTATAACCATCAAAGCCGCCGATGAAGTTGATCTTCTCGTTGGGTTCGCGCACGAGTGCCGGTACGGTACCCGCCTTGCCGTCCCAAAAATGCGCCAGTACCCCCTTCAGGGCATTGTCATAGCCGGTGATATGGCTACCGACGAAGGCCGGAGTATGGGCGAATGGCACATCATATTCTTCTGGTACGCTGCCCTTTTCCTTGGAGGTTTTGATGAAGGCGTTCAGGTCGTCACCGATCACCTCCGCCATACAGGTGGTGGAAACGGCAATCATCTTGGGTTTGTACATGGCGTAGGTATTGGCGAGGCCGTCAATCATGTTGTTGAGGCCGCCGAATACCGCGGCATCTTCGGTCATGGAAGAGGACACACAGGAAGTGGGCTCCTTAAAATGCCGACTCAGATGGCTGCGGTAATAAGCGACGCAACCCTGTGATCCATGCACAAAAGGCATGGTGCTCTCAAAGCCCACCGCCGCAAACACGGCGCCCAGGGGCTGGCAGGCCTTGGCCGGATTCACCGTCAAGGCTTCACGGGCAAAATTCTTTTCCCGATATTCCCACGTCTTTGTCCACTCACGAACCTGCACGAGCTTGTCGACAGGCTCTGGATTCTCAAATTGTTCCTTCTTGTTCTTGAGCATCTCCTGGTATTCCGGTTCACGGAACAGGTTGAAGTGATCAAGCACCTTTTCAGCGTTCTGACTCATGGCGTTATTCCTCATTCGATCGTTGGGGCGGTCCGTTATCCGCCGATAAGCGGGCGGCACCTGCCGCCCCCACGGTGCTTACTCCCAGGGCGTTTTGGTCAAACTCCACACGGGGTTGTTGATGGCCATATCCATATCCCGGGCGAAGATGGCGAAGCCGTCATAGCCGTGATAGGGACCGGAATAGTCCCAGGAGTGCATCTGCCGGAAAGGCACGCCCATTTTCTGGAAGACATACTTTTCCTTGATGCCGGAACCCACGAGATCAGGCTGGATGCTTTCCACCATCTTTTCAAACTCGTAACCGGTCACGTCGTCATAAATCAGCGTGCCGTCCTTCACATAATGGGTGGTACGCTGATAGTCGTCGTTGTGGCCGAATTCATAGCCGGTTCCCACCACATTCATGCCGAGGTCTTCATAGGCGCCGATGACATGGCGAGGACGCAAGCCGCCGACAAAAAGCATGACCGTTCTGCCTTCCAGACGTGGCCGGTATTTGGCGATCACTTCCTCGGTGAGGCGGTTGTACTTCTCAATGACCCGTTCCGCGCCTTCCTTGATGTGATCATCAAAATAACCGGCGATCGTCCGCAGGGACTCGGCAATTTTTGAAGGCCCGAAGAAGTTGTACTCGACCCACGGCACGCCATGCTTTTCTTCCATATAGCGGGAGATATAGTTCATGGAACGATAGCAGTGCAGGACATTCAATTTGGCCATGGGGGTGTTCTCCAATTCCGCCAGAGAACCATCACCGGACCACTGGGCAATCACCCGCAGACCCATTTCTTCCAGCAGGATGCGTGAACTCCAAGCATCGCCGCCGATGTTGTAGTCACCAATAATGGCAACATCATAAGGGGTTTTTTCAAAAACCTTGGGTTCTGCACCCTGTTTCTCAAAGACATAGTCGCGGATGCTGTCGTTGGCGATATGGTGGCCGAGCGATTGGGATACCCCCCGGAAGCCCTCACAACGCACCGGAACAATGGTTTTACCACCGTATTCCTTTGACTTCTTTTTGGATACCGCTTCGATGTCGTCTCCGATCAGGCCGATGGGGCATTCCGATTGCACGGTGATACCGTGGTTCAGCGGGAAGAGATCCTCGATTTCATCCATGATCTTTTCGAGTTTCTTGTCACCGCCGAAAACGATGTCCTTTTCCTGAAAATCGGAGGTGAACTGCATCGTGACAAAGGTATCCACACCCGTGGTGCCGATATAATAGTTACGGCGTGAAGCCCAGGAATACTGGCCGCAACCGACGGGTCCATGGGAAATATGAATCATGTCCTTGATCGGACCCCAGACGACGCCCTTGGAACCCGCATAGGCACAGCCACGAATGGTCATCACGCCGGGTACCGACTTGATATTGGATTTGACGCCGCAATCCGATTTACCTTCCTCATAGACGTTCAGGTGTTTGGCGCGTCTTTTGGCGGTTTTTTCCGGATAGACCTTGAGAACTTCATCAATCAGGGCGCGATTGCGCGTTTTGGTCTCCGCGACAATCCGCTCCCGGGTTTCTTCAGCGGTAATGCTCATCACATCATCTCCTTAGCGAGAAAAAGAGAGGGCAGCCACCGGGTGGCGGATACCCTCCGTCAATCAGACCGCAGCAGCCAGTTCGGCGGCTGATTTGCCGATCAGGGTCTCGTCCACTGCACTCATGATGCCGAACTCCATGAGCATATCTTCCAGTTCGTCCATGGTGATCGGGGTCGGAATCGTACCGTTACCACCGTTGGCATGGATTTTCTGCGCCAACTGACGGTACTCCTCGGCCTGTTTGGATTCCGGCGCATACTCCAACACCGTCATCCGGCGCAGTTCCGCATGCTGCACGATGTTGTCGCGGGGCACGAAATGAATGAGCTTGGTGCCCAGCTTGCCCGCCAGCGCTTCCGCCAATTCCAGTTCCTTGTCCGTTTGGCGTTCGTTGCACACCAATCCACCCAGACGCACGCCGCCCGAATTGGCGTACTTGAGAATGCCCTTGGAAATATTGTTGGCGGCATACATGGCCATCATTTCGCCAGACATGACGATGTAGATTTCCTGCGCCTTGTTTTCACGAATAGGCATCGCGAATCCGCCACATACCACGTCACCCAACACGTCGTAGGAAACGTAATCGACGCCGTCATAAGCGCCATTTTCCTCCAGGAAGTTGATGGAGGTGATAACGCCACGTCCGGCGCAACCCACGCCCGGCTCCGGTCCACCGGATTCCACGCAACGAATGTCGCGATACCCGACCTTCATAACATCTTCGATTTCCAGATCCTCCACGCTGCCCGCCTCAGCCGCGAGGCTCAGTACGGTGTCCTGCGCTTTGGAGTGGAGAATCAAACGGGTGGAGTCAGCTTTGGGATCGCAGCCAACGATGAGAATCTTTTGGCCCATTTCCGTAAGAGCCGCCAGGGTATTCTGGGAGGTGGTGGACTTGCCAATGCCCCCCTTACCGTAAAAGGCGATTTGCCTTAGTTTGTCGCTCATTGCCATGTCTCCTGTTTCAAAAATGACCAATTTGCAGGTGGAAGCCCCCAAAAACGGGGAAGAGTCGCGTTCCATCCAGAACTCTGCAAGTGCCGTGCCAGGCCTGAAGATATCTACATAACACATTGTTTAACATATAAAATAATGATTTTTCCGTGGTCTCACGGGGGCTGTTTGAAAACCTACAAAACGCACCTTCTATGTCAGGAAGCACACAGCATTGACGGGCTTTGGCCATGCATAGCGCTGCTATTGGATAGGCGGGGCGAAATCGTTAATGTTTAATAAATTAGATTGGTTATTTAATGGCTTAGTGCAATTATCCGGTCGCTGACCACATTTTTTGACGCCGCCTGGCGGATATTCGGGTGTTGAAAACGTAGGTGAAAATACATGGCATAAATACTGCTTTAATTACCTTAAGCAAAAAGGCTTGCTCAATTTTGGAAGGACGATATGCAGATCGGTGTGGATTGTGATCTCGCGGTGGGTAATCGGCGTATTTTTGTGCTGGATACGGATGAAATCGGACGCATGGCGGTGCAATTCATGCTTCATGATGAATATGAAACCCACGAAATCGCCAGTCTTCAGGCCGCCATCGCCAAGGCTCAGGATTGGCCGCCGGACTTGATTATTCTTGGCGAGGCGCTGCTGGGCGAAGACAAGTTGAATGTGGAGACGGTGAGTGAACAATTTCCCAAGACACGACTGATGCTCGTGGTCGGGGAAGCGCGTTCGGCCCTGAACCAATCCGCGATCAGTAAAGGATTCGTGTTGCTACATAAACCGCTGCGACTTGAGGATGTCCGCGCCAAGGTGGCTGCTGTGTTGCATAATTAGCCGGATCGGGGACACTTTTTGTTGGTAGATAACCCCCTGGGGGAGCAGCGCTCCGTCCGTTCACCGGCCGCCAATCCCGGTAGCAATCTGACCGGAATTCCGTCCGGACTGTTGATCAGTGCTGAATTTCACGCGTTCCCGGTACCGCTACATATCGCCGGGGTGCGCGATGGGCACCCCGCGCTTTTCCAAGGATTGTCTCTGGTGCGGGAACAGCGCGAGGCGGGACGGGTATTCCAGGCGTACATGGAAGAAATTTTTGCTGGCGGGCATGACCGAACGAAGAGCCGACGCTTCAGAGCCAGCTATTTACGCCTGCTCAAAGGTTGGGGATATGACAGCAATTCGCCGGAAGGTGCGGTTATGAAGGGCTGGGTGGAGAGCCGGTTCGGCATCGCGCCGAATTTTCACCGGCAAGTGATCGGTCGTGTGGGTGATGCCGCCTGGATTCAGTATATGACCGACAAGATGTCAGGGCGATTTGATAATAATGCGATCTGGTTGCAACTTGACCTTTTGTTTGAATTCGCACAGTGGTCGGCGCGGCGTTTTCTGGCATCCGGACAACGGCATTTGCGCTTGTTCCGAGGGACCAATGATTTTGCGGAACATCCTATTCTCTGGAAAGCCGGAGCGCGGCAGGGGGTGATCCGGCTGAACAATCTGGTGTCCTTCAGCGATGATCGGGATGTGGCCAGTGCATTCGGCGATTACATACTTGAAGTGAATGTGCCATTGGTAAAACTGCTATTTTTCAAGGGGATGCTGCCATGTCGCGCACTTCAGGCGGAGAGTGAGTATCTGGTGATCGGCGGCGAATACACGGCACACATGTACTATTACTGAGGACGATAAATGGGCTACGACTTGCGAGAGAGAGCGTTGGGTGCCTATCTGGGATTGGCGGTCGGGGATGCCCTGGGCGCGCCGGTGGAGTTCATGAGTCCCACGGAAATACGAGAGGAATATGGCGTCCACCGCAATATGACCGGTGGCGGCTGGCTGCATTTGCAGCCCGGACAGGTGACCGACGATACCCAGATGTGTCTGGTGTTGGGGCGGAGCATCCTTGCCGATGAACAATGGTCCATTATCCGCTTTGGCGAGGGGATGGCGCGGTGGTTGCGCGGCCGTCCCGTGGATGTGGGTAATACCTGCCGCCGGGGAATCCGGCGCTTTATGCTCAACGGCAGTACCGCCGCCGAAACGGCGGAATGGGATGCCGGTAATGGTGCGTGCGTGCGCAATCTCCCGGTGGTGCTGGCCACCTTGAACGCCCCCGCGGCCTTCCGGCAGATCAGTGTAGAGCAGGCGCATCTGACCCACCATCACCCGCTGTCGGATATCGCCACCTTGACGCTTGGGGAGATGTTGCGCTGCGCGCTGCGCGGTGACGGCATTTCATCCGTGCGACGTCTGGCGGATGCACTGGTTGCACAGTACCCGGAATTCGATTTCAAAGAGATTCCCCAGGCACCTACGCCCTATATTGTGGATACGGTGCGCACCGTTCTGCATGCGCTGTTCCATACCAATAATTATAAAGACTGCCTGATTATGGTGGTAAATCAGGGTGGAGATGCGGACACCACGGGCGCCCTCGCGGGAATGCTGGCGGGTGGCCTGTATGGGACTTACGGGCTTCCCCATGCTTGGTTGCGGCGTCTGGATCCCGGGCTTCAGAAAGAAATCGCGGCGCAGGTGGATCAGCTTCTGGCCCGGAATGAACGGGCGGATCATGCGCGATTACCGTCGGACCCACTCCTCATTCAGCGCCCGCTCATGGAGGCGGGGGGGGCCAAAACCGTCGGCTTTTCTGAGGATCAATTGCGCCTGTGGACGTCCATATCTCTTGACATGTATGCTGAAAACACTGGCGTCGCCACTGACCAGTGTCGACGATCGGTGCCTTGCCCAAACGTCAGGCAGGTCCGAGGTTTCACC
>NZ_JAAZTY010000094.1 GCF_018854775.1 Acidithiobacillus ferriphilus | reverse complement strand
GCGGCCGCCATCACCGTGCCCAAGCTTGGCGGCATTGGCCATGCCCAGTGCGCGATCGTGGCCAGACAGATCGCCAGGGATCTGGGCAAAATGGCGGCGGCAGAAGCCGACAAGCCGCTGGAGCCCGTGGTCTACTGCATCGGTGACATGGGCAACAACCAAGCCTTCTATATTCGTTCCAACAGCTGGTTTGGCGGTCCGGATCAGGTCCTGAAAATGGGCCATATGCCCTTCCTGCTGAAGATGCAGTACAAAAACCTCTTCTTTAAGAATAAGGGCAAGATGCCGGAGTGGGGGTTGGATGTCTCTCAACTGCTTGCCGAGAAACTCTTCGCGGCCTGACGCAAGGGGGGAGCTACGGCCCCCCTGTTGATCCGCGAGCACAGCATAAGGAGACAGCATATGGCAGCACAACCGAAAGACGCTTTTATTCCCTCTTTAACCCCCGAGCAATGGGTGGGGCTCGCCCGCCTGGGCGATCTCGCCAATGGCGCCGAGCAGTTCATGGGTGGCCCGGCGGGCACCTTGCCCATGGCAATGGCACTACGTGCCGGTCAATGGAACGAGCGTTTTGATCTGGATGGCGGGATTGAGGAAATTCTGGAAACCATGAAGGCCTTGCGCAAGGCTGGCGCCTTCAAACTTATCAGTGAAAACGCCGCTTTTGTGACCGAAAGCCTGCAACTCCTGGCACCACTGGCACCCAAAATTCTCGAAACCCTGCACACCCTCCCGGTCACCGAATGGCTAGCGGCACTGCACATGCTGGGCAACCTGCTGTCGCGCGTGGATGATGTCCTGACCTTCCTCAAGGGACCGGCCGGTAACGCGCTGGTAACCAGACTCAAGGAACTCGGCGACCTCTGGGAAGAGACCTCGGCGGATACCACCATTGTCGAAGCCTTGCGCTTGCTCAAGCAATTGCAGGAGGACGGCAATCTGCATCGTGTAGCCGACATCAGCCGTCAGATCGGGCTCATGACGGAGACCATCGACATCGAGTCCTTGATCGGTTCGTTCATCGAACTCAGCAGAAACAGTCCGCTCCCGGCTCTCGTCGCTAGCCTGATGCACGGCGGCAAGGCAATGACTCAGGCCCTTGCCGAAGCCACCGAACATGAGCCCAAAGACCAGGCGGGCGGCATCGCCGGGCTCTACCACATGCTCAAAGATCCCAATGTACAGCGTGGCATCCGGGTCTTGGCAACCCTGCCGGCTTATCTGGAAAAAGCAGGGGTATTACCAAAACACACCGCGGGGTAACCTGCGGACGGGACGTCAGGCAACGACTATTAACGGCGCGGTCTGTCGCCGCAGGCGGACTGGCTGATCGGACCTGACGCCCTGAATAGCCTTGGGCAATACAGTCACCACATCAGGAGCGGATCATGGATAACATCAGCAAAGCGCCCCGTGCCACTTGGCGCCACCCCGTCTGGTCGACCGCGCAGAAGTCCTGTGTGGGCACGGCGCTGGGCAATGGGAAACTCTGGTTCACCACCGGCAAGGGTATCGTCACCGAAGTATTCTACCCGCGCATCGACATCCCCCAGATCCGCGACCTCGGCTTTATCATCGCCGATGGCCAGGGATTCTGGCAGGAGTTGAAAACGCTGCCGGAACCACAACTGGAGTTGGAGGATCCCCGCATTCCCCTGCCGGTCATTCGCCATCATCATGAGCGCTTTGATTTCACCCTGAAAATCTGCGCCGATCCGGAGCGCGATGTGCTTTTGCTGGACTTCCTGCTGGAAGGCGATGCGGCGCTGCGGCCTTATCTGCTCTGCGCCGCCCGTCTCGGTGAAGATGCCGAAAACAATCGTGCCTGGGTGGATGATTGGGAGGGTCGACCGGTACTTTGGGCGGAACAGGGTCCATTTGGACTGGCCCTCGCCTGTCGCAACGCTGACGGCTATCCGGCGTTGGAACACCGCTCGGTGGGCGAGGTTGGCAATAGCGATCTTTGGCAGGATTTTCACCAGAACGGGCGGATGCGGTGGGATTATCAGGAGGCCGGCCCGGGTGAGGTCGCACTCGCCAGTCGCCTGCCCCGGCAGGGCACGCTGGCCTTAGGTCTTGGCACGAGCAAAGAAGCCGCCGCCACCAACGCCTGGTCCTCCCTGGCCGAAGGCTTTCAGAGTTGCGCTGCAGGCTACGGTACCGGCTGGAATGTCTGGCACCAACGCCATCCGACCCCGCGCAGCTTCGCCAGCAAGTTGCCCGCGGCGGCCAACGCCCTCTATGTTCGCTCGGCCACCGTCCTCAAGGTGCACGAAGACCGCACCTTTCCCGGTGCCCTGGTCGCCAGCCTCTCGATACCCTGGGGCGAGGCCAGTGACAGTCGCGGCGGCTATCACCTGGTCTGGTCACGGGATTTGGTAGAAAGCGCCGGGGCGTTGGTGGCTATGGGAGCCACGACCGAGGCGCGACAGGTACTCACTTACCTGATCAGCACCCAGCAAGCCGACGGTCACTGGTTGCAGAATCAATGGCTGGGCGGCAAACCCTTCTGGCAGGGTGTGCAACTGGATGAAACCGGATTTCCCGTGCTCCTGGCCTCTCTGCTGCGCCAGTATAAGGCGTTAAACGATGTTGCCGTCACCGATATGATCACTCGTGCCCTGCGCTTCATCGTCCACGAAGGACCCGTGACCGGGCAGGATCGCTGGGAAGAGGACGGTGGCGTCAATCCCTTCAGCCTGACCGTCGCCATTGCCGCGTTGGTCGAGGGCGCGGACTTCCTCGGCGGCAAAGCCAGCGACTGTGCCCTGATGCTGGCCGATTATTGGAATGCCCGACTGGAAGAGTGGACTTTCGTGCGTGGCACGGACCTTGCGGAACGCTTCCAGGTGCCCGGTTACTATGTGCGTATTACCCCTGCGGACGTCCTGGTGCAGGATGGCGCCCAAAATGAGTGGGTGCTCATCAAAAATCGGGCCCACGACCCCCACCTGCCCGCCAGTGAACAGGTGGCCAATGACTTCCTGCAACTGGTGCGCTACGGACTGCGCAGCGCCGATGATCCACATATCGTGGCGTCGGTCAAAGTCATGGACGGCGTGCTCAAGACCGATACCCCAAGCGGCCCGGTCTGGCACCGCTACAACGGGGATGGTTACGGCGAGCACGCCGATGGCAGCCCATTCGATGGCACTGGC
>NZ_JAAZTY010000093.1 GCF_018854775.1 Acidithiobacillus ferriphilus | reverse complement strand
CCCCGCCGCTGCCCGCGCCTCAGAACCGACCCGGCTGTGAGTCGTGCTGGCGGGGTGGGTAATGGTGGTCTTGGCATCGCCGAGATTGGCGGTCAAGGAGAGCAGGCGCAGGGCATCCGCAAAGGCCCAGGCCGCAGTCTGCCCACCATGCAGATCAAAGGACAGAATGGCACCCGGCAGGCGTTGCTGACGCGCCGCCAGGGCTTGCTGGGGATGGCTCTTAAGGCCTGGATAATAGACCCGTGCCACCTCCGGCCGTGCCTCCAACCATTCGGCAATCTGCTGGGCATTGGCGCAATGACGCTCCATACGCAACCCGAGAGTCTCCATACCTTTGAGTTGCACCCAGGCGTTGAAAGGGCTGAGACTTGGGCCTGCCGTGCGCACGAAATTGCGTGGCCCGCTGTTGAGCAGTTCGGTACTGCCGCAAACCGCCCCGCCCAGGGTCCTCCCCTGCCCGTCCAGATATTTGGTGGCAGAGTGAACGACCAGATCAGCGCCAAACTTGAGAGGCTGCTGCAAGGCCGGGGTACAAAAACAGTTGTCCACCACCAGCCAGGCATCATGGGCATGGGCCAGATCCGCCAGTGCCTGTATATCGCCAATCTCGGCAAGCGGATTAGAAGGTGTTTCAAGGAAGAGCATCCGGGTATTGGGACGCAGTGCCGCATGCCACGCCGTCACATCCGCCAGCGACACAAAACTGGTCTCCACCCCGAAGCGGCCGAGAATATTGCTGAGCAGTTGCGCCGTCGTACCAAAAATAGAGCGGGAGGCGACGATATGATCGCCCGCCTTGAGCATCCCCATGAAGACCGTCAAGCAGGCGGCCATGCCAGAGGCCGTGGCGACACAAGCTTCCGCACCCTCCAGCGCGGCAAGCCGCTCTTCAAAAGTACGTACGGTGGGATTGGTGAAGCGCGCATAAATATTCCCCGGAGCCCGTCCGGCAAAGCGCTCCGCGGCCTCTTCTGCCGAGTCGAAAACGAAACTGGAAGTCGGAAAGATGGCTTCGCTGTGCTCCTGCTCCTGAGTGCGGTGAATACCGGCGCGAATGGCGAGGGTCTCCGGGCGGAGATGCGCCGCCCAGTCCGGGTTGGAATCCTGAGAGTTCATCGCAACTCCTCGATCAGATGCAACTGACGCGAGCCATGTCCTTCCGGCGTCGGCAATGGATAATCGTCACTAAAACAGGCGTCACAGAAACCCTGCCCACACCCGCCCACGGCTTCATAAAGCGCCTCCAGACTAATGTAGCCCAGGCTGTCGGCACCAATGATTTTACGCACCTCTTCAATAGTGTGCTGGGCCGCGATGAGCTGGGAGCGATCCGGGGTATCGATGCCATAATAGCAGGGTCCGGTCGTGGGTGGCGCACTGACCACGAAATGCACCTCACGCGCGCCGGCAGCCCGCACCAGACTGACAATTTTAGCGCTGGTCGTGCCCCTGACGATGGAATCATCCACCAGGACCACCCGCTTACCACGCAGGATGTTGGGCTGGGCATTGAGCTTGACCTTCACTCCGAAATCACGACCGCGCTGTGCCGGTTGAATGAAGGTGCGGCCCACATAGTGATTGCGGATCAGACCCAGCTCGAAGGGCAGACCGGAGGCCTCGGCATAGCCCATGGCCGCCGCAACGCCGGAATCAGGAACGGGCACCACCAGGTCCGCCTCCCGCGGGTGCAGGCGTGCCAGCGCCTGACCAATGCGTTTGCGCGCTGAATACACATGAACACCGTCCAGGACGCTATCCGGACGGGCGAAATAGATATATTCAAAGACGCACATGCGCCGACCGACGGGCGCAAAGGGCTTGCGGCTCTCGATGCCTTCTTTGGAAATGACGATCAACTCTCCCGGCTCAATGTCGCGGACGAACTCCGCCCCCATCAGGTCGAGGGCGCAGGTCTCGGAGGCCAGCACAAAGCCCCCGGAATCAATCAGACGCCCCAGCACCAACGGACGAAAGCCCATGGGATCACGCACCCCGATCAGTCGGCTCTCCGTCAGGCAAACCAGCGAGTAGGCACCGGAAACCTGCTGCAGCGCCGCCGCGAGCCGGGTCCCCGTATCGTCGCCCGGTACCCGCGCCAGCAGATGGACGACGACCTCGGTGTCCATATCCGTGTGGAATATGGCCCCTTCCCGCTCCAAACGAGTGCGGAGTTCAGCCGCATTGACCAGGTTACCGTTATGACCGACGGCAAAGGCGCCATGACGATAATTGATGAATACCGGCTGGGTATTCCGTAGTACCGACCCCCCCGCGGTGGAGTAGCGCACATGACCGATCGCCTGATCACCGGGCAGCTTGCCAATCTGCTCCAACCCGAAGACATCGGCTACCCGCCCCATACCGCGCTGCACATAAAGCTTGCCCTGATCGCCAGAAACGATACCCGCCGACTCCTGCCCCCGGTGCTGCAGAGCATAGAGGCCGAGATAAGTCAGATTGGCAGCTTCCGGATGACCGAATACGCCAATGACCCCGCATTCATCATGAAAATGGTCATCATCTACGGCATGCTGCACCACATTGTCATTTTGCAATTTTTTGCGACTCCAGATAAGACACGGCAGGTGCCGTCAACGATTGCGACCAGTGTTTCACCGGCTCCTGTGCCAACCAGGAACTCTCCCACCAAGGAGACTGGGACAAGGCCGAGGATTGCACCAAGGTGACCACAATGGCAATCAACACCAGCCCCCGCAAGAAACCGAAGAAAGTCCCCAAAAAGCGGTCCGTCGCCCCGAAACCAATGCCATATAATAGCTTACGGACCAAGAAAGCGCACAGAGTACCAATGATCAGGCAAGCAAAAAAGAGGATAAAAGAAGCTAGCGGCACCCTCCAGCCTGCGGGGATCTGCGACGACAACCTGGGCGCCAGCCAACTTCCGCCCCAATTCCACGCCACATAAAATCCGCCAACCCATGCTACCAGTGAAAAAAACTCGCGCACCATTCCGCGAAAAAGCCCCCAGATGGCGGAAAGCACCACCAGGCCTACGGTAGCGGCATCTACCCAGAACATCATGCCGGGTCACTCTGCAGCCACGCCATAGGCAACTGCTTGACGAGGTGAAAAGAACCAAAGCAGAGCAGAATATCGCCGCCCGCCAGAGTCGTTCTTGCCGCCACCAATGCCTGTTCCATGCCCGCACCTGCGGATAATACTGTTGTCGCATTCATCCCCTCAAGCACAGCGCCGAGTTGCGTCGCCGCAGCCGCCCGCGGGGTACCGGTAATCTCCAGCACATACCAAGCATCCACCCAGTGCAGCAGGGGCGCAAGCGTCCCAGCCATATCTTTGTCAGCAAGCATGCCGACAATGGCGTGACAACGCGCGGCACCCTTTCGCGCTGCCAGCAATGCCGCTAGCTGCCGCCCCGCCTGGGGGTTATGGGCGACATCCACCAGCAAATCAGGACCGTCCTTCCCCCAGGGACGACGCCATTGGCAGCGTCCCGGCAACTCCGGCGCCCGCGTCCATGCGGAGATGGCCGAAGCGGGCACCGGCAGCTTTGCCTCCAACAAAGACAGTGCCGCTACCGCCAATGCCAGATTGGCCCATTGTGACGGTGCCGCCCACAAGGGTGCGGGCACCTGTTTTTCTTGCCCGAATCCCGACCATTTCCCGCGCAGAGGATCAATATGGAAATCCCGCCCCAACTGCTGCAGGGGCACGTCAGCGCGTACCGCCGCTGCCAATACCGAAACGCAGGGGTCTTCCGCATCCCCATAGAGGGCCGGCACCTTACGACGGAAGATACCGGCCTTTTCCCGACCGATGGATGCGCGATCGGGCCCCAGCCAGTCCTGATGATCCAGGTCCACGGTGGTTACGATACTACAATCAGGGGTAAAGGCATTGACCGCATCCAGACGCCCCCCCAAACCGACCTCCAGAATTGCCACATCGACCCCTGTGGCCAACATCATCCGCACCGCGGCGAGGGTCGCAATCTCAAAATAGGTGAGCGGAATCTGGCGTGCTGTGTCGGCTATTTCTGCAAGTAGTCGGTGCCAGAGGGACTCAGATGCAGGCCGGCCATCCAGCCGCAAACGTTCAGTAAATTGCCAAAGGTGCGGGCTGGTATAAGCACCAACGCGATAGCCCGCCTGACGATAGAAGGCCTCCAGATAAGCTACCGTGGAGCCCTTGCCATTGGTGCCCCCTACCAAAATCACCGGCATGGGCAAACGCACGGGAATATTCAGCGCCGCTAAAGCGGCCAGCATCCGCTCCAGACCCATGACAATTTGCTCGGGTGGCCCGGCGAGCTCAGCGACCCGATCACTGAGGGTATCTGGCAAAGACACCACCGGCTACATCCGCCCCCGTATCCGGCGCTTAATACGCGCTCTCGGCATGAGTCAGCATCCTCAGCATCTCGCTCACCACCGTGCGCATCTGGCGACGATCGACAATCTGGTCAATGGCGCCGTGCTCGAGCAAATACTCCGAGCGCTGAAAACCCTCCGGCAGTTTTTCACGGATGGTCTGCTCGATCACCCGCGGTCCGGCGAAGCCGATCAGGGCCTTGGGTTCCGCAATCAGGATATCCCCCAAAGTGGCCAGACTGGCAGAAACACCGCCCATAGTCGGGTCGGTGAGCACCGAGATGAAAGGAATCCCCGCCTTGGCCAGTCGCTCCACGGCGGCTGAAGTCTTGGCCATCTGCATCAGGGAAAAAAGTCCTTCCTGCATCCGTGCCCCACCGCTGGCACTGAAGCAGACCAGTGGACAACGTTCCGTCAGCGCCGTCTCCGCCGCCTTGGCAAAGCGGGCGCCCACCACCGAGCCCATACTCCCGCCCATAAACTCAAAGGCAAAGGCGGCGACCACCACCGGGCGCCCATTGAGGAGGCCGCGCATCACCACCAGGGCATCTTTCTCTCCGGACTTGGCTTGGGCTTCCTGCAGTCGATCCTTATAGCGCTTCTGGTCCTTGAAGCGCAGGGGGTCCACCGGGATGTATTCCTTCGCGATCTCCAGGCGGGGCTCCGCATCGAGGAAAAAATCCAGACGCTGCCGGGCACTGATCCGCTGATGGTGTCCGCAGTGGGGGCAGACGAAAAGGTTCTCCTCCAACTCCGTGCGGTAGAGCACCACCTGACAGGTGGGGCACTTGGACCACAAGCCCTCGGGTACGGTACGCTTATTTTCGGTTGCGCTGGGGGTCGCTATGGGCGCCTTTTTTATTTTGGGCGGCAGCACCCGATCGAACCAACTCATACACCTCTCCTTTCCGTTGTTCGCACGGCCTGGGCCAGCGGCTCGATAAAGCGGGTGGCCGCCGCAATGGCTTCCTGATCCGTCATGCACTCCGCCAGTTGGTCAACCAGCGCACTGCCGACAACCACCGCGTCAGCGCCGACCGCCACCCGCGCCACCGTCGCCGCATCGCGAATGCCAAAACCGATGGCGACGGGCAGACCCAGTTGTCGGCGCAGATCCTGTACCCGTTGCAAGACTTCCGTCCAGTCCGCCTGGGCCGCGCCGGTAATGCCACGCAGGGAGACATAATACACAAAACCGCTGCCCATACCGCGGACGGTCGCCACGCGTTCCGGGCCACTGGTCGGCGCCAGCAGGAAAATGGGATCAACACCCTGCTGCCGGAGGACGGCGGCTTCGCCGCGTCCCTCTTCCGGGGTCAGATCGACCAGGATGACCCCATCCACCCCCGCCGTCGCGGCGGCCTCGGCGAACAGGGTTACACCCATGGCTTCCACCGGATTCAAATACCCCATAAGGATGATGGGCGTGTGGCTGTTGGTCATGCGAAACTCGCGCACCCACTCCAGGACCATGCGCAGTTTCACCCCCCGCGCCAGCGCCCGCTCACTGGCGCGCTGGATGCTGGGACCATCGGCCATGGGGTCGGAAAAGGGCATCCCCAGTTCGATGGCATCGACTCCGACAGCGACCAGCGCGTGCATCAGGGGCACGGTCGCGGTCAGCGAGGGGTCACCCGCCGTCATAAAAGGAATGAGGGCGGCACGACCCGCATCCTGGAGTTGGACAAACAACCCGGCCAGACGACTCATAAATGAATCCCCTCGAGAGCGGCGACGGTATGAATATCCTTATCGCCTCGCCCGGACAGGTTAACAATGATGGTCTGATCAGGGCGCATGGTCGGCGCCAGATGGAAGGCATGGGCCAGCGCATGAGCGCTTTCCAGTGCCGGGATAATGCCCTCGGTGCGGCACAGCCGATGGAAGGCGGCCAGCGCTTCTGCATCGGTAGCGGCCACATACTCTGCCCGCCCGATATCCTTCAGATAGGCATGCTCAGGCCCCACCCCCGGATAATCCAGCCCCGCCGAGATGGAGTGCGTCGGCAGAATCTGGCCGTCCTCATCCTCCATCAGGTAGGTCCGGTTACCGTGCAGCACCCCTGGACGTCCGGTGGTCAGCGGAGCGGCGTGTTGTCCGGTGCCGAGTCCCAGCCCGCCCGCTTCGACACCGATCATCCGCACCGCCTTGTCTTCGATAAAGGGATAAAACAGACCAATAGCATTGCTGCCCCCACCCACACAGGCGATCAGGCAATCAGGGAGCCGTCCTGTCAGTTCGAGGCACTGGGCCCGAGCCTCGTCACCGATCACCCGGTGAAATTCCCGCACCATGACCGGATAAGGATGCGGTCCCGCAGCCGTCCCAATTACGTAAAAAGTGCTTTCGACATTGGTTACCCAGTCACGCAAGGCTTCGTTGAGCGCATCTTTCAGGGTACGCGTACCACTGCTTACCGCCGCCACCTGCGCGCCCAGCAAACGCATGCGAAACACATTGCTGGACTGTCGCTGGATATCCTCTTCGCCCATATACACCAAGCATTCCATACCATAGCGGGTCGCTACCGTCGCTGTGGCTACGCCATGCTGCCCTGCGCCCGTCTCGGCAATTACCCGTTTTTTGCCCATACGCCGGGCGAGCAGAGCCTGACCGACGGCATTATTGATTTTGTGTGCACCGGTGTGGTTAAGGTCTTCCCGCTTGAGGTAAATCTGCGCCCCCCCCAGTTCCCTGGAGACACGCGCCGCATGACAGAGCGGATTGGGACGACCGACAAACTGACGCAACTCATTGTGCAACTCGGCACGAAACTCCGGATCCCGTTGCGCCTCCTGGTACGCATGCTCCAGTTCCGCCAACGCCGGAATCAGCGTTTCTGCAACAAAACGCCCGCCGTAAGGCCCATAGTGCCCGAATGCGTCCGGCAAAGCATAGGTTTCCATTTTCTCTCCCTCAGGCACCGCGCACCCGCGCAACAAATTGCGCCATTTTGTCATGATCTTTGCGTCCGGGCGACATCTCCACCCCGCTGCTCACGTCTACCGCATAAGGCCGGGCGATGGCGATAGCTTCGGCAACATTTCCGGCATTCAGCCCGCCAGCCAAAATCCAGGGCTTACCCAGATCCGATAACCGCCACCAGTCGAAGCTCTGGCCCGACCCCCCCCAGACTCCCGGCACTGCGCAGTCCAGCAATAGTCCTTGCGCGTCATGATAAGCATCCACAGCGGGTCGCAGATCTTGCGCCGCCGTCACCCGCACTACCTTGATATAAGGCCGGTCAAAACTGCGACAGAAGGATGGTGATTCATCGCCATGAAATTGCAGGACATCCAAAGGGTATTGCTGCAGAGTTGCGGCCACTTCGGTAGCATCCGCGTTGACAAAAAGGCCAACACGGGTGATGAAGGGCGGCAAGGCCGTGAGAACTTCCTGGGTCCGCGCAGCATCCAAAGCCCGCGGGCTTTTACGATAGAATACCAGTCCGATGGCATCCGCACCGACGACCGCCGCCGCGCGCGCGTCCGCTGCATTCGTGATACCGCATATCTTGATACGTACCATCAGCGCATTCTAACACCGCGGCATGCAGAAAGCATGAGTGCGGTTATCCGGTCGCTCCCGTTAATGCCCCATCAAAAAACCGGCGTCCACCGCATCCACCGGCAGCCCGAACTCCGCAGGGTAACGCGGCGCCACAAAATAGAGGCCGCTCGGTGGGGCCGTAACGCCGGCCTGACAGCGATCGCAACTGGCCAACACCTCTGCTGCCCAACCCACGGGTCGGTCACCTTTGCCTACGGCAATCAGCACACCCGCAAGATTACGCACCATGTGATGCAAGAAACCATTAGCCTCGGCATCAATGGCGATCAGATCGCCCCGACGCGTGACTTGCAGTCGGCACAAATTCCGTATGGGGCTTTTGGCCTGACAGGCAGAGGCGCGAAAGGCGGAAAAATCATGGGTACCCAGTAGGGTTTGCGCTGCCACCTGCATGGTTTGCACATCCAAAGGGCGATATATCCAAGCCGTGTGGTTCCGCCATAGTGCTGGTTTTTCACGCTGATTGAGAATCATATAACGATAACGCCGCGCCATGGCGGAAAAACGGGCGTGAAAATGATCCGGGACAGCCTGGGCCCAACGCAGTGCCACGCCTTTGGGTAAGCAGGTGTTGGCACCACGTACCCAGGCCTCGGGGGGACGCACGACCGGGCTGTCAAAATGCACCACCTGACACAGGGCATGCACCCCCGTATCGGTACGCCCGGCGACGATGACGGTGATCGGACACTGGGCCACATGACTCAGCGCTGTTTCCAGAACACCTTGCACGCTTTCCTGATCCGACTGGCGTTGCCAGCCACAGAATCCATGGCCATCGTATTCAAGCCCCAAGGCCCAGCGGGTGCCAGACATTGGCATAACGGATTCCATCACCAAGCGCGGCTTAAAGCGTTTTCAGCAACTGCCTGGCTTCTTCCTGCTGAGCGCTGCTGCCTTCCCGCGTCACTTCCATGAGCAAATCGCGCGCCGATTCGCCCTCTCCCATTTCCATATAGGCCTTGGCCAGATCGAGCTTGGTGCCGACCGCATCCCAATCCGCAACATCCTTGGCAGCATATGCTTCCCCGGCGGCTGGGGTTTCCCACGCGGCGAGCGATTCTTCTGAATTTGAATCGATATCCAGCGTCTCATTGGTCTCGCGTGTCTCATCCATCAACCGGAACTGCTCGTCAATGTCTTGCAGAAGCCGGGCTTTCTCCTCCGGCGGGAATGCTTCTTCTGCCGCTGCGGTCGGCTCCACTGGAGCATCGTCAAAGTGGAAATCCAGCACATCCAAGGGAGCATGTGCCGCGGACTCTTCCACAGGCTCAGCAGGCGACAATGTCTCATTAACAGGTTCGGAAACTATCGCCGTCGCCTCCTCCGCGGAGCTGGCAAAGAGCGCATTGCCGGGGAAAAGCCGTGCCCCTTGCAAGGCCACTTCCTGCCACGCAGCATTATGCGGTCCGAAACGCCCCCGCATGCGTTCAGCGAGATCCAGATACGCCTCATGGCGATCCAGATTGGCATAAATATCGAGCAGTTTGACGTACAACTCCTTACGCCGTGGGTTCGCTTCGAGAGATTCGTTGAGCACGGAAACTGCCTGTTCCGCTTTACCGTAGGTCAGGTAGAGATCGGCCTGTTCAAGCGGATCAACTTCCGCGCCGACGTATGCATCCTTGGCGCTTTCCTCCGGATGATTTGCAGATACGGCACGACTTGGCAGGGCATCGTGTACGGGGGTGCCGACCGCGGCAGGCTGGATACTCGACGGAGACGATACAACGGGGATAGGCGCAGGCGCCGCACTAGGCGCCGGCGTGGGAGACTGGGGTTGCGGACTCGCCCCTTTCGGTGCTGCGCTCAAAGTAGAAATTCGCTGCGCAATCTCGCGCTGGCGCCGTTCCGCCTCTTTTTGACGACGCAGCATCCAGAGAAACAAAAGCAGCAGCAGAATATTGCCGCCCACCGATACGAGCAGCGGAAAGTCATTAAAAAATCCGCTGTTATCCGTCGTCCGGGAAAGGGTCGCGAGTTGCACTTCCTGACTGGCCAGCAGCCGCGTCTCTGCGTTCAGGCGCTGCCCCAGGCTGGCCACTTCGGCCATCAATTTTTGCTTGTCATCACGAAGTACCGTATCCGCCATCGGCAATTGACCTGTTGTGGCAACGGATGTGGCGCTGGCTACAGCAGCGCTAGCCGCAGGCGCACTGGAAAGTACCAGATGCGTCGAGTTGCCGGCGGTTTTCACCGCTGCTGGCACAGCAGCGACCGGTACAGAAGCAGGGGGCATTGCAGCAGGCGCAGCAGCAACAGACGCACTGTTTCCTGCGCGCTGAGCAGACAACCAAGCGCTGGCCTGCGCGGGCGAAACGGACTGCACCTGGGCCAGACTGGGCACCATCAGCATGCTTCCGGCATAAAGATAGGCAGGATTGCCGCCCTTAAAGGCCCGCGGGTTGGCCTTCACCAGAGCGGCCATGACCTGGTCGAGGGTGACCGCGCTACTGCGTGTGATATCTTGAGCCGCCTGGAACAGAGATCCATTGACCGGCACCGGACCATAACGGTTCACCCTGGACCAACCATGATAGATGCGGGCAGGTACTGCGCGGCGGTCGGGCTGCGGCATTGTCGGCGAGGTGCTGTGCTGCGGAGCAGACATCATCATGGTTCGGGGTGCGGAAACAACGTTGGCTCCAGCGTTGTATGCGGCGTATTCACGCACCATCTGCCCTCCCGACCAATCCATCTGCACCAGAAAATGCAGCGCTGGTTGGGTCAGTGGCAGTGGACTACTGATCAATATGGCCGGTCTATCGCCACTTCGCACCGTAAAATGCCAGTGATCCAGCACGCTCGCCTTGGGAAGATTGATCATTGCGAAGGCGCTGGCAGGTGCCAGACCGGCACTGAGACTCGCTTCACTTTGCGGATTCAACGACTGTATGGAAATCTCTGCACGAAAGGGTTCTCCCGGCGCCGAAAGCACATGCAGCCCGCCAAGCCCCAGCGCCTGCGCCATGCCCGGCAAGAGGAGACCCATGCCAGCCATGACCCACAACCAGTTCTTCCTATCCATCATTATCTTCCTCGTTTTGGTAACAGACGCGCAGTTCGGCAAACAATGGGATTGCCCATAACATTCCTATAAATAGTCGCGAACCAGCAACTCTGCAATCTGTACACTGTTCAGCGCCGCCCCTTTGCGAATATTGTCAGCCACTACCCAGAAATTGATTCCACGTTCATGGGAGCAATCGCCGCGAATGCGACCTACATAGGTGGCATCCTGCCCCGCCGCATCCAGCGCTGAGGGCCAGGTAGCGTTGCTGCGATCATCGACGACAACGACACCCGGCGCCTTTTCCAACAACGTGCGGACGGCCTCTGGCGTAATCAGTTCACGGGTTACCACATTGACTGCTTCGGAATGGCCGTAAAACACGGGCACTCGCACACAGGTGGCGGTCAGCGCGATATCTGGAATCTCCAGGATCTTACGACTCTCCCAAAGCATTTTCATCTCTTCCTTGGTGTAGCCGTTCTCCTGAAAAACATCTATTTGCGGCAGACAGTTGAAGGCAATCCGCTTGGGGAAGATCTCGGCAACACCCTCTTCATGACGAAAAATCGCCAGGGTTTGCTGCCCCAGTTCTTCAATGGCCCGCCGGCCCGCACCGCTGACCGCCTGATAAGTCGCGACCACCACGCGCTCGATGCCCGCCACGTCGGCGATGGGTTTTAGCGCCAGTAGCATCTGGATAGTCGAGCAATTGGGGTTGGCGATAATACCGTGGCGCCGGTAATCGGCAATCCGCTGCGGGTTCACTTCGGGCACCACCAACGGAATTTCGTCGTCATAGCGGAACTGAGAGGTGTTGTCGATGACCACACACCCGGCGGCCACCGCCTTTGGGGCATACTCCGCGCTGACCTTGGCACCGGCAGAAAACAGCCCTATATCGGCCTGCGACCAGTCAAAAGTCGCCGCATCGCACACCAGAACCTGCTTACCCATGAAGGACAGGCGCCCCCCCGCCGAATGGCTGCTGGCCAGCAGATAGAGTTTATCCACCGGAAACTTCCGCTGCTCGAGAATTTGTAGCATGACCTCACCAACAGCTCCGGTAGCTCCCAGAATAGCCACGTTGTATCGTGATTTTTGCATCTGCGTATCAATCCTTCAGGTTCAGGGCGTTGACCACCGCGGCACCCATGGCTTTGGTGCCGATTACCGGCGTTCCCGGCGCTGCAATATCCGCAGTGCGCAGGCCCTGATCCAGCACTCGCTGCACTGCCGCCTCCACCCGTTGCGCCCAGGGTTCGGCGTTGAGGGAATGCCGCAGCATCATCGCCACGGATAGAATCGTGGCCAGGGGATTCGCCTTGTCCTGCCCGGCGATGTCCGGCGCCGAGCCATGGATGGGTTCATACATCGCCCGTCCCTCGCCCAGCGAGGCCGAGGGCAGCATACCGATGGAACCGGTCAATTGACTGGCCTCGTCGGAAAGAATGTCGCCGAACATATTGCCGGTCAACAGCACGTCGAACTGTGCCGGGGCGCGGATCAGTTGCATGGCGGCATTATCCACATACATGTGGCTGAGCCGCACATCGGGATAGTCCCGCGCCACCTCGGTGACCACCTCGCGCCACAGACGCGTGGTCTCCAGGACATTGGCCTTGTCCACCGAGCACAACTGCTTGCGACGCCCCTGGGCAGCGCGGAAGGCCACATGAGCGATACGGCGAATTTCATCCTCGTCATAGACCATGGTGTTAAAGCCGCGGCGCTTGCCGTCGATGACCTCCAGACCGCGTGGCTGGCCGAAGTAGATATCCCCGGTCAGCTCGCGCACCACCAGGATATCGACGTCGCGCACCAGCTCCGGGCGTAGGGGCGAGGCATCCAGCAACTGCGGAAAAATCTGTGCGGGACGCAGGTTCGCATAAAGGTCCAGGCCTTTGCGCAGACGCAGCAGTCCCTGTTCCGGGCGCTTGGCGGGTGGATACGCGTCCCAGCGGGAGCCGCCCACCGCACCCAAAATGACTGCATCCGCCGCCATGGCCAACTGCAAAGAGGCCGCCGGCAAGGGATCATCGCTGGCATCCAGCGCGGCCCCGCCCACCAGGCCTTCGGTACAACGCAGGCCAAGGTGGGCGGCCTGATCCACTGCATCCAGCACTTGCCGGGCGGCTGCCACGATTTCCGGACCGATGCCGTCACCGGCGAAGATGGCTATTTTTTTCATACCAGATCCTTTTTCATCACCACGCGAATAATAAAAGGGTTTTCCGTCCCCGGATGGGGGTTTTCGGGAATATGGGTAAAGGGATAGACCCCGGCACCGAGACCGTGGGTATCGGCGTTGACGATGGCCTGATCTTCCGGCGTGGCCGTTTCCGGTTTCAGTAGAGTCAGGCGCAATCCCACCGCGCCTTCGCGCTGCCGGGCGGCTTCCACATACATGCGCCGGGTAATCTCGGCGTGCAGCACCCGAAAAAAACGCGCCACGGTGTCAGCATCCACGCCAAAGCGCACCCGCAATCCGGCCCTTGCCGCCAATTGCTGGGCGCTGACGCGCGGCATGTCCCGGAGGAAGTCACCACTCCGCGCCGTCTCCAGCAGAATTTGACGCAGCTCGGGATTTTCCGGCAACAGACCGAAACCGTTGTAGTGCAAAATAAAAAGGGGCTCCGGCAAGGGGAGTTCCGCCACCCGGTCCTGCGCCGGGATACCCGCATCTATCACGACTCCGCTGGGCGGGGCGACAGGCTCCGTCCTGCCCCGCAACCAATTCCACATAACCGCTCCGGGTTTTACTCAGAAAAGAATTGTGGAAGGATAGCATAGGCATTACCAGCAAGGCACGACACCCGTGAACCCATCCATCAGCACCCCACCCCCCTTATACAGACCCAACGCACGGAACGCACACCAACGGCTACCGGTCACCGGAATCATTCTGGCCGGTGGCGCCGGTCGGCGCATGGGTGGGGCGGATAAAGGCTGGCTGGACTGGCAGGGAAAACCCCTGATTGAGGAGGCCATTGCCATCCTGCACGGGGATTGTACCGACATCGTCATCAGCGCCAACCGCAATCTGGAGCGTTATGCACAATGGGGGTATCCGCTCGTCTCTGATCCGCTGGCAGATTTTCAGGGTCCGCTCATGGGCCTGGCCGCCGGGATGCGTGCCGCGACACAGGACTGGGTAGCCAGTATCCCGGTAGACAGTCCCTATTTACCCCAGGATATCGTGCGCCGTATGTGGCAGGCCAAAGGCGGGCATGACCTGGTGGTGGTGCGCAGCGCCGACCATTGGCACGCAGTCATCTGTCTGTGTCGCCGCGCTCTGCTGCCCCAGCTGCAGCGTTATCTGGATGGCGGCGGGCGGCGAGCGCAAGGCTGGTTTCAGGACCTCTCTTTTGCCGGTCTTACCCTGCCCGCCGACTTGCTGCGTAACTGCAATCATCCAGAGGATATGACATGAAAACGCTCTGTGTAGTAGGATATAGCGGTAGCGGTAAGACCACCCTGCTCTGCGCCCTGATTCCCTTGCTACGCGGATATGGACTGAAGGTCGCCGTCGTCAAGTCGACTCATCATGATGTGGACTGGGATGTACCGGGAAAAGACAGTTACCGTTTACGGGAGGCAGGTGCGGATGCCGTATTACTGCAGGGTCCGAAACACTGGTTTATGAGCCGGCCCGCGCCGACTGAAGTCAGCCTGGAGACCATCAGCGCCAGCCTGCAACCACTGCCAGACCTTCTCCTGATGGAGGGGAACAAGGCACTGGCGGTGCCGAAAATCGAAGTGCACCGGCCCAGTCTCGGGCGTCCCCTGCTTGCAGCAGATGACCCCTGCATCATGGCCGTAGCGACAGATAGCGTTCTGGACATTCCCGGCGTTCAACTGGACCTGAATACGCCATCCGCCATCGCGCGATTCATCCGGCAATGGATAAAAAAGGAAGATTAAACATGGCTCACTGTTGTGGTGGTAACGAACATGATTCCCTGGCTAAAAGTGTCGCCGATGCACGGGATACCATCCTCGCGGCCAGCCTGCCGGTGCAAGGTACCGAAAGCATCCATCTCGGCAATGCGCTGGGGCGGGTGCTGGCCACGGACATTCATGCCCCTGCCAACGTGCCCGCCTGGTCCAATTCGGCCATGGATGGCTACGCCCTGCGCAGCATTGACGGCGATGCCGTACGATGCATCATCGGCCAGTCCTTTGCCGGACATCCCTTCAAGGGGCATGTCGGTGCCGGTGAGTGTGTACGTATCATGACCGGTGCCATGGTCCCGGAAGGCGCGGATGCCGTGCTCATTCAGGAGCAGGCAGAAGTCCACGCTGATCAGGTCACTCCGCAGGTGGTCAGCAAGACGGGAGCGAACATCCGCCAACCCGGTGAGGATCTGCAGGCCGGGACCCTGGCCCTGGAAGCCGGAACCTGGCTGCGTCCCGCCCAAATCGGGCTGCTCGCCAGTCTGGGCGTTGCTGAACTCGCCGTATATCGCCGTCTGCGGGTCGCATTTTTCTCTACCGGCGATGAGTTGCGCCCACTGGGCAGCGCGCTGGGTTCAGGACAAATCTACGACAGTAACCGTTACGCCCTGCACGGCATGCTGCAACGCCTCGGCTGTGAAATCCTCGATCTCGGCCGTATCGTCGACGATCCTGAGCAGATCGAAGCGGTCCTGCACAGCGCCGCAACCATGGCCGACATGGTGATCAGCACCGGCGGCGTCTCCGTGGGCGACGCCGACTACATCGCCGAACTCCTCGGTCGCCTCGGCACCATCAATTTCTGGAAAATAAACATGAAACCCGGGCGTCCTCTGGCTTTCGGACAACTCGGCGATGCCACATTTTTTGGTCTGCCTGGCAACCCCGTTTCCACCATGGTGACTTTTTACCAGTTTGTGCGCCCCAGCATCCTCAAGCGCATGGGCAAAGCGGCACCCTGGACCGCCCCGCTGGTACAGCTTCCTTTGGCAGAGGATCTCCAAAAAAAGGGGGGACGCACCGATTTCCAGCGCGGTCGGCTGCTGCTGACCCCCAGCGGGCTACAGGTAACGGGGATTGGTCAGCAGGCCTCCCATATCATGAGTGGAATGGCCCATGCCGACTGTCTGATCATTCTCGCGGCCGAAGCGGAGCATGCCAAAGCCGGCAGCCTGGTCGACATACAGTTGCTGGAAGGGCTCGTCTAGGCTGGCTTAATCCAGACCATGACGCGCCCTGTAGGGCGTCGAGTGGCTGAGATGAAAGCGGAAGTTGTCAGCGTAGAGCTGCTGTAGTGCGGGATTTCCCCGAAATATCAGGAGATTCTCGGCGTTGGCCTGCTCTGCCGCCTTGCTGAAATTAAAGCTGCCCGTGATCAGCGTCCCCGAATCGATCACCATCACCTTGTTATGGGCAATAGCGTGCTGGTCATCAACGTAAACGGGCACACCCTGGTTGGCGAAAAAATCGGCCACCGAATATTTCTGGGTACGCTGGCTTTTATCCAGCACCACCTTCACCTCGACCCCCCTTTTGGCGGCGTTGAGCACGGCCTTGGCGATCGGCGCGCTGGTGAAGCTGTAGGCCTGCACCCAGATCCGTTGCTTCGCCTCGCCAACTGCCTGCACAATGGCCGCTGTCGCCCCGCCCGGCGGCGAGAAAGCCACCTCAATCGTCCCCTGCGCCGACACTGTCGCGGGCAGGCGCGGTACCGTGGCGGTGGCCGCTGACCACTGATTTTGACTCCAACTCTTTAACGATTGCCAGGTACCGGCACTGTCAGCATGTGCTGCGGCGGCGATAGATGCCAGCAACAGTCCATAAACCAGCACACTGCTCGCCCGCTGCGGACCGCGCATTGACCTGGATTTTCCTTTTACATTCATCCGCACGATTTGCTGGATTTCACCTTTGCCCTGCTGGGATTCGCGGCATTGGCAATAGGGCTCAGTCACCACGGGATTCGCCTGATGGCTTATTATGGCCGGCACGCTTGACGCATGCAGATCGCTATTCCGTGACAATTCGGCCCTTTCCATTGAGTTTGACCTGGTACATACGGTTGTCGGCCAGCTTGACCAAGTCGCTCCAGTTTTTGCCGTTTTCGGCTTGTAATTCGGCAATGCCCCCGCTCATCCCTATGGGTTGCCCGTCCGGCTTCTGCACGGTGCATCCGTCAAGGATGACCTGCAGGCGCGCCTGGGCCTGTCCGGAATTCGCATAGGGCATCACTATCACAAACTCTTCACCGCCCCACCGTATCACGGCATCGCCCGTCCGTACTCCGGATTGCAGCAGTTGTGCCACCTCCTGAAGTACCCGATCCCCCATCTCGTGTCCCCAATTGTCATTAACTCCCTTGAAGTTATCCACATCCAGCAAAACGACAGAAAGCGCGTGGGGATGGCGTTCCGCCTGGGCAAACAGCAGGGTCAACAGATTTTCACCGGCACGTCGGTTAAGCAACCCGGTCAGGGGATCCGTAGAGGATTGCACGAAGAGTCTTTTCATACTTTGAAGCTGGCTCATGGCGGCCAGGGCGGCAATACTGGCTACCAGTGCCAGATCGATGAGTTCCGGTAGAATGCGCGGATCCTCCTGCAACCATAAGGGCAGCGCAAAAGCCGTAAGCAGGGAAAGGGTGAAAGCCAGGGTTTCCAGCAGAACCATGGGAAATATGCCTACACCTGCCATAAGTATAAAGGGTAGAAAATTATATTTTTCGAAGTATTCCGTCCCGCCATTCAGTTGGGTATGGGCAAGTAACACGTGTGAAAAAAGGAAGAAAAAAGCGGGAATCAAAAAGAGCATGACCATAGCCAACCGGGCGTGCCGCGGTGTTGGACGGCACCTGCAAAAAAAGGCCAATACGGCAAACGCCACGGCCACGACGATTCGTCCGCTATCGAGAAGGATGAACAGAGGATGGGGGAGCAGCAGCGCATCCGCAACGATCCGGAATGGGGCGAGAATAGCCAGCAGGGCGGCAATGATGCGGACACGGGAGAGGATGAAACGTGCCCGTTCGCGCTGGAAAAGACGGGGGTGATGGCGGCTGGAAAAGAGATCTCGCCATTCTCCCGGGGTCAGGAGGAGAAACGATTGTATGGAACGCGGAACGGCTGCCACTATGGCGCTATCGGACATGCGCATGGCCGGTGGATAGTCGTGGAAACCTCATAATCAGCGTATTCTCTGGCAAAGGATGACGTAGTGGAGGCGAAGCTACGCGACCCATCCGACCACATCGGATGTTTTCACGTATACAGCCTGACGTACCGCCAAATTATCACCTTTATTCCAAGACATATCCATCCGGCAGCGAGGATTGAGCCCCTGCGGCGATGAAGGCTATCCTTTTGGATCGGCACTGCCGAGGAAATGACCAGTTTCTAAGCACATGGCGAATCACTGACTTGCCCTGAAAGAAAGGAGATACATGATGATATTTCGACAGATGTTTGAAGCGGAATCCTCTACTTATACCTACCTGTTCGGTTGTACTCAGACGGGACAGGCGATCCTGCTGGATCCCGTACTGGAAACCATGGAGCGGGATTTGCAAGTGCTTCAGGCGCTGGGTCTGCACCTGGTCTACACCCTGGAGACCCACATTCATGCCGATCATGTCACCAGCGCATACAAGCTCAAATCGGTTGCCGGAAGCCGGATTGCCGGTCCGGCCATGGATCAGCTTCCCTGCACAGATTTTGGGACCATGGAGGGACAAGCATTCAGAGTAGGCACCCTCACCTTTTCTCCACTGTTCACACCCGGACACACCGACACCCACCATAGTTATTTGCTGAGTGAGGGCGATAGTCAACGAGTATTTACGGGCGACGCGCTGCTGATTGATGGCTGCGGACGCACCGACTTTCAGAATGGCGATGCAGCCACTCTTTATCGGTCGATCCGGGATAAGTTATTCAGCCTGCCGGACGAAACCCTGATCTATCCAGCGCACGATTATCAGCATCGACACGTTTCTTCTGTGGCACAGGAAAAAGGGCGGAATCCCCGGCTGGCGGGCAAAAGCGTGAAAGAGTTCCAGGACATTATGGCGAACCTGAATCTGGCCTATCCAAAAAAAATAGATTATGCGGTTCCCGCCAACCGACAGTGCGGTGAGTGCCCTACCGAACTGCCAGAGAATATGCGGCGTTTGTGTGACCCCTCTCCACAGGGATAATAGATCTGAGATCTGGGCTATGGATTTGGCGGACCGCCACTCAAGCCCCGATGCGTAAAGGAATGCGCTTGCGTCCGAAACTCCCCGGCCGGGCCTCGAAATGTCCGGCAATAGAATGGCCACAATGGGGACAACGACTCCCCGGAGTCAGGTGATAAGACAATATCTGATACCAGTCGCGGACGATCAATGCCGCCCCGCATCCGGGACAAAAAGTGGTGTCGCCCTCCTGATCGTGCACATTTCCGGTATAGACATAATGTAAACCCACCTCCATGGCCACGCGGCGTGCCTGCACGAGGGTATCTGCCGGTGTGGCGGGGACATCTGGCATTCGGTAGTCTGGATGGAAAGCAGAGAAATGCAGCGGCACGTCGGGACCCAGATGCTCCATAATCCACTCCGCAGCCGCACGGATTTCCGCCTCGGAGTCATTATGGCCCGGAATAAGCAACGTAGTTATTTCCAGCCAGGTCTGGGTCTCTTTGACAATATACTCCAGCGTTTCTAACACGGGAGCCAGATGCGCTCCCGTCAGCTTGAAGTAAAATTCGTCGGTAAAGGCCTTGAGGTCGACGTTGGTTGCGTCCATTTTGGCGAAAAACTCCGCCCGCGGCTGCGCGTGGATATAGCCAGCGGTAACGGCCACGGTCTTAATGCCGGCGGCATGGCAGGCGTCCGCCGTATCCATGGCGTATTCGGCAAAAATAACCGGGTCATTATAGGTAAAGGCCACACTTTTGGCAGCCAGCGACAGGGCAGTTGCCGCGATGCCCGCAGGACTCGCCTGGTCCTGGAGCCGGTCCATCTCGCGAGACTTGGAAATATCCCAGTTCTGGCAGAACTTGCAGGCCAGGTTGCAGCCCGCCGTACCGAAAGAGAGCACACTGCTGCCGGGGTAAAAATGATTCAGGGGTTTTTTCTCAATGGGGTCCATGCAAAAACCCGAGGAACGCCCATAGGTGCTGAGGACCATGGTATTGCCCTTCCGCATCCGCACAAAGCAAGCCCCGCGTTGCCCTTCCTGCAGGCGGCAATCGCGCGGACAGAGGTCACACTGAATGCGTCCATCTGCGAGACTATGCCAGTAGCGGCCGGGATGCGTTATAAGCGCTTCTTTATCCATCGCTCTTTCTGTCTACGGTCGGCCCTTCACGCCATTTCTCGACCATATAGCGGTACACCTCTATGTTTACAGACCAGAAATCCGCAGGCAGGCCCGCCTTGTGCTTCAGCGCACGCAGAAATTCCCGTGGCTGGGGGAGTTCGTCCCATACCTGCGGGAGAAAGGTGCCGCGATGCACCCCATGGCTTAAAACCAACCCATCCTGATGGGGTTGTATTTGCTGCAACAGGCTCTCTTCGTTGTCAAAATGCATACGTTGCAGCGAAGAAAGTAATGAAACCTCCACCTCCACCTGTGACCACTCCTCCGCGCTCATCGGCGGGAAACGCGGGTCTTCGAAGGCCGCCGCCAGGGCGTTGGCGCGCAGGTCCACCCCAAGGGGACGGTAGGCTTGCAGGCTGCCGATGCAGCCTCGCAAGCCCTGAGGTCCAGTCAGCGTCACAAAGGTCGCACCGGGCCGCTGCGCCCAGTTCGGAACAGCCGCCAACTCAGCGGGCAAACCCAACGCCCCGGCAATCGTAGCGCGGGCCAAATGCAACAGGACTTTCCCGGCTTCCGGTGGAAGCCCACTGGTCTTTTCATCAGCATCCTGCATGGTCACGGCTTTCTCCGTAAAAAGCTACCGCGGCATAGCCCACCACCGCATCACGGGACCCCGCCGTATCACCCGAGTTACACAGCCCCACCAGACGTGGATGCAGGTGGTGCTTGCGGGCGACCGGGAGAAAGCCATTGATGGGCGTAGCGCCGCAAGCCTGCTCGTGCTCTATGGGTGTGGACTCGAAGTGCAATATTTCCTGCACCGTATGGCGGTCTATCGCACGGGCTTCGGCGTAGGGATGGTAGTGAGAGAGGTCGGAGCTGATAACGATGACTGTCTCCTCGCCACCCCAGAGCTTCTCCAGAACCTCCGCCACCGCCTCTGGTCGGGCATCTCCCACCACCAGAGGAATGACGCTGACGCCATCCAGCACTTCCTGAATAAAAGGCAATTGCACTTCCAGGGCATGTTCCTGGGCGTGCGCGGTCGGCATTTCCCGGACCTGGGGCAACCCGGCCAGTGCCTCCACCCCCGCCGGATCCACCGCGACATTACCCAGCGGCGTTTGCATGGCCTGGACCCCAGGAAGAGCGAGACCGCGGAATGGCACACGATGCGCCGGCCCCAGAAGCGCCACCCGGCGGATGTGCCCCCGCCCCTTGGCCAACAGGGCGTAACCGGAAGCGGCTACCGCTCCCGAGTAGATGTAGCCCGCATGAGGAACGATAATGGCCTTGGGCCATGAGACAGCGGCCACTTCACCGGCATGTTCAGCCCTGGCCAGCAAACGCTCTACCTCGGTCCGCAAAACGGCAGCCTCGGCAGGATAAAAGGTGCCGGCCACCGCTGCCGGTCTGACGAGATTCATGAAATACCCCTTGGCCGCATAGGGCCAACATCTCCATATCACACTACATGAGGATGGGAAAGGATTTTTTCAAGCCCTGTTTTTCAAGCCAGCGGCAACCACCAGGCGAGCGCCAGCAGAGTCACCAAAAGCACCGGCGGTGTGATCAGCAGCCCAGTCCTCATATACTGGCCCCAGGTGATGGTGACCCCCTTGCGACCCAGCACATGCAACCACAATAAGGTGGCGAGACTGCCGATGGGTGTAAACTTCGGACCCAGATCACAGCCGATGATATTGGCATAGACCATGATCTCGTGAATCATGGGATCCGCTGCGGCTGGCGCGTGGTGAATGGCCAGTGCGCCCACCAATACCGCTGGCATGTTATTCATCGCCGAAGAAAGTAGTGCCGCCAGGAAACCCATACCCAGTGCCGCCGCGATCCGCCCATGCGCGCCAAACCAAAGCAGGGCCTGTGTCACATAGCCCGTCAATCCGGCGTTACGTAACCCGTACACCACCAGGTACATACCCAAACTGAAGACCACAATTTTCCAGGGCGCCTCCTGCAAAACCTTGCGTATGGGAATCTGCGCGCCGCGCCCACCCTGAAACCAGCGGCCAGCCAGGGCAAGCAGAATCAAGGCACCCGTAACAGTGACCACAGAGACGGGTATCTGCCACTGCGCGGTCACAAAATAGGCGATGAGCAACAAAATCAGCACCGGAAAGCTGGCACGGAACACCAGATGGTCTTTGATCGCCGTTGCCGGCTCCGGGAGATGCGCCGTGCCGTAATGCTGTGGCAACACCCGCCGAAATGCGATCCAGAGCACCAGCAGCGTCGTCGCCAACGCCACCAGATCTACCGGAATCATCACGAGGGCGTAGCGATCAAACGAAATATTGAAATAGTTGGCGCTGACGATATTAACCAAATTAGAAATCATCAGCGGCAGGCTGGTGGTGTCGGCGACAAAACCCGTGGCGATGACAAAGGCAAAGGTGGCGGCCGGGGTGAACTCCAGTTGCAGCAAAATGGCCATCACAATCGGGGTCAGGAGCAAGGCGGCGCCATCATTGGCAAAGACTGCAGCGATGGCCGCGCCGAGGATAACAATCAGCGGGAATAAGAGCCGCCCCCGCCCACCACCCCAACGCGCCACGTGCAGCGCCGCCCAGTGAAAAAAGCCCGCTTCATCCAGAATCAGCGAAATGATGATGAGAGCCACAAAGGTAAAAGTGGCGTCCCAGATGATGTGCCAAACTACGGGGATATCACTCCAGGTGATGACACCAGTCGCCAGCGCCAGCGCCGCCCCGCCCATGGCACTCCAGCCAATACTCAGCCCCTTGGGTTGCCAGATCACCAATATCAACGTTGCCAGAAAGATCAGTACCGCCAGCATGGGCCCGTCGCTCCGCAGAAGATTCAGCGCGTAGTCTTGACGAGCGGTCAGTTCATGTCAATATTTCCACGAAAGTTCGTGAGTTGATTTATGGATGCCACAGAACAACGGAATCGAATGGTACTTTGCTTGGAGGCACTCGCGTCGCCGGTACGGCTGGATATTTTCCGGTTCTTGGTGGAGCAGGAGCCTGTAGGCTTGGTATCTGGCGAAATTGCCGAGCATTTGGGGCAAACGCACAATGGTATTTCTTTCCATCTCAAGTCTCTGCAACATGCGGGACTGGTCACGGTACAGCGGGAGGGGCGCCACCAACGTTATCGCGCGGTCATGCCCGTAGTCTGGACCTTAGTGGCCTATCTCAGCGAAAATTGCTGCACAGCGGGCGTGGCACCATCAATGCAGACAGTGCCAAACGCAGAGGAAAATTGTGCTAGTCAGATTTCTTAATATGGCTCAGCATGTTCAGCAAGGTCTTGCGCAGTCGCTCGGCTGCTGTTTGGAGAATGCCGATCTCATTCGTTTCCGTCTGTTCTAGCGATTGTTCCAATCGCTCTCCCAGAGAAATTGCCCGCAGCCGCTGCGCCAATTCCACTACTGGAGCAAGAATGCGTCGCTCGACAAAGCGTTTCAGATTGAGTCCGATCAAGAAAAATACCAAAGCACTCAAGATCAGAGATGCACCGAGCGTAATCGCCGCGATGCGCAGCGTGCTTGTTACGTTGTAACCAAACACGGCCAGGCCCAGCGGTTTCTTATCATATCCCGTCAGAGGCATCACGAAGAGATGGTAAAACTCACCATCCTTAAGCCTGGCTATGCCACTGTAGTTCGCGCGCAGCATATGGGGATGTTGGGCAATATATTCCTGCAGATCAGGAGAGCTAACATAGCTAACCAAATTATTTCCCAGCATTTTTCCGTTAACACCATCAGGCGAAGCAGCGTTGTGATGGATCAGGACGGCAATACCGCTCCCTGGAATATCATGCAATATGCGGCCATATAACGAGGCAATGGGCAAACTGACCTGCGCAACCCCGATCGCAGTACCGTCACTGGAAAGCACAGGAGCAACACCACTTACAGAATAGCCAACAATCTTCAGCAGTCCCAGATTGGCCACTGGCAGGCCGGTCTTTATTACCTGAGAGATATCTGGACGAGGGATTATATGATCCCCAAAAAATGTTGGTTTATTAGCGCGATACAATACATGCTGGTTGGCGATAAAGACCACCACGGCGTGGCCGTATTGTGACTTGAGCACGCGATACAAGCTATCGGACTCTGCGCCAAGTTGAGTACGTTGACTCGCAGAAGGTGCGGTAGCAAAGGCAGCCACCACTCCTGGATTGCCTGCCAGAGCGCTGGCAGCGCCAAGGACTTGCTGCGCATAACCCGCTGTTAACTGATGAAACTCATTGCGTATGGCAGAAAGCTCCTGATCTTCCGCCTGACGAATCAGCAAGTACTGTCCCAATGCGAGAATACCAAGCACCAACACAGCATTAAGCAATACTGCGGGTATGAAGTGCCGCAAGAATTCCCGAGTCAATGTATTTTCGCGCGCCATCTTATTCTCCATCCAAAATATGCTCAATCATGATCAAGAAATATCTGGGAAAACGTGTCTTCATCAAGCCCATAGTGCCCGCGCTTTGCGGTCGGTGGCGGCGGTGGCGGCGGCGGTGGCGGCGGCGGTGGCGGTGGCGGTGGCGGCGGTGGCGGCGGTGGCGGCGGTGGCGGCGGTGG
>NZ_JAAZTY010000092.1 GCF_018854775.1 Acidithiobacillus ferriphilus | reverse complement strand
TCATAGGCTTTCCATGGCGTAGTCGATACTGATTTCTCGGTCGGCCACAGGTCGGAAACGCCGGTTGGTGAAGGCCACATAGTCGGGGTGCTCGTGGTAGGAATTGATTACTTCCGGTGCTGCAAAACGCACCTGCCAACAGTAGCGGTATTGAGCGCGTTCTCTCATCGCCTTACCCGTAATCACTGACCGCACTCCAGGAATGGTGCTCAGCGCCTGCTGCCCCTCGATCATCATCGCGGTCACTTCTTTTTCAGAAATGCCGATAACATTGTGGATGATCAGGTGTTCCACGGAGGTCCACGGACGACAGCATGCCAACACCTCGGCGGCCCGCCCGGCGGCGCCCCACACGCGCATACAGCGCTCAGCCTCGGCGCTGATCGCCGCACCAACGCCCTGAACCAAATCCAGGTAGCCAGCACCCGGCGCCGATTTCGCCCGGGCGCTGATCGCCGCGTTCGCGGCTTCAGCCAACGCGGTAAAATAATTGATCTTGGCCACGCCATGGACAATGAGTCGCCGAAATTGATCATCGTCGAGCCGGGTCCTGCAGTGGATTGCCAGAGGAATACCCAGTGCCTGATTGATGCTGCGCAGGCGCTGGATATCCAGCTTGGCTTTACTATTTGGACAGCTCTGTTCCGCCCGAATGGACACCACGAGGAAATCCACTCCCGTGCGTTCGACAAAGCCCTTCGCCTCGGCCACAGTGGTGTAGGGTGCCGTGGCAGGATACCCCCCTTGGGGGTTTATATCCGCTGCGTCGGGGATGTAACCCAAATCCCCTTCGACCGGCACACCGCAGGCATGGGCCATATCGACCACGGTCTTCGTATGCGTCAGGTTATCGGAGAAGGTCGACTGCGAGGCGTCCACCATCACACCGTTGCAACCCAGGCGGATAGCCCGCACCGCCGCTTCCAGGTTTGCGCCCCGGTCAAAATGGAGGGCCACCGGCACCGCGCTACGGCGTGCCGCCGCCTCTACCCCTGACATCAGCAGTTCGAAATCGTAGTGTTCCAGATGCGATTCGGCCAGAGAGAGGATTACGGGGGCGCGAGACCGCTCGGCAGCGGCCATGACGCCCTCGACGAACTCCAGGCTCACGACGTCGAAAGCGCCTACCGCGTATCCATGCGCATAGGCATGGCTCAGCAGATCTTTCATATGCACCAAAGGCATAACGCTATCCCCCGAA
>NZ_JAAZTY010000091.1 GCF_018854775.1 Acidithiobacillus ferriphilus | reverse complement strand
ATGGGCGTCACCAAAGCTACCATACTGCCATGAAACATGATCCAGCTCCCGCTTTAACCCATGCCTTTTCTGCTAGGGATGGTACTTGCCCAACGGCGGGCTTGGCAAGGCAAGAATCACCCACACCGCCACGCTACTGGCATAGACAGCTTTCAGCGCATTCAAAATGGGGCGATCAGAGAGAAAAAGTGGTGCTCCCAAGGGGGTTCGAACCCCTGTTACCGACGTGAGAGGCCAGTGTCCTAGACCACTAGACGATGGGAGCAAGCGGGCCGATTATATGCACTTTGGTCAGAAAAGCAAGAATAAGCAGGTGCACAATCAGCCGGCGTACTGCAGAATCGCCCAGAATTGCAGTGCGGTACCCGCGATGACAAAAATGTGCCAGATGGAGTGAAAATATTTCCAGCGATCCAGCAGGAAAAAGAGGACACCCACGGTATAAGCCAGCCCGCCTCCAGCCAGCCACCATAAAAACCAGCCAGGTGCAGAATTATAGAGCGGCACTGCGGCAAGGATCGCCAGCCAGCCCATGACGAGATACAGCCAGAGAGAGACCGATTGAGCACGCGCCCCACCCACGGCCAGCAGGGTAATGCCCAGCGCTGCCAGACCCCACTCCAGTGCCAGCAGAAGCCAGCCCCACGGGTCATGGAGCACCATCAGCGTCACCGGGGTGTAAGTTCCTGCAATAAGAAGATAGATAGCGGAACGGTCCACCAACTGAAAGACCTTTTTGAGTCGCCCCGATGGCAGAATATGATAAATGGTCGAAGCCCCGTACAGCATCACAATGGTGACCACAAATATACTGATACTGGCTACCGCAAGACGGGTACTGTGGAGACCCGCGCCAACCATCCATAGCATGAAAACCAACAGTGCGCCGACTGCGCCAGCGCCATGCAGCAGGCCGTTAATCCATTCCTCGACGCGGGTTTGATCTCGCACCATACCATCTAGATCTTGTTTCATCACCGTTCCGCTCTATATCGCTCAAGCAGTTATAACATAAGCGCCCCAACTCTCGCCATGGTGACTCAAGCTCCCGTAATGGGAACGCGGAGAGGTTCTCCGGGCTGCCCCTCTCCGCGTGGCAGATTATTGGCCAGACGCAAGGCCTCTACACTCAGTCCGTAATGCTGCGCCACATCCGCCAGATTTTCCTTTTTGCTCAACACATGCCGGGTCACCGACCAGGCGCTATCCGCAGGTGGCGCCTTCACAAAATGGGCAACAATGGCATCATGCATGGTGCGCGCGAGTAGCCGACGGAAATCCGGATCGCGCAAGCGTTGTTCCTCTTCAGGATTAGAAATAAAAGCGGTCTCCACCAGCATGGAAGGCACATTCGGGGCACGCAGCACCACAAAATTGGCGTGTTGCACGGTGGCATTGTGCAAATCCTCCACTGCGGCCAGTCCACGAATCATGACATCCGCTGCGGCTACCGCCGAATTCATCGCCGCCGTCTGGGTCATATTGATAAGCACTGCATTGAGCATGGGATCATGAACACCCGACTGGATGTCGCCAAGAAGAGGATCGACGGCGTTCTGCGTTTTGGCCAGCCAGCGTGCCGCCGCATTACTCGCTCCTGTTTCTGATAACGTCCATACCGTCGAGCCACGCACCGCACGTTCCGGAAAGGCATCGGCATGGATAGAGACGAAGAGATCGGCACGCTGAGCAAAACCTAAATGCATGCGCGCCATGAGCGGCACATAGCGATCCGTATTACGGGTCATGACCAGACGCATTCCGGGGGTGCTGCGGATCAGTCGGGCCAGCGACAAACCGACATCCAACACCACATCTTTTTCACGGGTCCCTTTGGCGCCGATGGCGCCCGAATCATGGCCACCATGACCGGGATCGAGACAGACCACAATGGGCCGGCCGGCTCTGCCCACGGGATGCGCACGAGGGGATTTCACCGCAGTTCCAGCGACAGGCATCAAGTCCAGCACCAGGCGGTATGACGCACCCCTACCAGGGCCCAAAGAGAAACTACGCCAGCGCACCGCTTCTCGTAAAGGCAAACGCAGCACCAACCCGGTGGCGCTTTTATTCATCTCCGCACCGCCTTGCAGGGGACCCAGCGTCGGCACTGCGGGACGACCAAGCCCGTGTTCTATCCCCGGCAATTCAATATGCAGCACTTCACCCACGCTGCGAATCACCGGCGCAGCGGTCAAACGCTGATTCAGATCAAATACCAAACGCACGCCCTGTTGGTGGCTGCCTACCCGCAGCGCGCAGAGTCGCCCGGCGGCGGCCACATTCCAGCCATACAGCAAGACTCCACCCAGCGCCGCTTGTCGCAGGAACTGCCGCCGCGTGGAGCTCTCACTGAATTTCCTGACCACCGCCCCCCCTACTATCTACTTAATTTAGGAATATTGGGGCACCCGACAACAATCTCAGACACCCTGCCCCGCCAGCCAGCGCTGAAGTTCTGCCGCACCCATAGCGCCACTAACCCGTGCCAGTTCTTTCCCTGCCTTAAAAAGCACCATGGTGGGAATGGAACGAATCTGAAAGCGGCCACCAATTTGCTGTTCATCTTCAGTATTCACCTTGGCGAAGAGCACGCGCCCACGCATCGCCCGACTGCTCTGTTCAAACTGCGGCGCCATCGTTCGGCAAGGCCCGCACCAGGGGGCCCAGAAATCGACCAGCACCGGTAATTCGTTTTTCTGAACATATTCGGAAAAACGACTACCGCTGAGATTAACGGGGTGATCTGGAAAAATCAGTGCGTGGCATTTGCCACACCTGGGGTTTTCCCCAAGACGCTCTTTGGGCACCCGATTGACGGCGCCGCAGGCAGGACAAAGCAATATAACGGATGTCATATTTTCCCCCGATTTTACATTGAACCGTACTATCTACGCTCCCAGCCCTCTTCCTGCAGCAAGGAGTCCAGGACCCCGCGGCGATCCAGGGCGGCGATGTCATCATAACCACCCACATGCTGACCGTTGATAAATATCTGCGGGACGGTATGCCGCCCGTGGGCGAGCTTTTGCATGGTCTGGCGTTGCGCAGGATCCCGGTCCACCCGAATAATCTCGGGGGTGACGCCTTTACTGCGCAAAAGCGCTTCGGCCCTGTGACAATAAGGGCAAACGCCAGTCGCGTACATCCGCACCGCCGCCCCCTTCATAATCACTTCTCTACTGGCAATCCGGCACTCTGCCAGGCGCTGATTCCACCTTTCAGGCTATAAATTTTGTCAAAACCAGCCTTTTTCAGGCTGGCTGCGGCACGCGCCGAACGCATACCACTCGCACACTGGCAGATAACGTGATGGCCGCGGTGCTTCTCCAGGTCTTGCATATACTTGGGCAAATCACCCAGCGGAATGTGCCGGGCACCGGGCAGATGTCCCCGCGACCACTCATTCTGCTCGCGCACATCAATGATTACGGCATCTTCATGGTTGATTAACTGCACCGCAGCGACCGGATCCACTTCCTGAATACCCGCCACCTTCCGTGTCAACGGTCCCTTGAAAATCATGACGATCAGCGCCACAGCACCAATCAACAACGGCCATTGGGACTCTATAAAGAAAAGAATTTTATGTTCCATGGCTTAGCGTCCGCAGCCTCCGGAACCCGGCACTCCAAGCTTCAGCAGGATGCGATCCAGCGGGCAAATGGAGGTGAAGCCGCTTTGCAGCAGGTTGAAACCCACAAAAAGGGTAAATGCCAAGAACCACTCACTCACAAATATCGGGCTGACCGGAGCGCCCAACATCACACTTGCCAGCACAAAAAAGCCGGCAATCACGCGTACCCAACGTTCAGTATTCATCTGCAATCAAACTCCTTGGTGTCTGTTTTTCCAAGCGCCGTTCCCAGAGGAAATAGAGCAATGGAATCACGATCAATGTCAGCAGTGTGGAGGCGAAAGTGCCAAAAATCAAGGAAACAGCCAACCCGCCAAAAACCGGATCGGTTACCATGATGGCAGAGCCAAACATGATGGCCAATGCGGTCAGCAAAATGGGACGGAAACGCACCGCACCGGCCTGCAACACCGCCTCTTCCAGTGGGTAGCCTTGGCGCCGGTAATCAATAATGAAGTCAATCAGTAACAGGGAATTGCGCACCACGACGCCCGCCAGCGCAATAACCCCGATCATGGAAGTGGCGTTAAACGGCGTATTCAACAGCCAGTGCCCAGGAAAAACCCCGATCAACGTCATGGGGATAGCGCCCATGACGATCACCGGCATCACGAAAGACTGGTAATAGGCCACCAGCATCAGATAGATAAATACCAGAGCAATAATAAAAGCAGCGCCGAGATCGCGGAATACATCGAGGGTCAGGCGCATATCACCGCCCCAAAGAATCTGGTAATGGGTGACATCATCAGGCTGCGCTGGCGAAAAGCCCAGATTACCCGTGCTGAGAGGCACACCGTCGATGGTTTTGCCATCCAGCCAGTGATTCAGCGACAACACCGCATATACCGGGCTGGAGCCCATGAGATCTCCAGTCACATACACCACGGGATGTTGATCACGATCGTAAATCGGCTTGGCCAGCGTCGTCCGCTCGATCTGCACGATACTCGCCAGGGGCACCTGCTGTCCGCTCCGGCTCTGCACCTGCAAATCGAGGATCTGTTGGCGCCAGGCACGATCCGCTGGAGGCACGCGAAGCATGATATCCACCGGCTCGCGGGCATTTTTCACATGCAGGGCAGCCAGCCTGGTACCTGCCACATAGTCATGCACCAGAGCAGCCACCTGCGCCGGCGCGACACCGGCGAGCATCGCCTTCTGCTGATCCACATGCAGCAGATACTCAGGCACTGTAGCCGTCACCGAGTCATCCACATTGACCATGTCATAGTCTTTGCGGAAATCCTGTTCGACCGTGCCCGCCACCTGACGCAGTTTGTTATAGTCCGGCCCGTAGATCTCGGCCACCACCTGAGCCCGTACCGGCGGCCCCGGCGGCACCTCGAACATCTTGATGACACTACCCGGGAAACGTTCCCGGACCGATCGCAGTGCCTTATAGACTTCCACGGAAACGGTGTGGGACATGGGCCGCTCATCCCGCGGCACCAGGTTGACCTGAATCTGCGCGTAATTGCTGCCTTGGCGCATCAGGTCACCACGCACCAGACCCGCGAAATCCACCGGCGCCGAACGCCCCAGATAGGTCTGGAAGTTTTCGATATAGCGATTCTGACTGAGCACATTGCTCACCGCTTCGGTAACCCGCCCGGTTTCATCCAGGGCGGTCCCTGCAGGGGTGTCCACCTGAATCATGAAGTCGCTGACATTGCCTTCTGGAAGCATCTTCAGATTGACGCCAAGCGCACTGAGGGGTCCATTCATACCTTGGGGGCGGATGAACTGCCACATCGGCATCAGCATCGCCAGCAGGAGCAGCACCATAACCACGATGAAAAAGAGGTTGCGCCGCCCCGGGAATTTCAGCAGCGGCTTGAACACCCGGAGGTATCCCCGCTGCAGGGCATCCGGCCGCGCCGCATGCACGCCGCCCTCACTGTCCGCCTGCCTGCCCGCTTTGCCGCCCAGGAAACGGTAAGCCCCCCACGGCACCACCGTATAAGCGAGCAGCACCGATGCCACCATCGCAATAGGCACAAAAATGGGGATGGGCAACATGAAGGGTCCCATCATTCCCGTCACGAAAGCCATGGGCACAAAGGCGAGGATGACCGCCAACGTCGCGATATTCGTCGGATTGCCAATCTCATTGCTGGCATTGATGATACAGCGGGCAAAACCATCCTTACCGCAGTCATGCAGGTGGCGATGGATGTTTTCAATGACGACAATACCCCCGTCCACCAGTAGCCCCAGCGAGAGAATCAGGGCAAAAAGAGTAATCCGGTTGATCGTCTGCCCAAGCAGCCAGCCCGTGCCCAGCACGATGCCCAGAGTCAGCGGCACTGTCAGAATCACGATGCCCGCTTCCCGCCATCCGAGGAAAATCATCAGGATGATGGCGACCACTCCGACAGCGATGCCCAGATGCTCGAAGAGGGTGCTGACGGCGTCATCGGCGCGCGCGCCATAATCACGGGTGATGGAAACATGCACTCCCTGCGGTAATGCCTCCCGTTCCAGGCGCCCCAGCTTTGCCTTGATCGCATCCCCCACGGTCACCGCATTGGCCCCCGGACGCTTGGCGAGGGTGATGGTGACTGCCGGCATGATGCTACCCGCGGGTACGCCGATCCGGTTGGCACGCCCGGCGGTATCACTGGTCACGGTATTGTTTTCTGCGGCGCCTGCTACGACTCGTGCCACCTCTTTCAGCAATATCGGTTGTCCGTCATGATCGCCGATAATGAGATCGCCAACCCCCCGTGCCGAGCCCAGCGCCCCATTGATGCGCAGCGGAATTTCTTGGTTGTTATGCACCAGATTGCCGCCGGGGAGAATGACATTACTCCCCTTCAGCGCCTGCTCAATATTTTTCAGACTCAGGCCGACACTGGAGAGCTTCGCCGGATTTAGCCAGACATTGATAGCCAGAGGACTCCCGCCGATCACCTCGGCGTTCGCCACGTCCGGCACACTCTGCAACTGGTCCATGAAGCGCACGCCAACCTGACGCAACTCCAAAGGCGTCAACTGACTGGAGCTCAGGGTCACCGACATCATCGGGACGTCATTGACGCCTATGGATTTCACCAACGGCTGCGCCGTACCGGGAGGCATTTTGTCCATATTCCGGCTAAGTTGGTTGTAGACTTCGAGCAGGCTCTTCTCTTCGTTGGCACCGACCTGAAACTCGACGGTGACCACGCCCATATCGTTGACGGCATAGCCAAAAGTGTGATGGACGCCAGGCAGGGATGCCATCAGGGCTTCCAACGGACGTATCACCAGATGGTGAATCTCCTCGCTGTCAGAGCCGGGGCGCATGATGAAAATTTCGGCGGCGGGTACCACGATCTCAGGATTATACAGGCGCGGCGTGAAGAGCATGGCCAAAGCCCCGAACAGGGCGATGGCCACCATGATCAGCACAGTGATCTTGGATTGGTAAAAAGACTGGGCAAGCCGCCCCGCCAAGTTGTGCCGCTGCCCTGGTTCAGCCATGAGTGATTCCGACTGGCTCAATATGGTCGCCATTATTCACCGCGGCGAGGTTACCCACGACTACCGTCTCACCCGTACTCAGACCGGAAAGAATTTCCATGCCCTCCGGCGTACGTTGCCCCGGCCGCACCATGCGATAGCGCGCGATGCCTCGCGCATCCACGACGAAAACACCGGGAATACCGGCCCGATCCAGCAAGGCGGCCACTGGCAGCACCATCGCTTGGCGCCGGGTGACCGGCACTTCCACGCGCACGTAATCACCGGCCTGCAGTGTACTGTCTGCGGGCAAGCCGAGCTTGACCATGTGCGTATGGGTCATCGCGTCTGCGGCTCCGACCAGATCCAGAACGGTTGCGGAAATGCTTTTCCCGTCGGCGATGACAGCGATTTTCTGGCCGATGTGGAGACTGCGGTACAAGGTCCCGCCAACACTACACTGGACTTCCAATCGGGAGGTATCCGCCAAGGCCAGAATGGGCTGGCCAGGCGATGCAAGATCCCCATTCTGCATGAACTTGCGCGTGATAATCCCGGAGAAAGGCGCCCTTACCCGGGCATAACGCAGTTGCGACTGCGCCGTGCTGACACCCCCCCGCGCCGCAGCGACACGGGCCTGAGCCATGGCATAGGTGGATTTCACCTGATCCCACTGCTTCTCGGGAATGGCCTGCTGCGCATATAAGGCCTTGAATCGATAATAATTGGAGCGGGCGTCCGTAAGCGCGGATTCGGCTTCGGCCAAACCGGCCTGGGCCTGCTGCACCTGTCCCAGCACATTCGTTGGATCAACCTCAAAGAGCAGTTGTCCCGCCTTTACGGCCTGTCCATCACGCACGCTCATGGCGCGGATATAACCACTCAGACGGGAACTGAGTTGCACCTGCTGATGGGCAGTGACCGTACCCGGAACGTGGGCAAAGGCGGCCATGCTCCGGCTCCCCATCTGCACGACCGGCGCCGCGACTTTACGCTGCACTTGTGGCGCATCAGGAGGCGATTTGCTGCAGGCCGCAAGGCTTGTCGCAGAGCATGCCAGGGCAGCGATGAACGCGGTTCGCTTCCATGTGTTCATTGGGGGGCTCCTTCTGCGGCGGGCATATTACTCACACTGACGATTTCTTGGGGATTCAACTTGCCGATGGCCAGCAACAGGGCGCCGCGTTCTACCGCCTCCGCATAATGGGCAGAGACGAGCTCGGCACGCGCCTGATCCAGCTCTGCCTGTCCGCGCAGCAAGCCGGTCACGGTCTCTATACCATTTTCGTAACGCAGACGCACCAGACGTTGCGCCTCCTCCATCTGTCTAACTGCGAGTGCACGCATTTTGACGCGCAGCGCGGCTTCCCGGGCGCTCCGCCATACCTGCGCCACCCGCAAACGCAATTTATCCTGCGCCTCCTGCAACGCGGCCACGGCCTGCTCGCGCTCCGCGCGGGCACGATCCATCCCGCCCCCGCGCGCGAAGTCCAGCGCATTCCAGGTCACTTCTCCGCCGATGGTATAAGACGGTGCCGCGTTGCCCGGAGTGCTGCCATTCCATTCCTGATTGGCCATGGCGTTGATGTGGGGCAGATAAGCGGCACGGGCGACGCGAATGCCACCCTGGGCCGCCCTGACCTTGTGACGGAGGGCGACGATACCAGCGTTCCGGGTCAGCGCGTCGCTCTGTAGACTGGCGAGAGGCGCCGCAGGCAGTGTGGGCTGGACGGGCTCGCCCACGGTCAGGGCCTGTCCTACCGGCCAGCCCACGAGCATGGCGAGGTTGTCCAGAGCATTGGCCTGGGCGTTGTGGGCGCTTTCGACGGCCATTTCGGCTTTCTCCAAATACACTTCCGCAGACAGCAGATCGCTTTTTACCAGCACCCCATGCGTCAGCAGGGAGCGACTGGTCTTAACGTAAGAGGCGGCTGCCCGCCGGGCTTTATCCGCCACCGCCATGCCGGCATTGGCGGCGATAACACGGTCATAGGCCTGCAAAACAGCAAAAATCAGCTTCTGGCGGGCCATGACATCGCCACTCTGGGCCGCCTCCAACATGGCCCGCGCCTGATCCAAACGTCCCCAGGTTGCCCCACCAGTCCAAATCGGAATCTCCAGTTGCACCCTGGTACCAAAATTGTGGTAACTCCCCGGTTGGTTCAGCCCTGTCGGTGCCACACCCAGCGCATCAGGGTTAAATTGGTTCGCACCAAAATCACTGAAGGTCGCTTGTCGCTGCGACAGCTTCATACCAAAAACGGTCAGGGCGTTGTTCGACTGGCTGGCGGAGAAAGAGGCCACGAGCCTGGGGAGCAGGTGACCACGCGCCGCAGAGACGGCGCCTTTGGCTTCTGCCTGCCGGGCATGCGCCAGGAGCATCTGCGGATTTTGTTTGAGGGCGAGATCAAGGCACTGATTAAAATCCAGAGCGGCGACTGGTAGCGAGACACTGACGCCCATCAGCAGAGCGACCGAAACGGAGTATGTTTTTTTGTGAGAACGCAGGGACATGTCTTCCCTCGCCGCAGCGGGCGACACAAAATTGAGGAACTGGACGACCTTGCAAAGCGCTCATGCCATCCAGCGATGAATGAACTCATTGTAGCTGAGACAGAGATTTCATATACGGCTACATGAAATAGCCCCTGCCAAGCCACAGCAAGACCGGCCAAAGAATAAGATTATTATTATATACAATAGATGGGCATTCAAGCCTTATTTTACCGGGAATACCCCCTGAATCGCATCGTCTGAAGCCGACCTTCAGTGCTTACCGGATGTGACAAAAGACATCACTCATCATGGCGATCAAACGCAGGGTACGGGGATCACCCACGCGGTAATAGACCTTATTGGCGTCCTTACGGGCGCGAAGGATATCTTTTTCACGCAAAATAGCGAGGTGCTGAGAGATGTTGCTCTGGGTGGTACCAACAGCGGCTACGATATCCTGCACACTCATTTCTTCTGAACCCAATACACATAAAACCTTGAGACGCAGCGGGTGCGCCATAGCTTTCAGGGAGCGTGAGGCCTGTTCAATATCCTCTTCCCGAGTTGGTAACTGATCCATAATCAATGCCTCTTGGTCTATTAAGTATCTTATTGACTTTGTTTATAATTACCGGAAATCGCAGTGTCTGCGGTCACCTTGCCTTTTTAGGTACATCCGCATAGAATTCACCATGTGCGGGTGTAGTTCAATGGTAGAACCTGAGCTTCCCAAGCTCATGGCGTGGGTTCGATTCCCATCACCCGCTCCACTTAAAAACAAGGGCTTAAGACAACACCTAGGCCCTTTTTCTCTGTCCAGAGTACCGCTGAAGTACCGACCTGTTCATCATCAGTGATTAAGAATAACCCCATATGCATATTTTAGGAACCCCGCACCCCCACAGTGCGTGTTTTAGAATAGCGGCCGCTCCAGCGTTGCCAATAGGTCATCTACCCGTTTGCGTAGCCCGTCAGGCATATGAATGGGACGACCCCATTCTCTGGCCGTCTCTCCAGGCAACTTGTTGGTGGCGTCCATACCCAGCTTACCGCCCAGCCCGGCAACCGGCGAAGCGAAGTCGAGATAATCTATGGGCGTATTTTCAATGAGGGTGATGTCACGCACCGGATCCATCCGGGTGGTCATCGCCCAGATTACGTCCTCCCAACGGCGCACATTGATGTCTTCATCCACCACAATGATGAACTTGGTGTACATAAACTGCCGCAAAAAGCCCCAGACGCCGAACATGATTCTTTTGGCGTGACCGGGATAACCTTTACGGATACTGACGACGGCCAGGCGGTAAGAGCAACCCTCCGGTGGCAAATAAAAATCGACAATTTCCGGAAACTGCTTTTGTAGCAAGGGTACGAAAACTTCGTTGAGCGCGGCACCGAGTATGGCGGGCTCATCGGGCGGTCGACCGGTGTAAGTGCTGTGGTAGGTGGGGTTTTCACGGTGACTGATGGTCTCTACGGTGAACACCGGAAAGCGCTCGGTCTCGTTGTAGTAGCCCGTGTGATCTCCGAAAGGCCCCTCCACCGCCATGTCATCGGGATAAATATGCCCTTCCAGCACAATCTCCGCACGCGCAGGCACCTGCAGCGGGACACTCAGCGCATTGGCGAGTTCCGTACGTCCGCCGCGCAGCAGGCCGGCGAACTGATGCTCAGAAATAGTGTCGGGGATGGGGATAACCGCAGCCAGGATGATTGCCGGATCGGCCCCATAGGCCACGGCAACGGGGAATGGCTCGCCGGGGTGTACTTTCTGAAATTCGCGCAGGTCTTGAGCGCCCCCCCGGTGCGCCAGCCAGCGCATGATCACCCGGTTACGGCCGATGACCTGTTGCCGGTAGATACCCATGTTGGCCCGCCGCTTGTGTGGCCCCTTGGTGATGGTCAGACCCCAGGTCATGAGCGGGGCCGCATCCTCGGGCCAGCAGGTCTGCACAGGAAGGACAGCGAGGTCGACCGCGCCTCCGTGCCGGACAATTTCCTGACAGGGCGGGCGACTCAGGGTCGTCGGCGCCATGTGGAGGATTTTACGCAGGGTAGGTAATTTCTCCCAGAGGTCGCGCAAGCCGCGGGGCGGGTCAGGCTCCTTGAGATAAGCCAGTAATTGACCGATCTGCCGGAGGTCAGCAAGCGATTCGCCCCCCATTCCCAGTGCCACCCGCTCCGTCGTGCCAAAGAGGTTGCCCAGCACGGGCATATCATAACCCGCAGGCTGGGTGAACAAAATGGCAGGGCCTGCGGCGCGCAGGGTACGGTCACAAATCTCCGTCATCTCCAGCGCAGGCGAGACAGGCATGCTCAGTCGGCGCAATAAATCGCGTTTTTCAAGATCGGCCATGAAGGCTCGCAGGTCACGGTAGCTCATGCGGGCATTGTAAGCACAGACACGCTACGTTGTCCCGCTGTCCGGGTCCTCGCGGGCGGCCACAAAGGCACTGTCATCGATAGCCAGAGAAGATGTCGCACGCAGATCGATGGCCTCGTGGCCGCTGATGTATTCATCGGCAAGCATGGTCAGGCAAGACAACTCGTCACCGGTCACCGGCGCAAAGCCGGAAAAACCGATATCCCGCAACAGTACCTGCCCACCCGCTTCCTGATCCATCTGGAAGAGCACCTGAGCAAGCCGCTCCCGCTGCGACAACAAGCGTGGTCCAATACAGAAGGCATGGAAAGCGAAAGCATCATTGGAACGATCAATAATGCGTAGTCGATCACGAATCAGGCCACTCGCAGAGGCATACACTTCGTCAAACAAAAAACCTACATCGACCCGCCCCTGCAAGATAGCTTTCAGTACGCCCTGATAGCTGCCGGTGAATACAAATTCGAGACGGGCCCGGTCAATATCTGCTTTATCCAGCAGAAACAACCCTACCATATGAATCAGCGTGGCGGGATGAGCTGAAGC
>NZ_JAAZTY010000090.1 GCF_018854775.1 Acidithiobacillus ferriphilus | reverse complement strand
CGCCCGCCCCGGGCCGCGGATCATCAAACGGGCCTTTGATCTGGTGGCGGCCAGCATCCTGGTGCTGTTCCTGTCGCCCCTGCTGCTCTTTCTGGCGTGGCGGATTCGCCGGAACGATGGTGGGCCGGTGTTTTTTGTGCAGGAACGGGTGGGGCGGGGCGGGCAACCCTTTCCCTGTTACAAGTTCCGCAGCATGGTCATCGATGCCGAAAGCCGTCTGCGGCAATATCTTACCAGCCACCCCGAGTTGCACGCCGAGTATCAGCGCAATTTCAAGTTGCGTGATGACCCTCGCGTGACACGCATCGGGCACCTCCTGCGCCGCACCAGCCTGGATGAACTGCCTCAATTGTTCAACGTGCTCCGGGGCGAAATGAGCTTGGTGGGTCCGCGCCCTCTGCTGGACCGGGAGCTGGAGTGCTACGGCAACGGTTTAGCCCTCTATCGCCAGGTGCATCCCGGAATCACCGGCCTGTGGCAGACCAGCGGTCGCTCCGAGACCACCTTCGCCGAACGCGCCTCTCTGGACGCGTGGTACGTGAAGAACTGGTCCCTGTGGTATGACATCGTCATCCTGCTGCGTACCGTAAAAGTGGTGTTGCTCCGGAACGGGGCGTATTGATATCCCTTTCGCCATCATGCCACCCAGTTCTCGACGACCAGTCCTGCACCGGCATAGAGATCAAAATCGGCCGTGTTGCTGGTGTCACCAGCGTGACTCCCAGCGATAAGGCATGTGCGGCAATCATGCGGTCAAAGCTGCTCTTTCTGGCTGGGGGCTAGGGATGCGGACGGCAGATGAATTGCCCGCCATGAATTGGCTGGTATGAAAGACTTTACGCATGACTATCTCCAGGGGTTATAACGTCACGTTCGGAGTCGGCTTGCAGGAGCAGACTTCAAACCGCTCAGTGCTGCTCAGGAGACGGCGGTCTGCCCCACAGGTGGTGAACCTGCAATCACGCGGATATGGCCTCATCCTTCCGTAGCCCCTCGCTCACATACGCCTTGAGCAACAGCTGATAGCCAGAGAATCCGCGCTGTGGTGCGATCTCTTTCAGGGATTCCACCACGTCTACCGGTATTCGCAGCGTGACCGTGGTCGGAGCGCCCCTTGTTCAGACGGGTTTTGATACGTTCAGGAATACTTATAATCTTTCCTCTCATCATTGGTCAGTTTGCGGGCCGAAATAATGCGGATGGATTCGCCCTCGATCTCAACGGGTTACCTTGGCACGGCGATCTGTTGACCGTCGATGCCGAAAACAATCTTAAGACGAGTGTTCCGATATCGCGAGATTTGTCTGGAACCGATGGAGGCCAGGGATTGCTTTGCCAAGCTGGTAGCCAGCAGGATGTGGATATGGGAGGTTTCTTGCGTTGCGTTGCGCTTAGTGCGGAAGGTTTTCGTCTGGGAGGAGAACCCGCGTTTACGAATGATGGCTTGCCAGCCGATCACGTTATTATCTGGAGTTAACTGTCGCCATGCTGCCCTATGGTTCGTAGCTAAGTGCAGCATTTAATAATCAATGATAGCCATACTGAATTGGCTATCCTGTTGTTTTTTATTGGCGTCCCCATGGGGGTTCGAACCCCAGTTACCGCCGTGAAAGGGCGGTGTCCTAGGCCACTAGACGATGGGGACCTGGACAGCGCTAGGAATCCTACACAGAACAGGCGCACAGGGCAAGTGTTGTTTTTTGGAAATTGCGGATGCACACGCGTAGCCCAGGGGGTATCTCTTCAGGTAGACTAGGCCTCTCGCAATTCAAAAATCCAGGATAAAAGGACTTATGGACGAACAAGAAGCAATTTTTATGATCGAGCGCATTTACGTGAAGGACATCTCTTTTGAGTCGCCCAATGCGCCACTGAGTTTTGTGCAGACTGAAGCGCCGACCGTGGATGTGGGACTGAATACCACCAGCAACGGAGTGGAAGGGATGGACGACCTTACCGAAGTGACGCTGACCGTCACTGTCAAGGCTAAGGCGGGCGAAAGCACTTACTTTGCGGTGGAGGTTCAGCAGTCCGGTTTGTTTCGCATTCAGAACATTCCGGAGGAGCACATGCCCGCCCTGATAGCCGTGCACTGTCCGACGATACTGTTTCCTTACGCGCGGGAAGTGGTGGCAGATATGGTAGGCCGTGGTGGTTTCCAGCCTTTGCATCTGCACCCGGTCAACTTCGAGGCCCTGTATCAGCAGGCACAGGTCCAGCAACAGAACTACACGACGCAATAAGGCATGCGTTGGGCGGTGCTGGGGGGCGGTCACTGGGGGACCGCCCTGGCGGTTTATCTGCTCCGGCAGGGGCATACAGTGCAACTCTGGGGGCGCTGTGCCAAGCGTTTGCCCTGCCAGCCCGACCGTGTCGATCTTTTCCCCATATTCCCGCAGTGCGCGCGACCTGAAAACCTCTGCTGCACAGTGGATCTCGGCGTTGCTGTACGAAACAGTGAGGGTATCGTACTCGCCATACCCAGCCATGCCTTGCGCGCTTTGACGACGACTTTGCGCGCTTACCTGCCACCCGCTGCGCTGCTGGTCCTCGCCAGTAAAGGGTTGGAAATGCAGACTACCTTGCGCCTTGATCAGGTCTTGCGGGAGACCGTGCCGAATGTGCCGCTGGTGGTGCTTTCCGGGCCCAGTTTTGCTCATGACCTGATCCTGGGTAAACCACTGGCGATGACGGCGGCGTCCACCAGCCCGGCCTACGCCCAGCGGGTCGCCGCAGCCTTTGGCAGTGCGCAGATGCGGGTCTACACCAGTGATGATGTGGCGGGCGTCTGTCTGGGTGGGGCGATCAAAAATGTGCTGGCGATTGCCGCCGGCATTTCTGATGGATTGGGAAATGGCGATAGTGCGCGTGCCGCGCTCATCACTCGCGGGATGGCAGAATTACATCGTCTGGGAACGGCGCTGGGGGGGCGAACAGAAAGCTTCATGGGCCTGGCCGGTGCCGGCGACTTGATCCTCACGGCCAGCAGCGACCTCTCGCGGAACCGGCGGGTGGGTGTAGGCCTAGGCCGCGGCCTGAGCCTGGAAGCGGTGCTGCGCGAGATCGGTGAAGAAGCCGAGGGTGTGTGCACGGCGCAAGCACTGTTTCAGCTTGCACAGCGTCTGGGCGTGGATATGCCCATCACCGAGCAGGTGTATCGCGTGCTTTTTGAGGGTACGGCGCCGCGCGTTGCGAGCGATGTGCTGATGCATCGCGCCCGGCGTTCCGAATTGCGCATGCCGCCCGATGTCACGCTTTCCTCTGGCGAGTCGTGATGAGTCTGCCCAGGATGGGGCCGTGGGCCTGCAAGACTTGCAGAATGGGCCTGGGATCGTTACATTGCCGCCAGATGACAGGGTGTTTTGCACACCCGGATAAATAGAACAAGGAGTTTGGATGTCACCAGACAGAACCGCATGTTGACGGCAGCGCTGGCGCAGGCTTTGGCGTACCAGGCGCAAAGTCTTCAGGCCGTTTCGCGGACCTTTGCCTTGACGATTCCTCAGTTGCCGGAAACCTTGCGAGACGCGGTCGGTAATGGCTACCTTTTATGCCGGATTGCCGACACTATCGAAGATGATCCGGATTTGCCCTGGGAAAAAAAGGCCTACTGGCAGGCGGAGTTTCTCAAGGTGGTGGAGGGTGCGGGCGATGCCACCGCTTTCGCCGCGGCTTTTGGGGCGGACCTGTCGGCAGCGATGCCGGAAGCCGAGCATGATCTGATTCGTCATACCCCTGAGGTCGTTGCCATTACCCATAGCTTCACCCCGGCGCAGCGGTCTGCGCTGTCTCGCTGCGTGCGGATCATGGGGATGGGGATGGCGGAGTTCCAGCAGCACGCTTCGTTGCAAGGGCTTGCGGACATGGCGGAGATGGATCGCTACTGCTATGTAGTAGCGGGCGTCGTCGGCGAAATGCTCACCAGCCTTTTTGTGGAGTATGAACCGCGACTGGCACCGCATGATGCGGAGATGCAGCAGCTTGCGGTATCTTTCGGGCAAGGTTTGCAGATGACCAATATCCTCAAGGATGTCTGGGATGATTGGCAGCGCGGTGTGAGTTGGATGCCACGCGCAGTGTTCCAGCGTCATGGTTGCGATATTACCGCAGTACGGCCCGGTGGCCATGACCCGGCTTTTGCGGCGGGCCTCAATGAATTGCTGGGGATGGCCGCCGGGCATTTGCAGAATGCGCTGCGTTATACGCTGCTGATTCCGGCCGAACAGACGGGGATGCGTGATTTCTGCCTCTGGGCTATTGCCATGGCGGTGTTAACGTTGCGGCGGATCTCCGAAAATCCCGCTTTTGCTTCCGGGAGCGAAGTAAAAATCAGCCGGAGCACTGTGCATCGGGTGGTGTTCCTGTCGCGCCTGCTGCATCGCTCCGACACGCTCTTGCAACTGAGCTTCCGGGTGGGTGTCAAACCACTGGCGCTGTCTCCTGCCGCAGGACGAGCATGAATCGTATCCTGCAACCCATGCGCTATGGCGCGAGTATTTTTCGCGCGCCGCTGGATCGGGTCATTGCCGAGGCGCGTGCCGCCCTTGGCGGTCTGCAGGCGGAAGATGGCCACTGGTGCTTCGAGTTTGAAGCGGATTGCACCATCTCCGCCGAATATATTCTGATGCAGCACTACATGGATGAGCGCGATGGGCCCCTGGAGGCCAAGATTGCCGTCTATCTGCGCAATAAACAAGCGGATCACGGCGGCTGGCCCCTCTATTACGGTGGTCCTTTTGACCTGAGCGCTTCGGTGAAGGCTTATTACGCCCTCAAGCTGGCAGGGGATAATCCGGAATTGCCGCATATGCGGCGCGCCCGTGAAGCAATCCTGGCGCATGGCGGGGCGGAACGCGCCAATGTGTTCACGCGCATTACCCTGGCACTGTTCGCCCAGGTGCCGTGGCGGGCGGTACCCTTTATTCCGGTGGAAATCATGCTGTTGCCGCGCTGGTTTCCCTTTCAAATTTATAAAGTGGCGTCATGGTCGCGCACGGTGATGGTGCCACTGTTTATCTTGTGCAGCCTCAAGGCGCGTGCCAAAAATCCATTGCAGGTGCATATCCGCGAACTGTTCCGGCGGCCGCCGGAACAGATTGCGGACTATTTCAGCCATGCCCGGCAAGGGATTGTGGCGAATCTCTTTTTGTCTCTGGATCGATTTTGGCGGTTGATGGAGGACTGGATACCCCAGCGTATCCGGTGCCGGGCCGTGAAGAAGGCGGAGGCGTGGTTTACAGCGCGGATCAACGGGGAGGATGGCCTGAATGGCATTTTCCCGGCCATGGTGAACGCCCACGAGGCTTTGGAGTTGCTCGGTTATTCGTCCGACCATGTCTATCGCCAGCAAACGGGGGCAGCCTTGCGCAAATTGGTGGTGGAGCGGGCGACCGACGCCTACTGTCAGCCCTGTGTGTCACCCGTCTGGGACACCTGTCTCGCGCTCCATGCGTTGCTGGAGCAGGATGGCGAGGTGTCTCCGGCGGTACAAAGCGGTATCCAGTGGCTCAAGGACCGGCAGATTGGTGCCGAACCCGGCGACTGGCGGGAGCAGCGGCCCAATTTGGCGGGCGGCGGTTGGGCCTTTCAATACGCTAATCCTTATTATCCGGATCTGGATGACACGGCAGCGGTGGGCTGGGCACTGGCGCGGGCCGGGCGTGCAGAAGATCGCGACAGTATCGAAAGGGCGGCGGACTGGTTGGCCGGCATGCAATCCAGCAATGGCGGATTTGCGGCTTATGATGTGGATAATACCCACTATTACCTCAACGAGATTCCCTTTGCCGATCACAAAGCCCTGCTGGACCCGCCGACGGCCGATGTCACCGGGCGCGTCGTGGCCTTTCTGGCGTATCTGGCGCGGCCACGGGATCGCGACATTTTGCGGCGTGCCGTGGCATACCTGTTGCGTGAGCAGGAGTCGTCGGGGGCATGGTTTGGGCGCTGGGGGACCAATTACATCTACGGAACCTGGTCCGTGCTTATGGCCCTGGCTGAGCTGGATGATCCTTCTCTGAAGCCCGCTATGGAACGTGCGGCGCATTGGTTGCGCGCGGTACAACAGAGCGACGGCGGCTGGGGTGAAAACAATGACTCCTACGGTGACCCCGGGCTTGCCGGCATGGGCCAGGCTTCTACCGCAGCGCAGACGGCCTGGGCCTGCCTCGGTCTGATGGCGGCGGGAGATCAGGATAGCCCCGCCTTGCATCGTGGTATAGCCTGGTTGCAGATGTATCAGGAAGAGGACGGTCGCTGGCCGGACATCTTCTTCAACGCGCCCGGGTTCCCGAAAGTTTTTTACCTTATTTATCATGGTTATAGCCTGTATTTTCCGCTCTGGGCGCTGGCCCGTTACCGGAATTTGGGATGCATTGCCGGCGATTAGGGGTGGTGGTGGCCTTGGACGCGGAGGCGCAGGCCCTCCATGCCGGCGCCCTGCGCCATGATGTGGTGGTAGAAGTGAACGCGCAGCTCTTGCTGGTGGTCTCGGGCATGGGACCGGAGCGGGCGATGGCGGCGGCGCGTACGCTGCTTGCCGCGGGCGTCGATGGATTGGTCTCCTGGGGTACGGCGGGTGCCTTGCAGCCGGCACGGAAGCCGGGAGATTTGCTGTTGCCGGAAGTTGTGTTTGGGGCCAGCAGCCAGACCTGGTCGGTGGATTTGGCATGGCGCGAGATTCTGGCGCAATCCCTGTCCCTTCCCGCTTATGCTGGAGGCCTACTCTCGGTGGCCACTCCCTGCGGCTCGGTGGCTGCTAAGTCAGCCTGCTTGTTGGATTTTCCATTAGCGCAAGGGGTGGATATGGAAAGTGGCGCCATTGCGGCGATTGCCGATGCTGCGGGCAAGCCATTTGTGGTGATCCGCAGTATTGTGGACCCTGCGGATCAATCTCTACCAGACGCCGCCACGGGGAGCGTTGATGCATACGGTGGCCTGCAGGTGCTCAAACTCATGCGTGGGTTATTGCGCCACCCTGCTGTGTGCGTTGATTTAATGCGTTTGGGCGCGCAGATGCAGAAGGCGTTGAACACGTTACGCGCGGTTGCGCCGAGCCTGCAGGCGGGGAGGGTGGCATGAAGGCCTTGCTGACCGGCGCATCGGGTTTTGTGGGTGGTGCAGTATTGCGCCGACTGTTGGCCGAGGGGCTGGAAGTGCGGGTTTTGCATCGTGCTGGTGCCGATCCGAGCAACTGGCAGGGACTGAACGTGGAGTTGGTGGTCGGTGACTTGACGGATGGCCTCGCTCTGGATAACGCGGTCGCCGGTTGCCAGGCGGTCTTCCATGTGGCAGCGGATTACCGGATATGGGTACCTGAGCCGCATGCTATGTACGCCGCCAATGTAGGGGGTAGCGAACGCCTGGTGCGCGCGGCGCTCAACGCGGGTGTCGAACGGATCGTCTATACCAGCAGTGTTGCCGTACTGGGCCATTACGCCGATGGCCGGGAGGCGGATGAAGAGGTGCCATCTGATCTGAGCGCGATGATCGGTCATTATAAACGCTCCAAGTTTCTGGCGGAGGAGGCCCTGCGTACACTGTGCCGGAACGAAGGTGCCCCCATCGTCATCGTCAACCCCTCGATGCCCATAGGCCCGGCGGATCGCAAGCCGACCCCCACCGGGCGGATGGTGCGCGATGCCGCGGCAGGCCGTATGCCGGCCTATGTGGATACCGGTCTGAATGTGGTGCATGTCGATGATGTGGCCATGGGCCATTGGCAGGCGTTTACCGATGGTCGGGCGGGGGAGCGCTACATTCTCGGTGGCGATAACCTCCCGCTGGCGGCGATCCTCACCCGCATTGCCGGTCTCACCGGGCATCACTCGCCGTGGCTGCGCATTCCGCGGCGCCTGCTTTATCCCCTGGCCTGGGGCGCGGAGAGCGTGGTACGGCTGCGCGGTAAGGGGACGCCGTTGGTGACTGTCGACGAACTGCGTATGGCAGCGCACAAAATGTATTTTTCATCGGCCAAGGCGGAGCAGGCCCTGCGTTATACCCATCGTCCTGCAGAGGAAGCATTGCGAGATGCGGTACAATGGTTTGCCGATAACCACTATTTATAGTATGTCTGTCCATTTGCCCAGCGCAATTTTGGGGAACTCGTGTTCTGGTGGCTAGAGGCTATGGCGGCGTTGTTTTCTTTGGCTGCCATGGCCTATTTGTCGCTGGCGTTCTGGACGATGGGGCGCTGGCATCCGCTGTTGCCGGAGCGCGATGCCGGCGCCCCAGAAGAGGCCGTGTGCGACTGGCCCGGCATCAGTGTGCTCAAGCCTCTGTATGGCGATGGGGATTATCTTTACCCCGCGCTACGCAGTTTTTGCAAGCAGGACTACCCAATCTTCGAAATTGTTTTTGGCGTGCAGCGCCCGACCGATCCTGCTATCGCTGTGGTGCAACGTCTGCAGGTCGAATTTCCGGACTTGTCCCTGCGCTGGGTATGTACAGAAACGCGTATCGGCAGTAATCCCAAGGTCAATAATCTGGCGGGTATCCTCGCCGCTTGTCGTTATGATAGCCTGGTGATCAGTGACGCGGACATTACTGTTGGCCCCCATTATCTGCGCCGGATTTGCGCACCTCTGCAAAATAGGGAGGTGGGGGTGGTCACCTGCCTCTACCGGGCGTGTCCGGTGGCGACATTCTGGTCGCGGGTGCTGGCCAGTCAGGTGAACAGTCTGTTTCTGCCTTCGGTGCTGGTGGCGGCGCGCCTGGGTCCCAATATCTTCTGTGGCGGGGCGACCATGGCCTTGCGTCGCGCCACTCTGGAGGCTTTTGGTGGACTGCCTCGGCTGGCGAATCAGTTGGCGGATGATTACTGGCTCGGCGCCTATAGCCGCGAGTTGGGGCAACGTACCTGGCTGGTGAATTATGTGGTCGATACGGTAGTACAAGAAACCGGTTTCCGCGTGTTTTATCAGCATGCGTTGCGCTGGTCGCGTACCACACGAGCGGTACAGCCGCTAGGGTACAGCTTCTCTTTTTTGAGCTATCCGCTTCCCCTGGTGCTAGTGCTGTCTCCCTGGATGGGCTTCTGGGGCGGGCTGCCGTTAGGTGTGGTTCTCGTCTTGCGCCTCGTGTACCATAAAAGAGTTGAGCACAAACTCAGTGCAGAAAGTTCTTTCGGAGTGGCCCTGCTGGGAGATTTCCTGGGTCTGTGGATTTGGTTTCATGCCCTTTTCGTACGGCACGTCGCTTGGCGCGGGTCGCAATTTGCCATCGACGCCGACGGGCGGATGGATGGCCATGACGGAGCAACATAATGACGATGAAAACACTTTTCTTGCAAGCCCCTTCTTTTGAGGGATTCGACGGCGGTGCCGGTTCGCGCTATCAGGCCAAGCGGGAAATTCGCTCTTTCTGGTTTCCCACCTGGTTGGCGCAGCCCGCCGCCATGATCCCCGGCAGTCGTTTGCTGGATGCCCCGCCGGGGGACATCAGTGTCGAAGAGACCTTGCAAGTGGCGGCGGCGTATGAGTTGTGCATTATTCACACCAGCACCCCGTCTTTCCCGTCGGATGTACGCATGGCCGAGTTGCTCAAGGAGCACTACCCCAGGATGCTGATCGGTATGGTTGGCGCCAAGGTGGCGGTAGAGCCGGAAGAATCCCTCCAAAAGGCTTCCACAGCCGTCGATTTTGTGGCCCGCGAAGAGTTCGATTATACCGTCAAGGAAATAGCGGAAGGGCGGCCCCTCAGTGAAGTGGACGGCATCACCTATCGCTCCGGCAATGGTCAGATCGTCCATAATCCCGATCGCGCCATGATTGAAGACATGGATGCTTTGCCCTTCGTCTCCGAAGTGTACAAACGCGATTTGCACATTGAAGACTATTTCATTGGCTATCTGAAGCACCCCTATATTTCTTTTTACACCGGGCGCGGTTGCCGTTCACAGTGCACCTTCTGCCTCTGGCCGCAGACTGTCGGCGGACATCGCTATCGCACGCGCAGCGCCGCCAGCGTCATTGACGAGGTGCGTTACATCCAGAAGAACTTTCCGCAGGTCAAGGAAATCTTCTTCGACGACGACACGTTTACGGATGATCGTCCCCGTGCCGAAGAGATTGCCCGCGGTCTCGGTAAGCTCGGTGTGACTTGGTCCTGCAATGCCAAGGCTAATGTGCCTTATGAAACCCTCAAGGTACTGCGTGAGAATGGCCTGCGCCTGTTGCTGGTGGGTTATGAGTCCGGCGACCAGCAGATCCTCAACAACATCAAGAAGGGCCTCAAGGTCGAGGCGGCGCGTAAATTTACCGCCGACTGCCACAAATTGGGGATCGTGATTCACGGCACCTTCATCCTCGGTTTGCCAGGCGAGACCAAGGAGACCATTCAAAAGACCATCGACTTCGCCAAAGAAATCAATCCCCATACCATTCAGGTATCCCTGGCGGCGCCCTATCCGGGTACTTTCCTGTACAACCAGGCCAAGCAGGAAGGCTGGCTGACGGACGAAGACGAAGCCCATCTGGTCAACGACCGTGGCGTGCAGATCAGCCCCATGAGTTACCCGCACCTCAACCACACGGAAATTTTCGACTCCGTAGAGGTGATGTACAAGCGTTTCTACTTCCGTGCCGGCAAGATTGCCGAAATCACGGGGGAGATGCTCAAGAGCACGCAAATGATGAAACGTCGTCTGCGCGAGGGTGTCGAATTCGTCCGCTTCCTGCGACAGCGCCACGGCTGAGGTGGGGCAGGTCGGCGGTCGGCGGGTCATCTTCAACGCCGACGACTTTGGCTTGGATGTGGCGGTGAATGAGGCGGTGGAGTCAGCGCATCGTGATGGTGTG
>NZ_JAAZTY010000009.1 GCF_018854775.1 Acidithiobacillus ferriphilus | reverse complement strand
AAAAATGGAAACGCCCGCCGCTTCCGCTGTCAAACGCATGCTTTGGCCTTTACCCGTCAGCACCAGCATGGGTCGTGCACCGGCTGCACGCGCGGCGAGCATATCGCGCATACTGTCGCCAATGGCGGGAACCTGCTCCAGTGAGATCTGCAGACGCTCCTGTATCTCGCGAAACAGGCCGGGTGCCGGTTTGCGACACGCGCATTCTGCTTCCGGAGGATGAGGACAGAAGAAAATGGCATCTATCCGACCGCCTACGGCAGCGAGCTCCTGACGCATACGCTGATGAATAGCGGTCAGGGTACGGATATCGAAAAGCCTTCGACCTACACCGGACTGGTTGGTGGCTACCACAACCTGGTAGCTGGCGCGGTTCAGCCGCGCAATAGCCTCTAGACTGCCCGGAATAGGGCGCCACTCGGCGGGAGATTTGATAAAGGTGTTACTGTCTTCGTTGATGACACCGTCACGATCAAGGATCACCAGTTGCCCCATCAGGCCCCCTGTAACTGCGAAAAGTCGGCGATGCGCAGAAACACCTCCTGGAGCTGGGCAAGCAGGGCGAGACGGTTCTGGCGTAGTACAGGCTCTTCAGCAAGAACCATGACCGCATCAAAAAATTGATCGACCGAGGGACGTAAGCCCGCGAGCAAGTCTAAAGTGGCGGCATACTGGTTTTTTGCGAGCTGCACATGAACGGGTTGCGCCAGGACTTGCCAATGTTCCCAGAGTGCGCCCTCTGCGGGATCCGCAAAGTGCCGCGGGTCTACTTGCCAGTCAGCGGAGAGGGGCTCCTTGCGCAATAGATTGTTGATCCGTTTGATCAGCGCCGCCAGAGCATCCGCCGCCGCATGTTCGGCCTGGAAAAGGGCGAGGGCCTCAAGACGCTGGCGCGCATCCAGTGGTTCGTGGGGTTGGCGGCTGAGCACGGCGGCGATCTGGTCGGCGCGAAAACCCTCTTCCCGGAAGTGGACACGCATCCGATCTTGAAAGAAGTCGAGCACTGCGCTCCGTGTTTCTGTTCTGTTCTTGGCAACAGCGCTGCCGTAAGCGACCAGCGCACTGGTTACCGCAGTGTCCAGATTCAGGGGCACCCGAGCATCCAGCACAATGCGCAGCACCCCCAGTGCGGCGCGGCGCAGGGCAAAAGGGTCGCGGTCACCGGTAGGCACTTTGCCGATGGCGAAAAAGCCGCAGAGGGTGTCCAGTTTGTCGGCAATGGCCAGGCACTGCCCATGCGCATCTGCCGGAATTTCATCATCGCGACCACTGGGCATGTAATGCTGGGTGATGGCTGTGGCAACACGGATATTTTCATTGTCATGTCGGGCGTAGTGGCCGCCCATGATGCCCTGCAATTCCGGAAACTCGCCCACCAGACCGCTAAGCAGGTCACTTTTGCAGAGTTCTGCGGCGCGGCCCACATCGCTTGCATTTGCTGCGAACTGCGGCGCGAGGGCTGTTGCAAGTGCCTGCAGGCGCGTGGTTTTGTCGAAAATGCTGCCGAGGCCGTCCTGAAACAGCACTCCAGCGAGTGCGCCCCGTCGCGTCTGCAGGGAGACTTGGCGATCCTGATCCCAGAAGAAGGCAGCATCGGCCAGTCGGGCGCGCAGTACCCGGTTATTCCCATTGATGACGACCTTCGCATCCAGGCTGTGCAGGTTGGCCGCGAACAGATAATGGGGCACCAGGCACCCATCCTGGCCGCGCAGGGGAATATAACGCTGGTGCTGCATCATGACCGTAATCAGCACTTCTTCCGGTACCTGCAGATAGTCCTCGGCGAAGCTGCCGGCGAGAATGACCGGCCATTCGTTGAGTCCGGTGATCTCATCCAGCAGTGCTTCCGGCAGGATGGGGATGACGGCCATCTCATCGGCCAAGGTTGCTATTTTGCTGGCAATGCGCGCGCGACGCTCGGCAAAATCTGCCATCACTTTTGCCTGCAATAAGGATTCGGCGTAATCGGCGGGGGTGGTAATCTGGACCGACTGGGGATGATGGACGCGATGCCCGAAACTTTCTCCACCGGCGGCCAGACCAAAAACGTTCCAGTCCAGCACCTGCTGGCCCTGGCGCAGCAAGAGCCAGCGCACCGGACGCAGGAAACTATCGGGACGTTCCCCCCAATGCATACGCTTGCGCAGGGGCAAACTGGCCACCAGCTTGCTGGCGATCTCGGGTAACAGGAGATGGCTGTCCTGGGCCGCGCCGACTTCCCGCCACGCAAGGATTGGGCCTTTGTCCGTTTCCAGGGTGAGCAGATCGTCTACGCTGACCCCGCAGGAGCGGGCAAAGCCCTCTGCTGCCGCCGTGGGCCTACCCCGCGCATCACGGGCGCGTTCTACGGGCGGGCCACGACGCAGGGTTTCCTGCGGCAGACTCTGCCGGGACACGTCTTTAATCCAGAGGGCGAGTCGTCGCGGAGTGACATAGCCGCGGATGCTTCCATACTGCACCCCAGCTTTGTCGAGTAATTGGCCCATGATCTCGGTCGCGGCATCCTGCAGGGGTACTTGTTCCCGCGCCGGCAATTCTTCACAGCCTAGTTCCAGCAGGAGATCTTCAGGCGCTGACATCTTGGCTCCGCAGTAAAGGATGACCGAGGGCGGTACGCGCTTCGGCATAGTTCTCGGCGACGCCACGGGCGAGAGTACGGACGCGGCCGATGAATCGCGCGCGCTCGTTGACGCCGATGGCATGGCGGGCATCCAGCAGGTTGAAGGTGTGGGAGCAGTCCAGTATCCGTTCGTAGGCGGGCAGGGGGAGCTGCGCCGTCAACAACGCACGGCAGTCTTTTTCTGCCTGGTCGAAGCGCTGGAAAAGGTCTTCTACCGGAGCCAGCTCAAAATTATAGCGGGATTGCTCCACTTCGTTCTGATGAAACACATCTCCGTAGAGGACGCCGGGGGTCCACACGAGGTCATAAACACTTTCGACGCCCTGCAGGTACATGGCCAGCCGTTCCAGACCATAAGTGACTTCGCCCATGACCGGATGACAATCCAAGCCACCCACCTGCTGGAAATAGGTGAACTGGGTGACTTCCATCCCATTCAGCCAGACTTCCCAGCCCAGACCCCAGGCACCCAGGGTCGGTGACTCCCAGTCATCTTCGACAAAACGGATATCCTGCACCCGGGAATCAATACCGAGGGCCGCCAGCGATTCGAGGTAGAGTTCTTGCAGGTTCACCGGATTAGGTTTGAGCACCGCCTGAAACTGATAGTAGTGCTGGAGACGATTGGGATTATTTCCGTAACGGCCATCCGTGGGACGCCGGGAGGGCTGCACATAGGCGGCCCGCCATGGCTCGGGGCCGATGGCCCGCAGGAAAGTGGCGGGGTGGAAGGTGCCGGCACCGACCGGCATGTCCATGGGCTGGAGCAGAACACAGCCTTGACCGGCCCAGAAGCCTTGCAGTTGCTGGATGATTTCCTGGAAGGTCATACGGATCTCTGGCAGAAGTTTCGCGCATTATGACCCAACGCAGCCTGCCCTGTGAAGGGCGCCCGTCTGTTCGCGCGCCGCGATTGACCTCAAAGTAATTCGGCAATTCCCAGAGCCGCCCGCTTCGCGTCGAGAAATACCAGTCCAAGCTTCGCCTCTTTACGCGCAATAACGGTCAGAACGGCATCCGGGCCAGCGTGAATGAGTAGGACGTAGCCGTTATCGCCCTTGATCATGACTTGTTCCAGCTCGCCTCGCGCCAGTTCTATGGCAGTGCGGTCGCCCAGGGAAAGCATCGCCGCCGCCATGGCACCGACCCGGTCTTCATCCATGGTCGAAGAAAGCAGTGAGGCGATAGTGAGTCCATCGGTAGAAATTACGGCTGAGGCCTCGATGTCCGCAGAAGACCCGTTCAGATCACTGAGGACGGACTTGAGCATTTCTTCACGCATTTTTATTCTCCTGATGACTTGTTGAGTGTATGAAAATATTTGTTTCTTTAGAAATAGCGCTTGTCTAGATCTTGTATCAAGGTAACGAAGGATTGGTCCTGCAGGCGAGGCGTACCGCCGATCACAAGCATGAAACGCTGCTGACCGATAAATAATGGCCAAAACCCCAGCTCAGAGCGTCCGGCGGGATCGAGCAGCCCCCAGGTCTCAGTGTTGATACGCAGGTTATTTTTCAGCAAGCGGCCATGCCTGGTCTGCAAGGAGAGTAAGTCTGCCGAAAGTCCGGCGAGTTCTTCCGCGGCTTCATGGGTGTAGCCGGCTGCTGCGAGGTAAAAGCCATTTTCATCGGCGAGGAGTGTCTTTTGTGCATCCGAAAGTCGTGCGAGGAGGGGAGGTAACGCATCTTCCAGACGTTTATCTTCTTGCTGACGTGGATGCGCAGTACCCCGTAATAACCCCAGTCGTTGCAGGCGGAAAATGCTGCGTAGAGCTTCCTCTGCGTTTGCCGCCTGAGTCCAACGCTGGGCGGCTTTAATGCTGAAGGGGGCTCGATGTCCTTCTCGCAAAATATATAAAAGAATTGCCCGGTTTCCTTCCTGCTCTGGACTGGATGTGGCATAAAAAGCCCCGGCTGGTGTCACTTCACCATAGAGATCAGCGTTGGTGGCGACCAGTTCGATACTCATAATTGATCCCCGATCCCCGGATCGATGGAGTAAAGAAGTGCCATAACCATATTTTTAACGTCGTCCTTGTTGCGACCGTCTACTTCGAAAATCGGCGGAATGGGATTAAGCATCCGCAGATCAGCGATTACTTCTGGGAGCATGCTGGCGTAGTCAGCTATCCGGGGTTGCGCCTGGATATCCGTTTTTGAAACTCCGATGACTATGGGAACGTTGACAATAAAATCTTTGAAGGCATGGAGAAAAAAGTGCAGATCTTTTTTCGGGTTAGGGCGGGTATTGTCCAACATCAAAATGAGGCCCAGACCACCAGTGGTGAGAATGTCCCACATGAAGTCGAAACGCTCTTGGCCGGGGGTGCCATACAGGTGAATTTTAGTGCCCTCGTCCAGCTTGAGTATGCCGTAATCCATTGCCACGGTGGTGTGACCCTTGCGGTTTAGTGTCATATCCGAAGCCTGGGCATCGGTGGAGATAATTGGGATATCTGATAATGCTGAAATGGCCGTTGTTTTGCCCACACCAACAGGACCGGTAAAGATGATTTTATTGTCTTCTTTCACAACGTTGGCTCCTTCAATATAATTTTTGGCCAAGTACTCTCTGCATTTTCATTTTACAGCCCTGAAATGCGGGCAAGAAGACGGCCCAAAAAGCTTCTTTTGGCCGTGGGTATTTCTGCAACCGTTGGCGCATTAGGCATCACTGGTTGGATGCGGTTGTCGGGATTCTCTGCCGTGTTGTAGCGCAACAGTCCTAAGCTGTCTGCGGCGGCAAGAAAATTGAAGAGGGCATGAGGCTCAACGTGTAACATCTTCACCGTCAATGCCGGTGAAGCTGGCGAGCGGGCAAGAAAAGCCGCTAAACGCAGTGCGTCAGGCAGCATGGTGAGTCGCGTCAGGTTGGGCCATTGCTTCAGTTGTACCGGGGCGTTGATCTGTAGCTGCTGACTGAGGCGCCCGTCGGCTGTCCATGCACCCATTTGCCAGAGCAGAGACTGGAGAGTGAGGTGCCGTGTGGATGCATGAGCGGGGATGTCGGTGTTACTGGGGGCACGCATTTGTAGCCGTGGGTGCTCTTCCCGTGCCAGCGATTTGAGATGTTCATCGTCCGTCAGCAAGATGGCCTGATCAGCCATCGGGTCTAATTGCAGGATGATCCGTTGTTGGTCGTCCACAATAACGCCTGGCGACTGATCGCGCCGGATCATCTGTAAAAGTCCCAGTAGGCCGGCCTGAGGGTTGAAATGACGTATTTCTTCAGGACGCAACACCGGAACGGGACGTGGCATAGCGGTTGGCGCCGTGACGGGTTTTGGGGCAGGCGGGTTTGCGGTGGTGGGCGATGGGACAATGGTGGTGGACAGCGCGGAGATCGTGACCTCGGGCCGAATAGGCATGACTGTGGCACCACTTCTTCCTGCTGGTTTTCCTGGTGCGGAGCCACCATTCAGTAACGACTCCAGCGCTGGAAACAGGGTTTCCATACGTACAGGTTTCTGCAGCACCGGGAACATGCTATCGGCTTGCGGGGAAACACTCGTCAGGAGAATACGTTGTTCTGGTCGTTCGTCATGTAATCGCTGAGCGATGGCTATACCCTCCGTACCATCCACATCAATAATGGTCACCGCGGGTGTTTGTGTGTCACCGGCATCCAGCAATTGATAATGGCGTCGGGTAAACATTTTGAAAGCCATACGGAAGACGGCTTCTTTGCGTGCATCCATCCCGATGCTGCGAATGAAAATGCTGTCGCTATTAGAGGGGTTTTTCGTCATGATCAAATCCTAAATGATCTGTCGTTGCGGTTGGCGCTGGAGGCGTTCAGCAAGGCTGAACATTTGGCGCATGATATCTTCATTGGGCTGCGTATCCATTGCAAGAATCGATTGGATGAATTGGGAAAAGCGCTCGCGGGCGTCCATCCGTTCATACATTTCGAGGAGCGGTCCGTAATAAACGCTATGCTCAGGTTGAGCTAATGTGGCCTTCTCCAGAAGATCTACGGCTTCATCTACCTGTCCATACTCCAAAAGCAGGTTGCATTCTTCGATAATACTGTCCTCACTGTCTTCCGGCGTGATCTGATGATCGCGGCGCATTTCTTCTGTTACCAGTGCTGGACTACTCAGTGGTATGGCGGTGGTTGGCAGATAGAGTCCGTACTGTTCTGCCAATTCTGCAAGAATATTTTCTTCTCCGTCACTCTCGGCAAGGGCGGTCCACAGGTCATGCTTACCCAGTCGCTGGCCGCGATGCAGCAATCGCGTCCGCAAGGCGCTACCTGCGCCCCACAATGTAATATAGAGCTGAAGGAGGGATTCGGCATAGGCGGCGCATCGTCGCTGGATGTAAAGCACTTCCAAAAGGGTAACCTGGAGGATGAGTTTGCGCGGATCGAGAATAAGGTTACGGCGTAACAGGCGTTCAGCCTCAGAATATTGGCGACACGTCAGCAAGTGACGTGCGGCACTGAGGGGTGAAATCAGTCCGGCCACTACCTCGTACTCCTCCTCGGCCAGCGGTGTGAGGTCTTCGGATCCGGTCAGCAGCATGACACCTGTGTCCGCAAAGCCGTTTTTCGAAGCCTCGCTCGATGCCTGCCCGGGCTTTACAACGAATCCAGATAGAAGATCCAGCGGTTCCGGGTTGACGATGGCTTGCTGCAACGCTCTCTGTGCACCGACGAGTGAGGAAGATACCGCAGATTGCGGCGCATGCAGAGCGTGTGTGACGACCGCAGCAATTTGCGCGCTGTTCATCCCTAAATTTTCTGCAGTTACCCGCAATTGCAGGTTTTGCGGATCCAGTTTTAATCCTTCCAAAACGAGATCTTGGGCTTCTGTGCCGGGGATGGCACCAGAATCATTGAGCTTTTCTAAAAGTTCAGCGAAGTGATCAATGTCGGAAATTTCACGATAGATCGACAACAGTCGGCGCATCTGCTGAATATCGTCGGGGTTGTGATCCACGTACCAGCTCAGGGACGTGGCAGCTTGTTCAAGGTGGCCATAGGAAAGATAAATCTCCACTTCGTCAAGAATGCTGGTTTCATTGACCTGTACAAAGGAGCTTGTTTCCGGCATATCATTGGCTGGACCGATTTTAATGGCCGGGCTTGCTTGTGCCTTACCCCCGCTGTTCTTGCGGGTATTGCGTAGTGTGCTTGGGGCGTTGAGGAGCTTTTGCCTGTGCAACACCTTCCACAACCCGGCCAAGATGACCATGGCTACGAGGAAAGCTATAATAATCAGGCTATCGATGGGCAATTCCATGCAGGAATCTCGCTTCAGGATGGACGCGGTTTTGCTTCTTTGCCGCCGTTGGCCTTGTAGATAGGCGTTTTAATGGTGCTGTCAATGTGCGAAGAGTTCGGCAATTTCATGGATGCGCTTCGTGCTGGGACGGCTTGCAGTCGGAGAGACATCCACTGCGGCTGCGTAACCCGCAAATAATGCCGGTAGTGCATTGACGATGAGGGGGAGGCGCTCGCGACTTACGGCGGCCAGTCTCCATTCGGCACGCCATCCATGCACAGGATGGCTCGTGCAAACCGCAACCCCCCAGCCGCGTTCCTGTAGTGACCATTGCTGTTCGGCGATACAGATCCGGTGTTGCTGAGGCGTATGCTTCAGACCGACGTAGGGACCCCCGTAGGTCACGCGCAGATTGTTGGTCAGATCAGTTAGCATATGATCGAGACGGTGTAGCGCATCGCGTAATTTCTCACTGGAAGCAGGTTTATTGTTTACTACATTTCTCAAGAATATCAGGTGTGGTGATTCCATACACGCCTCCTTTTACCTTATGATTATGACGGTAATGCCGGACGCTGCCAATGCGCGCGTGCGGTGGGTGGCGTTTTTGCTTTTTCTCAATGTGCCGCAAACAGGAAAATATTAATGATGCGAAAACAGTTGGGTGTCTGGTGTCTGGCAGTCTTCATGGGGTATGGTGCGACGGTCGCGGATGCTAGTGTCTATGCTTTGCCCGCCCAGGGCAACGTTGTTGGAGCGCTTAAGGCAATAACCACCCATAGCGATGATACGCTTCTGGATATCGGGCGTTTCTACGACCTGGGTTACAATCAGGTGACGGCGGCCAACCCCGGCATCAACCCCTGGCTTCCTGGCCAGGCCAGCAAGGTGGTTATCCCGACCGAGTATGTTTTGCCGCCGAAGCCATGGACCGGGATCGTCGTGGATATTCCGGCGCGGCGGATTTACTATTTTCCGACGAATGACCGGGTGGTCTATACTTACCCTGTTGGTGTCTTTTTGCCGGGCTGGAAGGAGCGTTTGACGGCCACGCAGATTATTGCCAAGTTTAAAATGCCCGCATGGAACGTCCCCAAAAATATCCATGCCTGGTTCGAGAAGAAATTCCATATGGATATCCCGTGGTATTGGCCACCAGGCGCAGAAAATCCCATGGGTGAATTGGCGATGGAGACTGGACTCTCCGGCATCTTCATCCATGGTACTTACCATCCCTGGGGTGTTGGTATGCGGGCCAGTCAGGGCTGTTTTCAGATGTTTCCGGAGAATGTCGCGCAACTTTTCCCCATGGTTCCGGTGGGTACCCCGGTGCGGATCATTGATCAGCCCAACCTCGTGGGCGTACGGGATGAGCAAGTCTATCTGCAGTCATACAAGCCGATGCATGCCTATCACAAGAAAGGCATCCCGGATTTACAGCGTGCTGTCATGACGATCAAGTCTTTTATGGTGCAGAATCACATCAATCAGGATATCGATTGGGCCAAGGTCCGACGTATCGTGGCGGAGCACAACACGGTGGCACTCCCCATCGGGGTCGACGCGCCGAGCTATAAAACACTGTCTGCCGCACTTCCCGCAACGCCGTACGCATACGCACCTTACGGTCCATCGGCGAATGGCGCCGCGGTGCCGCCGCCATTGTCTTTGGCGAGCGCCACCAACCAGGAACATCTGCATGTCCAGGTGACTTTCCCCGATCAGAAGCCGTAGAACGTCATTCTCTCCTCGGGGTGGTGGGTCTGCTAGTGCCCCCCTCCGATCCCTTGCTCCTGAATCCAGAGCCAAAACAGCCCGAGGTATTCGTGACTTGCCTCGCTGCTGATTTCCAGATAAATGGCCCGCGGCAACCAGCTATCCAGCCGGAGTCCGCTCACCCGATCCAGACGGTAATCGGTGGGAACGGCGGTCACGTTCAAGCCGGCGTGGCGGAACCAGACGACCGCCCGTGGCATGTGCAATGCGGAGGTCACCAGGTATACCTGGTGGATATTATTGTGTCTGGCCAGCAATGCCGCGCTGTCTGCGGCGTTGGCTGCGGTATTGTAGGATTTGGTTTCCGGCCAGATAGCGCTTTGTACGCCTAGATCCTGGCGCAGGATGTGCTCCATGGTGACGGCCTCGGGCGGGACGCCCAATCGCGGTGCCCCGCCGCTGGGAACTATGGGGAGTCCGGTTTGTTTGGCCAGTTGGGCGGCGGTCATCAGGCGCACGAGCGTGCGCGCATTCGCAGTCTCCTGGGTAGATTCCGGAGACTGCATGACCTCGCCGCCGCCCAGCACCACAATCGCCCCGGGCGTTTCGCTGCCCCCCACGGGTTGTACGAGTGGAGGGTAACGATCCTCCAGTGGCAGGAGGATGAGTCTGGCACCGACGGCGGTAGAGAAGAAATAAAGGATGCTCAGTGCGAGCAGAATGAGCACTCGTCCGAAATAACGCCACCCCAGGACTTCTGCCAACCAGCCGATGGTGGCGAGGACCAATAAAAGACCAGGCGGCTGCAGCGACGCCGAGGCCAGGGTAAGTACGGTGGTGTAGCGCAGCAACATGCCCCCTCTAGCTCCGCTCAGTCCCTGCGTATCTCATGGAAGCTGCGTTCGGCATGATAGGAAGATCGCACCAGTGGGCCGCTGGCGACGTGGCGGAAACCCATGGCCATACCCTCTTGCTGTAACTGCTGAAACTCTTCCGGTGGAACGAAACGGGCGACCGGCAGATGATGGCGGGAGGGCGCCAGATATTGCCCCAGGGTGAGTAGCTCGCATCCGGCCTGCCGCAAGTCTTGCATCACCGCGCGGATTTCATCGAGTTCCTCGCCCAGGCCCAGCATTAGTCCGGATTTGGTGGGGATTGCGGAGTGCTGTGCCTTAAAAGTCGAGAGCAGTTGCAGCGAGTGGCCATAATCTGCACCTGGTCTGGCCTGCAAATACAGGCGTGGCACGGTTTCCAGGTTGTGATTGAAGACATCCGGCGGTGTCTCCCGGAGTGCTGCCAAGGCCTTGTCCACCCGGCCGCGGAAATCCGGTACGAGGATTTCCACGTGCAGTTCCGGGCAAGTCTCACGCAGGGCTGAGATAACCTGAGCAAAGTGCTGGGCGCCGCCATCGCGCAAATCATCGCGGTCTACGGAGGTAATGACGACGAAACGCAGTTCCATCGTTGCCACGGTCTGGGCAAGGTGCGCAGGTTCCAGAGGATCGGGTGCTTGCGGGCGGCCATGGGCCACGTCACAGAAGGGGCAGCGACGGGTGCAAATGTCTCCCAGGATCATGAAGGTCGCTGTCCCAGCGCTGAAGCATTCGCCCAGATTGGGGCAGGAGGCTTCTTCGCAGACCGTGTGGAGGCTCGCTGCACGCAGGATCTTTTTGAGCCTGTCCACCTCGGGGGTTAAGGGTGATCGTACCCGCAACCACTGGGGCTTGGGTTGGCGTTCGGATTTTACCGGAATGATGGGTATCGGATTACGTGCGGTCTTTTCGGCACCGCGCTCGGCTTTTTTAGCATTATGTTGGGGGTCCATGTCAGGCCCCTCCTTTTCTTAAGGGGCGATCCAGGCTGATAGCCAATTGTGCCATCAGGGTTTCGGCAATATCATGACTTGACCAGTCCGGACAGAGGTCATGCACCTGAGTGACGGCGAGATTGACCATGCCACAAGGATGAATACGCTGGAATGGGCTCAGATCCATCTCGGTATTGAGGCTGAGGCCGTGGTAACTGCGACCACGCTGAATACGCAGGCCCAAGGAGGCAATTTTGGCATCGCCCACATAGACTCCGGGAGCATCGCGACGCGCATGGGCACTCACGCCACGTTGCTGGAGCAGATGAATCACGGATTGTTCCATGGCGGTGGTTAAGGTGCGGACGTTGATTCCCATACGGGGTAGATCAATGAGCAGATAGACTACCCATTGTCCCGGTCCATGGTAGGTGACTTTGCCACCGCGATCACTGCGAATAACCGGAATGGGACCAGGGTCAAGGACGTCTGCCGCGTCAGCATTGCGTCCGAGGGTAAAAACCGGAGGATGCTGGAGAAGCCATATCTGGTCTGGTGTGTCGGCATCTCGCTGGGACGTGAATTCGCGCATGGCGTCCAGCACCGTGAAGTAAGGAAGTAACCCTGGCCAGCAACGAATGAGTATGGGCGTATTCATAAGCAAAGGATCACACCATCAATCCTTTTGATGGAGTTATAAATATTGGTTAGGTGTTCATGGCTGTGGACCTCCAGGGAAACCGTGACGGCTTGATATTGTCCCTGGCTGCTGGGTCGGCAGGAGAAGGCCGCGTCCGGTAAGTCCGGTGCATGAGCTGCGATCGCCGCACGCACCGCCGCGAGTAGATCAGCGTGCTGACCAATGGCCTTGACATGGTGCAGGTGCGGAAAGTCTTCTGCTGGATTTTTTGCGGTTTCCATAGCGTCTCGTAATCCCCTCGTGTCATTGTCGGACAGGACCAATCCATGGTATCTCCTGGTCATGGTAAGTCTTCCTCTGTCTGAGGTGAAGACCTGCCATAGCTTCGGCATTTTGCTTATAGCGCGTTGCTGATCTTGTGGAAGATCTGCGCTATCCAGCTCGCCTTCTCCACAGAAGTCTGGGCGACAACTGGCACGGACTTCAGTGGTTTGCCATCCAGCAGGAAGACGAGTCGCCCGACGACCGCACCTTTCTTTAGCGGAGCCTGGAGATTGGGTGTAATTTCTACCACGCGTTGTACTTCGGAAAAATGTCCTTTCGGAACCGTAAGGTTCACGGCTTGTTCGATACCTACGGGGATATGCATGGGCGATAAATCGCTGCGGGTGATCTCGCTGACTTTTTCCCCGGCAGTATAAAGCGGATGGTCAACGAAAAAGCGGTATCCATAATCCAGCAGGGCTTCGACGGCATTGGTGCTGCCGGCCCAGTTCGGTCCGCCGAGAACAACGGCAATCAGGCGACGACCATTCCGCATGGCAGTAGCATCAATGCAGTAGCCGGAGGCGTCGGTTAGGCCGGTTTTCAGCCCATCCACCGTAGGGTCACGAAACAGTACGGGGTTCCAGCTCCGCTGGGTAATACCATTATAAGTATAAGACTTTTCTCTGGTGATCTGGATCACCTGTGGGAACTGTTGAATGAAGGCGTGCGACAGCTTGGCGACATCCAGCGCGGTGGTATAGAGATTGTTGTCTGGCAGGCCATCGACATTGCTGTAATGGGTGTTGTGCAGATTGAGGCGCAGGGCCATATCGTTCATCAGCGTGACAAAGCCCGACTGACTGCCACCCACCGCTTCGGCAAGAGCTACCGCCGCATCGTTCCCTGAATCAATCAGCAATCCATGCAGTAATTGATCAACATTCGCCGGTGTATTGGGCTGGACGAACATGCTGGAGCCCCCTGTCTTCCAAGCCGTATTGGAGATAGGGACGTTTTCCTGAGGGGTCAGGGTGCCGCTCTGAATAGCCTGATAGGTCAGATAGGCCGTCATCAGCTTAGTGAGGCTGGCCGGTGCGCGGTGCAGGTTTTCACTTTTAGCCGCGATGATCTGTCCGGTATCGTAGTCCATCAGCACATAGCTGACGATGGTTGGCAAGGCCGGTGCAGGTGGTGTGGGCAGCATGGGCATTGGGGTTGCGGCAAACGCCCAGGGTGCGAGACACAAGCCGACGAACAAGACGAGCATTCTGGTGATCAGGGTGGTACGGACAATCATGAGGGGCCTCAGTGGTGAGCGCTGATCGGAATTTGGAATGGTTTTGGGTAGGTCTGGAATTATAGCGATGCCCCGGCAGAAAGCCATGCCCGGGAGCGGAAGGCTGTGTCCGACACCGGGTGCTTTTTGGGGAGAAATCGCATTATTCATGTGTGCGCGGATGGGCGTGGACCGACATCAGGATACCCAACCCGACCATAAAGGTCAGCATAGCTGTTCCGCCATAGCTTATCAGCGGTAGAGGCACTCCTACCACGGGAAGGATCCCTGTGGTCATACCCATATTGATGAAAATATAAAGGAAGAAAGTCAGGCTCAGGGTGCCGGCAATGAGGCGACCGAAGGAATCCCGGCTCTCATAGGCGATTACCAGGCCGCGCAAGACAATGAGCAGGTAAGTGGAGATGAGGACAATGACTCCGACCAAACCAAACTCCTCGGCAAATCCCGCAAAAACGAAGTCGGTTTGGGCTTCCGGCAGAAAATCGAGGTTGACCTGAGTTCCGTTGAACCAGCCCTTTCCCCAAAATCCACCAGAACCTACGGCGATCATGCTCTGAATGATATGGTATCCCGCACCGAGAGGGTCGCGTTGGGGATCCAGGAAAGTCAGGATGCGCTCTTTTTGGTATTCGTGCAGAAAATGCCAGAGTATCGGTCCGCTGATTGCGGCCAGGGTGATGAGCCCAATAAACCAGCGGCGGCGTACTCCCGCCAGCCACATCATGAAGATCCCGGCAGCGCCAATTTGGGCGGCTGTGCCGAGGTCTGGTTCCTTGGCGATGAGCAAAAAGGGAATGGCAATGAGCACAAATCCCGCGATAGCAGAAAGCCAGTGGCGGACGTTTTCCTGTTGAGAATAATAATAGGCGAGGAACAGGGGCAGGGCGAGCTTCATCAGTTCCGAGGGCTGAAAGGTCAACGGCCCGACTCCCAGCCAGCGGCGTGCGCCAAGATTGGTTTTGCCCGCCACGAGGGTGATAGCGAGCAGGATGATACCTATGACGTACAAGGTGGGCGCCCAGGCGCGGATACGTTCAGGTGGCGTGTTGGCGACGATTACCAAGACGACGATACCGATAACGAATCGCAAAAATTGGGCAAGCACCACGTGGACGCTTTCCTGGCTGCCGCTATATAGTACCGCGAGGCTGATGAGCATGAGTATCACGATGCCCGTCATGAGTGCCGGATCCAGTTTCCGCAGCGGTCGCAGCAGGCGAGTGTGCCAGTTCATGGGTTGATCCCCGGCGCTGTCACCATATGGAGATGGGTAGCGATTGCCGCCCTGGCAAGGAAGTCGGCGATACGCGGATGATCGGCTGGCGCGTAGGCAATATTATTGCCTGGGTGCCCTTGCCGTAACGCAAGAGCGTTACGGATGGATTGGCTGTCCACGACGAGAAGCCGATGAACGAATGGTCGATATTCCTGAGCGGGCTGCAGTGTGCTCATGTATGCCGCGGACGTAATGCGTGACGCAGATAATCGAGGATTAGCGTAAAAAGCGGCCACAGCAGAGCGCCGATCAAGGGTCCCAGGAGCAGCGAAAAGTGCCATGTGATAAAACCTGCCCAAGCCTGCCACAACCAGACCAGCAAACGGTGCGTGAGCAGTAACAGAAATATAAAGAACAACTGCTCCCAGGACGGCAGGCGACGGACTCTGCCAAGGCTGGTGTAGAGCAGATAAATCATAACAACCCCGGCGATGGCTTGTGCTCCCAGCATATCTCCGAGCACCATGTCCTGAAACAGACCAATCAGCCAGACGATGGTGAAGCTCAGTTCGGAGTTGCTGCTGATCGCCCAATAGATGAGCAGCAGAGCAACAAAATCGGGATGGAGTAACGCATAAAGCGGGCCGCAGGGAATGATTTCCGCGGTAAGTGCAAAGAAAAGGCCGAGAATGAGCGCGATGGCGATCATGGCGTGGTTGCGGGCCTTGGGAATGGACGGTCCCAGAGCATAAGTACCGTATTCAACTGTCCCAGGCGAACAGCTGGTTGCACTGCAATCTGTGCAAAGGGTTGGTCACCATTATGGATCACTGCGGAAATCGTACCGACGTTCAATCCCGGTGGATAACGCCCGCCTAAGCCAGAGGTGACGAGCTTGTCACCGACTTTGAGGGTGGTGTTGCGCGGTTGAAAGGGGATTGCAAGGCGATCGATATCCCCCCTGCCGTCTACCAGCAAGGGCGTGTCCGCGCCAGCGGGCTGTACGGGAATGCTGCTGTCCAGGTCGGAAAGCAGAGCCACCTGACTGCTCATGGGAGAAACCCGGATTACCTGGCCAGCTACTCCCCCTGCGGCAAGAACGGGTTGCCCGACAAATACGCCGGCGCGCGCACCCATGTTGACGGTTAACAATTGGCTCCCAGGTGAGAAATTCTGCGCGATAACCTGTGCGACGGTTACCTTCCCGGGCGGCTGGGGGATGCTGTCAAGTAGCGCAAGAAGTTGACGGTTTTCGTTACGCAGGATATCTGCTTCTAATAGTTTGGGCTGGGCACGAATGAGCTCGGCGTGTAGTCTGATATTTTCGGATTCTAGCGCAGCACGACTTTGCAGGTAATTGTCAGCTTGCCGCCAGAAGCCGGCTTCCTGCATGCTTGTCCATTGCACCGGATAAGCCATGGTTAAAGAAACACTTTCCATGTTGGGATATTTTTTGCTGAGCACCGAAACAAATGCGGACAACAGAACAAGCACCGCTACGCGAAGGAGCGGCGGGTAGCGATGAGGAAAAAACAATGCAGGCATGGTAGCTCAGGAAGGGCCGTAAGCTTAATCGTCAGCAAACACCTCACCCAGCAGTTCCAGCTCTTCGAGCGCCCGGCCGCTGCCCCGCGCCACGCAGGTTAGCGGATCCTCCGCAACGATGACCGGTAGTGCTGTTTCCTCCATGATCAGGCGATCCAGATC
>NZ_JAAZTY010000089.1 GCF_018854775.1 Acidithiobacillus ferriphilus | reverse complement strand
GGTGCGCTACGGACTGCGCAGCGCCGATGATCCACATATCGTGGCGTCGGTCAAAGTCATGGACGGCGTGCTCAAGACCGATACCCCAAGCGGCCCGGTCTGGCACCGCTACAACGGGGATGGTTACGGCGAGCACGCCGATGGCAGCCCATTCGATGGCACTGGCATCGGCCGTGGTTGGCCCTTGCTGGTAGGTGAGCGGGGCCATTACGCTCTCGCCGCCGGGGAAGATGCCTTGCCCTACATCAACGCCATGGTGGCCATGACCGGCAAAGGTGGCTTGCTCCCGGAACAAATCTGGGATGCGGCACCCATACCCGAAAAGGGCTTGTTTCCCGGCCACCCCAGCGGTTCGGCCATGCCTTTGGTCTGGGCCCATGGCGAGTTCGTCAAACTCTGCCATAGCGCTGTGCGGGGTACGCCGATAGATCGTCCGGCGAATACCTGGAAGCGCTATCAGGGTAAGGTTCCGAAAATTGACTATCGGCTCTGGCGCCTGCGCCAGAGGCCGCGTCAACTGCTCGCCGGACAAGAACTGCGGGTGTTATTGCAGGCGCCCTTCACCCTGCATTGGGGCATCAATGGCTGGCAATCGGTGCAGGACACCGACTCGGAAGACTGGGACCTCGGTCATGTCGTCCTCTTGCCGGTGCAAAAATTATCGGCCGGGGACAGCGTGCAGTTCGCCATCCGCTGGCGCGCCAGCGGCGACTGGCAGGGCGAAGATTTTCATATCGATATCATCGGAGGTGACGCATGATCAATCTGGACTTGCAGGGCCGGCGGGCGCTGGTCACCGGTGGGAGCGGTGGCCTCGGGCGCGCCATTGCCGAGACGCTGGCGGCGGCCGGGGCACAAGTGGCAGTGCATTACCGGAAAGGCCTGGACGAAGCCGAGACGGCGGTCGCCGCTATCCAGAAGCAGGGCGGTAAGGCGCAGGCTTTTCAGGCCGATGTGGCGGATCCGGCGGCCGTGGAGAAGCTGCTGCAGGCGGTGGAAGGCGCCTTCGGCGGCCTGGACATTCTCGTCAACAATGCCGGTATGGATGGTCAGCGCGCCAGCGTCGGCGAGGATGATCCGCAGGCATGGGAAAAGATCCTCGCCGTCGATCTCATGGGTCCCTACTACTGCGCCCGTGCCGCCATTCCGCGCATGGAGAAGGCCAAACGCGGGGTGATCATCAATATCACCTCTGTGCATGAGTTCATTCCCTGGGAAGGCTACAGCGCCTATACCAGTGCCAAGGCAGGCTTATCCATGTTCACCAAGACCCTCGCCCAGGAAACGGCGGATAAGGGCATCCGGGTGGTGGCTATCGCTCCCGGCGCCATCCAGACTCCCATCAATCAGTCGGTCTGGAGTGACCCACAGTCCCTCAAAGACCTGGATGAGAAAATTTCCATGGGCCGTCTCGGCAAACCCGAAGAGATCGGCAATGTGGTGGCCTTTCTCGCCAGCGATCTGGCCAGTTACATTACCGGCACCACCCTCGCGGTGGATGGCGGGATGCTGATTTATCCGGAATTCCGCCACGGAGGCTGAACATGGACGCCGATGTCATTATCATCGGCAGTGGCGCTGGCGGCGGCACCATCGCCCGCGCTCTGGCCGATTCGGGTTTGAATATTCTGATTCTGGAACGGGGCGATTATCTCCCCCGAGAATGGGGTAACTGGGACCCCCGCACGGTTTTTGCCGAACATCGCTACCATACCCACGAGCAATGGCGGGATCAGCACGGTAAATTCTTCTCGCCGATCACCGGCTATCATGTTGGCGGCAACACCAAATTTTATGGTGCCGCCGTTCTGCGTCGGCGCGAAAGCGATTTCCTGATACGTCATCACAAGGATGGCAACACCCGCGCTTGGCCCATCTGTTATGCTGATCTCGCACCCTTTTACGATCAGGCCGAAGCTTGGTACTTCACCCACGGTCAGGCAGGGACGGACCCGACCGATCCCCCACGCGGCGATTATCCGTTTCCGCCGTTTTCCCACGAAGAGGATGTCGCTCTGGTGGATACGGCACTTCGAGGGATGGGTCTGCATCCATTTCCGCTTCCTTTGGCGATCCATCGACTGGACGATGACCCCGAGCACAGTCCCTGTGTACGCTGCCCGACCTGCGATGGATTCCCTTGTATGCTACATGCCAAGGGCGATGCAGAAGTTTGCGGTATCCGTCCGGCGCTCGAATACAGTAACGTGCGTTTACTGACCAAACACCGGGTGCAGCGGCTTATATCCAGTGCAGATGGTAAGCGGGTGGAAACGGTTGAGACCGATCAGGGGTGTTTTAGTGCCAGACTGGTGGTATTGGCCGCAGGGGCCGTGAATAGTGCCGCGCTCCTTCTCGCGTCAGCCTCAGAACAATTTCCTACCGGTCTGGCCAATCATAGCGATCAAGTCGGCCGTCATTACATGTGTCATCTCAATAGCGCCTGCATGGCCCTCAAACCTGGCCGGGAAAATCGTACAATATTTCAGAAAACCTTGGCCTTGAACGATTTTTACGAAGATTCTGGAGATCCAGAATATCCTTATCCCCTCGGGCACATCCAATCCCTGGGAAAGGTCACCCCGGGGCTATTTCACGCCGAACAACCGCACTTACCCATCCCCGCCACGGCTTGGGCGGCCAGTCATTCGGTGGACTGGTGGCTGACCACCGAAGATCTGCCAGATCCCACTAATCGTGTTTCGCTGGACGAAGATGGCACCATCCGCCTCACCTGGAATCCCAAAAATCGAGAAAGTCATCAGCGACTTTGCCACAAGTGGCGGGAACTACTAA
>NZ_JAAZTY010000088.1 GCF_018854775.1 Acidithiobacillus ferriphilus | reverse complement strand
GGTTAAAGGCAGGGTAATACCGCCACTGCTCGCCACGAACCTGTGGACTGATGAGCCCGCATGTGGCGCGATTGCTGGATCATGTGCTGTGAACAGATTTCCATAGGGAAGGAGCTTTCCTTATAGTGCAATGCAGGCGGGTTCAGAGTCACATTGTGCATTTTACGCCTGTAGAAACAAGCAAAGACCTGGACCAAAATCCATGTGGCTCAACTCTATAAAAAGGGCTAGTCTACAGGGGAGGTTGTGGTCCCATGTCCGCACCTTGGAAGATGTTAATCTCACCAATGACGCACTTTTCCTGTTCTTGCCACGGGAGGCGCTCCCTGTGCACGTAGTGCTTGCAAGGATTGCTGCAGGACATTAAGCGCGGAACGGAGAAACACACCGGAGATAAGGGCTCCGACGATGATGTCAGGCCAGCGCGAGGCAAGCAGGTAAATGCTGCTGGCGGCGAGTAAAACACCGACGTTGGCGATCAAGTCATTTCGAGAGCACAGCCAACTGGAACTCATGTTTAGGTTGTAGCCACGGGATCGGTACAAAAGAAAAAAGCACACGAGATTGGCGAGGAGTGCCAGCACGCCGACGATTCCCATCGTTTCGATATCCGGCATGACGGGGTGAAACACTTTGTAGATCGCCGTCCCCAGCACACCAAGCCCAAGCGCGAGCATGAAGCCGCCCTTTACCAGGGCAGCAACTGCCTGCCAGTGCGCCGATCGTGCCAACACGAAGAGGCTGAACCCGTACACCAAGGCATCGCCCAGCATGTCCAGCGCGTCCGCCAGCAGCGAAATTGAATGGGCGATTAGGCCCGCCGAGCCTTCCACGAAAAACATGACAGCGTTGATGGTGAACACGATCCACAGCACACGCCTGTGACTCTCGCGCATGGCGTCTATCTCGCATCGTTTGTCTTCACAGCAATTAGCCATTTGTTGTGGTATCCCTTGAGTTTGCTGTACCTAGCGGTAGCGTACGTTAAATATTCTGTGACTGTTCAGCATGCCCTTGTCATACAGGCCATTAGCGAAGATACTTTATCTCATGCGCGAACTTCCTGACATTTTGATGCTGACCTCTGACCGTATCTATTCAGAGTATCTATATTGTGGAAAAGAAATCTTCTCGAAGCCATATTCCTGGATCCTTGCATAAACCTTCCGGAAAATCTCAAACCCGATGATCCGGCGCCAGTGCGCACGGGTGGGCCGGATCGCCAGCCTCCACCTGCAAGGTGGGGTGGTCGATGCGAAAGCGCCTCTGCAATTCATTGCCGATCCGGTTCAGGAGCGCGTCTCCGGGGTGGCCGTTGGGCATGACCAGATGCACGGTCAGCGCCGTTTCGGTGGTGCTCATGGCCCAGATGTGCAGGTCATGTACCGCCGCCACATCCGGCAGGGCGGCGAGATAGGCGCGTACCGCCTGGGTTTCGATTCCTTCGGGCACGCCGTGCAGGGTCAGGTTGAGGGAATCCCTCAGCAAGCCCCAGGTGGCGATCACGATCACCGCGCTGATGAGCAGGCTGACCGCGGGATCCAGCCAAAACCAGTCGGTAAACAGCATCCCGATCCCCGCCAGGACCACCCCGAGCGATACGGCGGCATCGCCCGCCATGTGCAGAAACGCTGCTCGGATATTCAGATCGCCCTTGCGCCCCGCCATGAACAGCAGGGCGGTTCCGGTATTGATCGCCACTCCGAAGGCTGCGACGCCAATGACTATGCCGCTTGCCACGGGCGTGGGATGCAGCATGCGCTGAATCGCTTCCCAGGCGATCCCGCCAGTCACCACCAACAGGAATACGGCATTGGCCAGAGCCACCAGAATTGACGAGCTGCGCAGCCCGTAGGTAAAGCGCGCCGAGGGCTGGCGGCGAGACAGTGCCGTGGCGCCCCAAGCCATGAGCAAGCCCAGGATGTCACTCATGTTATGTCCGGCATCCGCCAGTAAAGCCAGGGAATGTCCAATCATCCCAAACACGACCTCAGCCAGCATGAAGCTCAGGTTGAGCGCCCCTCCGATGGCAAAAGCGCGACCATAGTTTGCCGGACCGTGGGCATGGCTATGCGTGTGGGTATGATGGTGACCAGCGGTATGACCGGCATGGTCATGAGAGTCGTGTGCCATACACCATCCTTCTCTGCAAAAATCCGAATGAATTGCCATTAAAAACCTTGTAGCCACTACATGGTCAAGGATTTATACTGCTCTTTTTGGGGGGCTGATATGCGAATTGGCGAACTTGGGCAGGCCACGTGCGTGGATCCAGAGACCATCCGTTATTATGAACGGATAGGCCTCTTGCCCGCGCCAGTTCGGCGGGCGAACGGCTATCGCGCTTATGGCCTCGCGCATCTGGAACGGCTTGCCTTTATTCGCCACTGCCGGGCGCTGGACATGCCACTTGCGGACGTGCAGCGACTCTTGCATCTGCTGGATCATCCGCTGG
>NZ_JAAZTY010000087.1 GCF_018854775.1 Acidithiobacillus ferriphilus | reverse complement strand
CTGCGCAAGGGTTTCCTGAGTGACCGCAAAAACGGGGTAAAACGCCGCTGCGGATCGGTTGCCGTAGGTAATGGTGCCGGTTTTATCGAGGAGCAGCACATCCACGTCCCCCGCCGCTTCGATGGCGCGCCCGGAAGTCGCCACCACATTGGATTGTAACAATCGCACGATGCCGGCGATGCCGATGGCGGGTAACAGTGCTCCGATGGTGGTGGGAATCAGGCAGACCAGCAAGGCGACCAGCACCGTCAAGCTGATCACTGATCCAGAGTGGCTGGCATAATGCACGCTATACCAGGAAAAGGGATACAGGGTAACCGTGACTGCCAGAAAGACCAGCGTCAATACCACCAGCAGAATGCTCAGGGCGATTTCGTTGGGGGTTTTGCGCCGCGCCGCGCCCTCCACCATGGCGATCATTTTGTCGAGGAAGGTGTTACCGGCCTCCTGTGTCACCCGGATGATGAGCCAGTCCGAGATTACCCTGGTGCCACCGGTGACCGCGCTACGATCACCACCGCTTTCGCGGATCACGGGCGCGCTTTCGCCCGTGATGGCGCTTTCATCGACGGCCGCGACCCCTAGCACAGCCTCGCCATCCGTGGGCACGAGGTCTCCTGCTTCTATCAGAACAAAGTCACCGTTGCGCAGACTCGCGCCGGGAACCTCCTTATAACTCGCCTCGTGTAACGGTTTTGGCAGCTTTTTGGCCGTAATTTCCTGTCGGCTCTGCCGCAGGCTATTGGCCTGAGCCTCGCCCTGGCGCTCGGCCAGTGCTTCCGCATAATTGGCAAAAATCAGCGTGAGCCAGAGCCAGAGGTCGATCATGCCGGTAAAAGGCGCTTCCCGGTTATGTGCGATCAGGTCATGAAAAAAGAGGGCCAGCAGCAGCCAGGAGCCGATGTAGACGACGAACATCACCGGATTGCGCCACTGGCGACGCGGGGAGAGCATGCTGAAGCTGTCCCACAGCGCATCCCGACTCTGGTCCTTCCAGTTGATTGGAGATGTCGCATGTTTATGGTGGGTAGATTCCATGGATATGATTCCTCAGTGAGTCAGGGTGCCAAGGGGCGCCAGCTGCTCCGCAACCGGCCCCAGCGCCAGAGCCGGAAAGAAGTTGAGCGCGCCAACCAGAAGAATGACGCCAACCGTCAGACCGATGAAAATAGGCGTGTAAGTCGTCAATGTTCCCGATCCAGCGGGGATTTTCTTTTTCTCGACCAGGGCACCTGCCAGTGCCAGCAACGGCAGATAGGTCCAGTACCGGCCCAGCAATATGCACATGCCGGTGAGCAGGTTGTAGAATCGGGTGTCGCTGCTCAGACCGCCGAATGCGCTGCCATTGTTGTTGGCCGGACTCGTTACGGCATAGAGCACCTCGCTGAAACCGTGCGCGCCGGGATTGAATACACCTGCCCGCCCCGCTGCCGTAGTGACGGCAAGGGCAGTGCCGATCAGCACCAGCAACGGCATGACCAGAATGGATAATGAGGCCATTTTTATTTCAAAGGATTCAATCTTCTTGCCGAGAAACTCCGGTGTGCGTCCCACCATGAGACCGCCCAGAAAAACGGCAAAAATCATGAAGGCGAGAAAAGTGGCGAGCCCTGAGCCAACGCCGCCAAACACGACCTCACCCAATTGCATCATGAAAAGGTTTACCCCGCCTGACAACGGCATGAGGGAGTCGTAGGCGCCGTTAGCGGCTCCCGTCGAGGTCGCGGTAGCCAGCGTTGCAAACAGCGCGGTCGCGCCGGCACCGATACGGTCTTCTACCCCCTCCATATTGCCACCACCGGCAAGGCTCGCGGTGTTGGCCTGGGTGATCCCCAACTGGGTCAGGACGGGGTTCCCAGCCAGTTCATAGTGCTGACTTACGAGGGTCAGGGGGACAAAGAGCACCAGCATGGAAATCAGGATGGCCCACGCCGTGCGCCTGGCCTTGGCCATATGCCCGAACATGAACACGAGTGCGGAGGGGATGAGAATCATGGCCAGGGATTCTAGAAAGTTGGTAAGAGCGGTGGGGTTTTCGAAAGGGTGGGCATCGTTCATGTTGAAAAAGCCACCGCCATTGTTGCCGAGCATCATGATGGCTTCTTGCGAGGCCACTGGTCCCACATGCATTATCTGATGAAGAATGGTTTTATCGTCGGATACAAAGGGTGCAACAAGATCTGCCCGCACCTCGCCGGTGAGAGTTTGGACCACGCCCTGTTCCATAAGAATCAATGCAAAGAGCGCAGAGAGGGGAAGCAGCACGTAGAGAACGGTGCGGGTCATGTCGACCCAAAAATTTCCGAGATCCTTGGTTTTATGGCGGACGATAGCGCGAATGATGGGCAGGACGATGGTGATTCCCGTCGCCGCCGAGAGGAAATTCTGCACGGTCAGGCCCAGCATCTGCGAGAGGTAACTCATCGTGGAGCCACCGGAGTAATCCTGCCAATTGGTATTGGTGGTAAAGCTGACTGCAGTATTGAATGCGGAAGCACTTGGGACGCCACCGAAATGTAAAGGATCGAGGGGCAGCGCACCTTGCGTCGACAACAATGCATAGAGAAAAACGCCACCGATCAGGTTAAAGATCAACAGGGCGATGGCGTAGCGCTTCCAACCCATTTCCTCGCTCGCAGAAACTCCGGTGATGCGGTACAGTCCCTGCTCCACGGGACCCATCAGGTGTGTCGCCCAGAACCGATCGCCAGAGTAAACGCGATGCATATAGCGACCTAGAGGTAATGCCAGCAGAATGGTCAACGACAGAACCGCAGCCGTCAGTATGATGGTGGATATCATAGGAACCGCTCCGGATTGATCAGAAATACCAAAAGATAGATGAAGAGCATGATGCCCAATCCGAGGCCTATCCACACGAACGCGTTCATTTTATCCTCCTCAGGCGATCCAATAGTTCAACGAGCCCTATGGATGTCAGGAAAAAACCGATAATAATAAATAAGTACACAAGTTCCATGCCAATCTCCTGCGTGAACACGGGCCCAGAGCTCGCACACAATCATAATATGCGCACATGAAAACCTAGCAATATTGCATCTATAAATTCCATATAAATCATCTATAAATTATATATAAAATGTATAGTTATGAGTAAATATCAGGCATTACGGATAACGAAGGCGTTAACCCGCTTGGTAATGGCCGGGCTTTGGCCTATGCTCAAACGCGGGCAAAGAGGGAGTTTTATGGACGGTGGTATCCGATACTTGGTAATAACAGATGTCCACTGAAGATCGCGAAGACGGACGACCTGATCCGGATGCCCTGTTGGCACAGGTGCAACTGGAGGAACAGACGTGCCAGCGTGGACGCTTCAAGGTTTTTTTCGGTGCCGCCCCGGGCGTCGGGAAGACCTACGCCATGCTACGTTACGGGCAGCAGGAGATGGCCAAGGGGGTGGACGTTTTAGTGGGCGTCGTCGAAACCCATCAGCGCAGTGAAACCCAGGCGTTGGCCGATGCCCTGCCAGTGTTACCACGAGTGTATATTCCATATAAAAATGTTGTGCTTGAAGAGTTTGACCTGGATGCGGCCCTAGCCCGCCGTCCTAGCCTGCTCCTGCTGGACGAGTTGGCCCACAGCAACGCTCCCGGCTCCCGCCACAAGAAGCGCTGGCAGGATTTGGAAGAACTGCTGGACGCGGGGCTTTCCGTAGCGACCACCGTGAATGTTCAGCACCTGGAGAGCGTTCACGAAGTCGTCCGGCAGATTACCGGGGTACAGGTTCAGGAGACCCTGCCGGATCGGATCATCCAGCAGGCCGATGAGGTGATTCTGGTAGATATCAGTGACGAGGATCTCTTGCAACGGCTCAAGGAGGGCAAGGTGTACCTGGGCGAACGCGGTCAGCGCGCGATGACGCATTTTTTTCGTAAGGGTAACCTTATCGCCCTGAGGCAATTGGCACTGCGACTGGCAGCGGACCGGGTTGATCTGGAGTTGCGACAGTTTCATCAACAGAATCCGGAAGAGGGGCGGCGTGGCGGTAGCCGGGATCGTTTATTGGTAGCCGTGAGCGGCCGCCCGGAAGATGAGCATCTGGTGCGCGCGGCTTATCATCTGGCGACCGCTCAACGGGCCGACTGGCTGGTGATTCATGTGGACACCCCACACGGCCTGCTGCAGAAACCTCAGACCCAGGCATGGATATGGAACCACCTGCATCTTGCGGAAAGCTTGGGTGCTGAAACCGCACGGTTGACCGGAGTAAATATCGGCGCGGAGGTTTTGGCTTATGCGCGGCTGCGCGATGTCACCCAGGTTGTACTGGGACAGACGCAGGGTTTGCGTAAATTCCTTTGGTGGTGGCCCGGTTCCTTGACGGCGCATCTATTGAACAGCGAGCGCGACATTGATGTGGTGATTCACCCGTTACCGGTTAAAAAAGCCGTTACCGAAGATCGCCGCCTGCGGAATCAACAATATCTCGGCATCGTGGACACGCCCTTGCGACGTCGTACCCGGAATCGCGCCTTTGTGATCAGCGGGGTAACTGGTCTCGCTTTAAGTGGCCTAGCCTGGTCTCTGGGGGCTTACCTGGGTTTTGCCGGGATCTTCATGCTCTACATGCTGGGCGCGGTGGGTACCGCCCTGATGTACGGCCGCTGGCCCTCCCTCATCACATTCATTGCCGCCGTGGTCAGTTACTACTCGTTTGGATTGGATCGCGGTTTGCCAACCACGGTGGGCTCGCTTGCTTACTTCGCGCTGATCCTCTCTCTGATCCTGCTCATCAGTCAACTGGTGGCGCGATCCCGCGAACAGGAGCTCATGGCCCGGATCCGCGAGCGACGCGCCCGCAATCTCTATCAATTGGTTCAGGCGCTCAGCAGTGCCCGTGGTGTCGAAGGGATTCTCAACGCCAGCATCGAGAAATTGCACCAGACTCTGGGTATTTCGGTCGCATTCTGGTTACCACTGGCGGACAACGCGGGGAGTCCTTTGCAGATGTTTCCAGCGTCCACCGAACTGGAAGCCCCACAACGCAACCTGCGGGCCGCTGCCCGGTGGAGCTTTCTGAATAAAAAAAATGCCGGGATGAGCACCGACACGTTGGCGGATATTCCGGCACTGTTTATGCCCATGCTGTCCGGCGAGCGTGCGCTGGGGGTCATGATGCTGTCGGATCTCGACCTGCGTCGGGCTCCTGCAGACTGGTTGCGCTTTCTCGAAACGGTGGCGCGACTCATCGCGGTGGCGCTGGATTCGGCGCAAGCCTCTCTGCAACGTACTGAAGCGGATGTCCGTTTGCGGGTCGAACAATTGCAAAATGCACTTTTAGGCGCCGTTTCCCATGACCTTCGGACGCCTTTGGCCGGCGTGCTGGGTACGGCGACGACGCTGCAGCGCAATGCGCAGGGTTTGACTGCCGATGAGCACGATCTTCTGGAGAACATCCGTGAGCAAACCCAAAAGATGGAACACACCGTGGACCGCATTCTACACATGGCCGCATTGCAGTCCGGGCGACTCAACATCAAAAAAGAATGGGTTCCTCTGGAAGACCTGTTGGTCAGCGCGCGCGATCAGGTTAAGGCAGTATGCACCGATCGTCCTTTTCAGACGCGGATATCCAAAGACTTGCCGTTGTTCCGCGTGGATCCGCAACTCATGGTGCAAGTGCTCACTAATCTCTTGGAAAATGCTTGTAAATATAGCCCGAGCGACCGCGCTATCGAATTAGAAGCCTATGCGAACGATGCCGAGATTATCGTTTGCGTCATTGATCACGGTTTTGGCGTACCACCCGGTCGCGAAGAGGAAATATTCACCCGTTTCAGCCAGATTAAACCCCCTGTCGGGTTGGGTGGAAGCGGACTAGGTTTAGCGATTTGCGCTGCGATTATTGAACTGCATGGGGGACGCATTTGGGTGCGTAACCGGGTCGCAGTGCGTGGTGCGGTGTTTTGTTTTTCCGTACCTCGGGAGACCGAGCCACCTATGCCACCTGACGGAGACTAAGCCATGACGACCATACACGAAGGCGATATGGATATCCTGCTGGTGGAGGATGACCCAAGTATTGGCGGGTTTCTACAGGCGGCGATGGACCGCGAACCGGGGTATCGCTTGCACTGGGCAACCACGCTGAAAGATGCCTGGAAGGCTTGGGAAAAACGGCAAGTCCAGGAAGGTCGGCCGTTTGCCCTGATTCTGCTGGACCTTGCTTTGCCGGATGGGGATGGACAGGGATTGATTCATCGATTACGCGATCATGGAGGGGAACAGGCGTTGATCATCGTCATCTCGGCGCGCGGCAGCGAGGCTGACAAGGTGCTGGCCCTCGACGGTGGTGCCGACGACTATCTGACCAAGCCGTTTACCATTGGCGAATTATTCGCACGCTTGCGTGCACATTTGCGGCGGCGTCCGGCAGGTTCATCCGCGGAATCTTCCCATTGGGTCATTGGCGTTTTGGAACTGGATGATCTCACCCATACAGTGCGCAAGGGCGGGGTGCCCGTTCCAATGACGCCCAAGGAATATCAACTGTTTCACCTTTTTGTGATGAATCAGGGACGGATATTGTCGTATCGACGAATCCTCGGTGCAGTGTGGGGAGAGCACAGCAGCGATCAGGCCCACTATGTAAGGTTATATATCAAACGATTGCGGGAAAAGATTGAGGATGACCCCGGAATGCCACAATATCTGGTGACCGAAAAAGGGATTGGATACCGATTTGGCGATCTGGAGGTGTCAAAATGACCATGTTCAAGGGAAGATGCCACGCGCTTTTGCGGCGCGGATAAAACGGTAATCAGTCATCGTCATCCGCATGCTTTTGTGCGAGAAACCCGACGCCATCCAGCACTTGATAAAAGTCCCGCGCATAATAATCGGGCGCCACATCGTTATAGGATTTGCTGCCCTGATTGGAATCCACAAAGATGGTTTTCATCCCCGCCTGCTGGGCGCCGTAAATATCCCGATACATGTCATTGCCGACATAAATGGCTTCATGGGGAGCCACTTCCAATTGCTCTGCGGCCATGGTGAATAATCGGGAGTCTGGTTTGCGATAACCATAGTCACCGGAAATAATCCGTATATCAAAATATTTCTTAATACCCATCGCGCGCATTTCGGGGAGGGCGAAGCAGCGTTGCGCGTCAGAAATGGTGGCCAGCCGGTAGGTTTCCTGCAGACTTTTCAGTGTGCGCTTGATGCCATCGTAACGCTCCAAGCGGGTACGGGAGAGGCCACGGTGCAGGCGTGCCAACTCTTTCGCCAGCCTTTCCCGACCCTTGACAGGTTTGCTGTTCTCCTGGATGAGCAAGGTGTGCCAGATCGCCTCGACGTCTATTTCCGGATATCGTTCAGTGGATTGGCGTTTTTTCTCCTTCATGATGGCGAAGTAGCGTTCCCGAACCTCTCGCCGATTCATAAAGACCCGGTGATACGTGAGGTAATGGGAAATGCCGCGATAAACCTCTTCCATTTCCTCATTGGTTTCAATGTTGATCATGGTGCCATAAAGATCTAAACAGACGGCGCGTATGGACATGGCGTTACCTCCGCAAAATGTGAACGGCTTCGTGGACCAGGACTTGGCTGTAGCGCCAGTCAAGCCAGGAATTACGGGCGATGCGTAACAGGGTCATGCCCATATAAAAAGGTGTTCGCTCAGTAATCGATGCAAAAGCCGCATGGCGATCCGGAAAGTGGGTGCTGTATTCCCAGAGAAAATGACCGATAAATGGTTCGGCATGTTCTCCATGATGGGTGGTGCGCATGAAATGATGTTTTATTTCCCCGGCAATCATGCCGAGGTCATACGCGCGATCGGCAAACTGCATACGTTCAAGATCAATGGCGATGGTGCGCCGGTGCGGGGCGAAGAGAAAATTGGAGGGCGTGGCATCGCCATGGATCAGGACTTGCCGATCTGCCCACATACTGCCCATCTGCTGCCAGCGCTCCCGGCAATGATAAAGTTCGTCGGTCTGACGGGCAGCTATCCGGTGGCGTCTTTGCAAGCGTCCCATGATCTTGTCGAAATAAGCAAAATGAGCATCAAAACGCACTGTTTCAGAGCGCGCAGTCCAGTTATGTAATTTGGCAAGGAAATAGGCAAGATCCGTCAGTCGTGCATATAATAACTTTGCGTCGTTGCGTTCAATGCTTTCTTCAATGACGCTGGAGAGCGATTGCCCAGGACAGTATTCCTCGATGAGGACGCTGTTCATAGCCTGTGAAATCCCCAGGGGTTGCGGAATATACAGCCGCTCGATTTTGAGACCCAAGTCGCGCAACGTATGCATATGCTGCCATTCGTTATGAGCCAGCTCCCAGGCCTGTTGTGGATCTTTCCCGATTCGGTTGAAAAACTTACCGATGACTTTCCGCTGTGAATGGGTTTCCTCGTAGAGAAAAACCTCATTGGATGCCGGAAGCTGAAATACCCGAAACTGATGGGCGCGTTCTTCTGTGAGTAGCTGTGGATATATTTGCTCTTGCAGATATGTGTAAAGCGGATCATGGGGATTCAGGCGGCCCAGATATTTCATTTCAAACCTTTTTTCTTGTCACGCATCTCCAGGGGGTGGAGATTGCAGCGCCGGGCGTAACTGTATTCCGATGATTTTCCAGCCTGGTTCCGCGCTCTTCAGCAGCGGTGCAATGTTTTGCAGAATTTGTTGCTCCAGTGCGGATTGGGCGGTGGTGGAAGTGGTGACCCTGGCCAAATCCGGAAAGGCCATGAAGGGGTTGGCGATACGTGCGTCAAGCTGGCGCTGTAAAGGGTGAAGGTTCTGCCAGGGACCATTGCCCTGCATGATAGCCACTGGGTGAATAGTGAGGGCTTTGATTTTTCCTGCATGGTCTGTGACGGTGACGCCATAAGACCCAAGGTCGATGTTGCGTCGGGTAGGCGTTGGTGCTGCCGGGTTCGGTGTCACAGCTGGCGGGCTGATTCTGCGCAGATGAACCGGCAGATTAAGGGCAATACCCACGGCGACGGCGGCGAGCAAGACCGCCAGGATGCCGAAGCCCACCCACCGACCACGCCCGGATTTGGCTTGCTTTTTTTTGCGAACTGCCAATCTCCGTTTCTCCTTTGCCAGGTAAGCAGCGTTTATTGGTTCAATATGTTTTAGTTGTACCATGGGCAGGCCGACACAACAAATGTGGTGCCATTGGGCGATTTGCAGGATTGCATTACACTCCCTCTGAGAACCGGTATTTACACAGACTATTCAAAAGGGAGCTCTGGCATGGCGGCAGGCCATTTGCGGCGGGAAGGGGGGACGATCGGGCTACTTTATGCGAGCCTGGGGGCCATAGTGGGTTCCGGCTGGTTGTTTGGGCCACTGCATGCGGCGCAGCAGGCGGGGCCCTTGAGCCTGGGGTCCTGGGCGGTGGGGGCGACGGCTATCTTATTGTTGGCGCTGGTGTACGCCGAATTGGGGCCAATGATTCCGCGCAGTGGTTCTGTTGTCCATATCAGTCATCTGGGCAATGGGCCGTTGTTAGGCCGCATCTGGAGTTGGATTCTGTTTTTTTCCTACGTCTCCATCGCGCCGGTCGAAGTGACGGCGGTGATCACTTACGCAAATAATTATCTGCCGGGTTTTCTCGCCGGTGAAGCGGGCGTGCTCAGCGACCGGGGTTTTGTCGTCGCCATTTTGCTGCTGGGTGTTTTTGTCTTTCTCAATTTTCTGGTGATTCGCTGGGTGCTGTTGCTTAATAGTGCCGCGACCTGGTGGAAGCTGATTATCCCGGCTGCCACTGTCTGCGTCTTGTTGAGTTTTTCTTGGCATCCCGAGAACCTGCAATTGCATCATTCCCAGGGGAGCCTGGAGGGCATGTTCACTGCCGTGGCCAGTGCTGGGATTATCTTTTCTTTTTTCGGATTCCGGCAGGCGATCGATCTGGCGGGGGAGAGCCGGAATCCCGGGCGCAGTATTCCCATAGCGGTTATCGGTTCGGTGCTGATTGGCACCATGCTGTATGAGGGCTTGCAGTTTGCGTTTCTGATGGCGGTGAACCCTGCTGATCTGGCGCATGGGGGATGGTCGCACCTGGCTTTCGCCGGGCTTACTGGACCCTTTGCGGCATTGGCCGCAGCCGTAGGCGCCGCCTGGTGGGGTGTCATCCTCTATGTGGATGCCCTGGTGTCGCCAGCGGGTACCGCCTTCATTTACACCACTTCATCGGCGCGTATTACCATGGCGGTAGGAGAAATGGGCAGTGCGCCGCGAGGGCTGGCGCGGATTAACGATCGTGGTGTGCCCTGGATCGCTCTGTTGACAGTATATGCGGTTGGTGCGCTCTTTTTCTTCCCCTTTCCTTCCTGGCAAAAGCTGGTGGGATACATTTCTTCGGTGACCGTGCTTTCTTATAGTCTGGGACCGATCGTACTCTTGCAGTTGCGTCGCGCCATGCCTGATGCCGTGCGCCCTTTTCGTCTTCGCGGTGCGGAAATTCTCGCCCCGGCAGCTTTTGTGGTGGCCAATTGGATTATCTTCTGGGCCGGGCTCGACACCCTGAGTTTCACCTTCAGCGCGCTGACCATCTTGATGGTGGTTTTTTTGGTTTACCATTACGTCCTCGCCAAAGAGCGCCGAGCCCAAAGCCTGGGATGGCGCTATGCGTGGTGGGTGTTACCCTATTTTGCGGGTTTGTGGATCTGTAGCTACCTTGGTCCGCAAAATCTTGGTGGCAGAGGCCTTTTACCTTTTTTCTGGGATATGGCGGTACTTGCTGCATTTAGTCTGGTTATACTTCTTGTGGCATTGCGCACGACAGTGGCAGACCAGGTGATGAGGGATTACGTGGAGAGTCTGAACGCTGTGCCGGAGGCGGCGCCATAGCCTTCCCGTCTTGCTTCTGGATGGCGAACTGCACGCTGTTTCCGACCGATAATTTTTGCACCGGCAAGAGGACGACATGGCCGAGGCCCCAGTCTTCCGAGTCGGTGTCCTGCACCGATTGCCAGCCATTGATGCCCCAATGCAGGGTGAAGGGCGCCTGCAATAACACCCGCAGTTCTTGTCCGGCGAGCAGTTGACGCGGCCGCTGGCGCAGGCGCCAGAGCCGATAGTCAATTTTCGGAACCTTACCCTGATAGCGCTTCCAGGTATTCGCCGGACGATCTATCGGCGTACCCCGCACAGCGCTATGGCAGAGTTTGACGAACTCGCCATGGGCCCAGACCAAAGGCATGGCCGAGCCGCTGGGGTGGCCGGGAAACAAGCCCTTTTCGGGTATGGGTGCCGCATCCCAGACTTGTTCCGGGAGCAAGCCACCTTTACCGGTCATGGCCACCATGGCGTTGATGTAGGGCAAGGCATCTTCCCCGGCGGCGAGGGCGTAATGACCCCGTTCACCTACCAGCAAGGGCCAACCACGGCCGATGCCAGTGCCATCGAATGGGCTGCCATCGGCGTGCTCGCCGTAACCATCCCCGTTGTAGCGGTGCCAGACCGGGCCGCTTGGGGTATCGGTCTTGAGCACGCCGTCCATGACTTTGACCGACGCCACGATATGTGGATCATCGGCGCTGCGCAGTCCGTAGCGCACC
>NZ_JAAZTY010000086.1 GCF_018854775.1 Acidithiobacillus ferriphilus | reverse complement strand
CCCACCCAGGCGGGTCCGACCAGGAGCAGGCGGGCGGGATCATAGCTGTGGGCGATGCGGGTGTTGTGCGGAATGAAGGCGTCGTATTCATTGTAGGGTGGTTCTGCTTCGCCAGCGTCGTCCACTGCGGAGACCGCCTCTAAGATCGATGATGATTCGCTCACCTTACTTGCCAATCAGCATAATCAGTGCTTCCACCGAGATTAAAATGATAATGATCCACTCCAGAATGGTCTCCCGATGATGGCGGCTGGCGACGATCATGACTTCCAGCCCCTCATGAATCGCGTCGAGTTTTTCGTCGAGGGCGCGAAAGCGGCTGGTAAGTTCCAGATCGGCGGAGAGTTCACGGGAGAGTAGTTCCAGGCCCGGTGTCTCCCAGACAATGTCGGGATTGTCCAGCACCGCCAGACGGGAGAGGATTTCGGTGCGGGTGGCGGAGGTCGAGGCGAGAAAGCGCAAATGTCTGTCGCGCCGTCCCGGTAAGCGTCCGGTACGAGTCACCTCCGAGAGCAGGTTCAGAGTGGTTTCCAGCAGGTTTTCAACGGCTTCCTCATGAAGTTCCAGGGCAAGGCTCTGGGCCAGGCGCAGGGCTACGAGGAGGATCCGTTCTTCGTCGAGATTTTTGAGGATGACGCCGTCGCGACCCACGCCATCGCGCTCGCCGACCCGAACCGCCAGCTCTTCAACCTTGGGGTCGGCGATGGGGGTGAACTGTGCCTGCACGGTAGCGATGACTTTTGCCTGCAGAGCCGGTCCCGCGCCGAAAAAGCAGAGGACGCCGGAGCGGAAGAGTATCACCCAGGTGTCTCCATCGCGAAGCAAGCGGTGGGCGGGCGTGTTTTCTACCAGGTCCATCTCAAAATCTTCGCGCCAGCTTTTGAGGGAAATATGACGTACCGGCTGGATGGCGTGGAGGATGCTATTCATGATTCAGGCCTTGGGGAGCAGTTTGCCCGGATTGAGAATATAATCCGGATCAAAGACTTGTTTTATGGCGCGCTGGATGCTGAGGTTTTCCGGGCTGAGTTCCAGCGGGACATAGGCACGCTTGCTGCTGCCGATGCCGTGTTCGCCAGAGAGCGTTCCACCAAGCACCAGTACGGTCTGGAAGAGTTTTTGCAAACCGTGCTGAGCGCGGCGCATCTCGTCTTTATCCTGGGGGTGGACCAGAAAGTTGACATGCAGGTTGCCGTTCCCGGCATGTCCGAAGCTGACGATCTGCAAGGACTGGTCTGCGGCAATCTCTTCGATGGTCACCAGCAATTCGCACAGACGGCTGACCGGCACGACCACATCCTCATTGATCTTGAGTGGTGCCATGGCCTTGGTGGCGGGAGACAGGGACTTACGTGCCGCCCATAGATCGGCAATGGCGGCGGCGTCAGTTGCTTCCAGAATCTCCAGATTTCCTTCCCCAGCCAGTGCCGCACGGATCGCCTGCATTTGCTCGGAGATGGTGACCACCTCGCCATCCACTTCGACCATCAGCAGGGCGTTGCTGCCTGCGGGCAGGTCGCTGGCCGCGCCCATGGCGCGCACGGCAGCCAGGGCATGGGGGTCCATGAGTTCGATCGCGCTGGGGATATGGCGCTGCGCCATGACCCGCTGTACCGCCGCACAGGCACTTACCGTGTTGCCATAGGCGGCGCGCAGGGTGGCGTTGGCGGCAGGCCGAGGCAGCAGGCGCAAGGTGGCCTCGGTGATGAGGGCGAGGGTGCCTTCGCTGCCCACCAGCAGGCGGGTCAGGTCATAGCCGACCACGCCCTTGCTGGTGTGGACCCCGCAAGACAGCGTCTCGCCAGTGCCGGTGACAGCGCGCAGGCCTAGTACATAATCGCGAGTGACTCCATATTTTACGGCGTGGGGACCAGCGGCGTTCATCGCCAGGTTGCCGCCGATGCGGCAGTAGGAGCTGCTGCCGGGATCGGGGGGGTAGAATAGTCCGTCGGCCTGTACATAGGCACTGATCGCGGCCGTGATGCATCCAGCTTCGACGGTGATAGTGCGGTCGACCACACTGTAATCGCTGATTTTCTGCATACACTCGAAGCTGATGACAGCGCTGCCGGGCACCGGTTGAGCCCCGCCGACATTCCCGGAACCTGCTCCACGCGGGACAAGGGGCAGACGATGGCGTCGGGCAATACTGACGATCGCCTGCACCTCTTCGTGGCTGTGGGGGAAGAGCACCATCACCGGCGCACAACTCCCCGGCGTCTCGTCGCGGCTGTAAATGGAGATGGTATCGGCATCGTCGCGCACCCGCTCCGTATCGAGGGCGGCGCGCAGGGCGAGGGTGATGGTGCTGACGTTCATGGCTGGCTCTCCCGGATTTTCTGCAAGAGGGTGGTGGTGCTCCGCTCATGACGGAAGGGAATGCTGAGCACGCGGCCGCCCCTGGCCTGTACCCAATCGGCACCGACAATACGTTCTGTTGGCCAGTCGCCACCTTTAATCAGCACGTCGGGTTGGAGATGCTGGATAAGTTGCAGTGGAGTATCCTCGTCAAACAGCGTGACAAAATCCACTGCCCGTAATCCGGCGAGCACCGCCATGCGATCGTCTTCGCTATTAATCGGGCGATCCGCACCTTTGCCGAGGCGGCGCACCGAAGCGTCGCTGTTGACGCCGACCACCAGACAGGCACCCTCGGCGCGGGCTTCGGCGAGATACTGCACATGACCCCGGTGCAGCACATCAAAAACACCGTTGGTGAAAACCAGCGGTCGCCGGAAGGCGCAAGCTGCCTCCAACCTTTCCGCGTCACGAAACACCTGACCGGTGTAAGGCGTGGAAACAACGGCGTGGTCCGCAAAGCTGGCATCCACACCGTTGCAGAGGGCGTGGATGAGGACGAGGTGGACTTCTTGAATACGCGCGGTATTTTGTTCCGGCACACGCAATTCAATATCCGCAGGGCGCAGGAGCGACGCGAGCTGTCCGCCTTCCTTGCCCGTAAGGGCCAGCACCCACATGCCGCGCTGCTGGGCGGTAAGAACCGCGGCGAGCACATTGGCGGAGTTGCCCGAGGTGCTGAATGCGACCAGACAGTCGCCGGGACGACCCAACGCCTCAATTTGGCGGGCAAAAACCTGTTCGTAGCAGGCATCATTGGCGATGGCCGTAAGCACGCTGCTGTCGGTACTGAGGGCGATGGCGGGCAGAGCGCGGCGCGTCGTCTCGAAACGGTTGATCAGTTCCGAAGCCAGGTGCTGGGCATCGCCCGAAGAACCACCGTTGCCGCAGCTGAGCACTTGCCCGTTGGCTTGCAAGGTGGCAATCAAACGTTGGCTGGCTTGCGCGAAGGGCGCCGCCAGCGCCGCCGCCGATTTCTCCTTGCAGAGGATGCTGGCGCGCAAGGCGGCATCCATCCAGTCATTGGTGGTCATGGGCTGGGTACTCTAAAGGCATCACGAATCCAGTCTGCCGAGGCATCACCGTCAAGGGCGACGACATCAAAACGGCAGGGACGTAACCCGTGCTGTGGGTTATGCAACAGGAAATATTCAGCGGCGCGGATCAGTCGCTTTTGCTTGCGCCACGTGATGCTGGCCGCTGCACCCCCCTGCCGATCATGGGCGCGCTGGCGCACCTCCACGAAGACCAGGGTTTCGCCATCAAGGGTGATGATGTCAATTTCGCCCATCCGGCAGCGATAGTTGCGTGTCAGGGGATGTAGCCCGTGCCCGGCGAGTAGGGCGACGGCGCTGTCTTCACCCTGCTGACCTAAATTCTGGCGTGGTGATGGCATGATTCAGGTACCCGGCTTGGGCACTCCCGGCAAAGGTACGATTCGGCCATTCTCCACTTCCATCCATTCCATGTCACGTATGATCTGGTTGTGGGTGACAAAATGGAGGATGCCGGTGGCGCCAGCCAAGCTGCTCGTCATATCTTTATCCAGAACACGCTCCGCCATCCGGTAGGTATCGAGTCCGAAGGCTGCCATACGCCACTGGGCATCGCTGGCGTTTGGCAGGGTGGTGCGTAGCAGCCGCACCGCTTGCGGCCAGCTTTGCCCAGAGTTGATGATCCAGGGCATATCAACGGACTCAATGCCGGAGAGCCCTCGCGTGTCACTGGGTAAGGCGGCGCCGTGCAGCAGCGCCGGACTGAAAATCGGCACGCGCTTATTGACCAACCGGATGGAGGAAACGGCGGCGTTGGCGTTTTTCGCATTGGTGACCAAAAAAACAAAGCTGTCTTGTCCTTGTGACCCGTTCAGGAGTCGTTGCGCTTCATCGGTGAATGTGTGTCCCGGCAGGTAGGTGGCGACACCACCGACCTCCCCCCCAAGCTTCTTCCAGGTCGCGATAAAGTCTGCCTGAATGGCGGCGCCACTGGAGTTCTGCGGATAAAGCACGTAGGCACGACGATAACCCGCCCCATAGCTCTGGACGGCAATTTGTTGCGCGGCGACGTCACGGCTCAGACTCAGGGTGTAGAGCCCCGACTGCTGCACACCAGGCACCACTCCGAGAGCGATGATGGGCGGATCGGAAGGTTTCCTGACGGCGGCGACGGCGTTGATATCTTGTGGCAGCCAGGGGCCGACAAAGGCTCTGCACCCCTCCTTTATCCCACGTTTAAAAAGTACGGCGGTGTAACTGGGGTTGCCGGTGGTCCGCAGGGCACGCACGGCAGGACCAGATTGTAATTGCGCTGCCGTTTTCATTCCGGCGGTGATGGCTTGGGAGAGGAGCGCATAGGGTCCGCTGGAGGGTAACAAGGCGCATATGCTGCCGAGTGCCGGATTGGGCGTAGAGGTGTCGGTGATAGCCGACCTGTGGTCCGAGAAGTTTATGAGAGGGTGCCCCGGATGCGCCGTCAGCCAGGCACTGATCGCCGCCTGCCGCTGTTGGGGATCGGGGTTTTGCCGGGTGATCAGGGCGACGGCGAGCCATTCCTGCACCAGGGGGTTGCCACTGCGTCCCTGCCAATTCTGAAGCTTCGCGGTTGGCTGCGAGTCAAGGAGGGCACGAATGCGGCGATGATTTTCGGCGATGTCCCTGCCGCTCAGGAGGCTATCCCCTTCGATCAGGAAATTCAGTGCGGTGAGTTCGTGACCTTCCTGGGTGTAGAGCGTGGCCAGGGTGCCCATGGCCTGAGCGCGCACTTCCTGGGGCGTGCCGCTGATGGCCAGCAGCTCTTCGAGGTTGCCTTTGGCACTGGGGGTCTGTCCCTGATCCATGAATCCTTGCGCGCGGACCCAAAGTGCCGCACTGCGTAGCGCGGCGTCGTCATGCTGCAAACGCAGCACTTCGTTAGCCAGCAATATGGCAACCTGCGGCTTGTGTCCCTTCAAAGAGGCTTGTGCGGCTTCCATCAGGTAATGGACTTGAGTTTGTCCCCGCGCCTCGGCGGCCGCGCGGATGTAATCCTTGGCCGCCTCCAGATTGTGCCCCGTGGCCGCGAGCCGGCCGGCGCGCTGCGCCGTCAGTGTTTCAGGGGTGCTGGTTGGTGTTTCGACCGACGTTGGCGCTGGATTCGACGGTGGTGGCGTCTTCTGTGGCATACTCGCACAAGCGCTCAGGCCAGTGGCCAGGGCCAGAGTCATCAGCAAGCGCAAAGAGGTTTTTAGGGCTGCGGGGGGCATCATGAGCAGAGTGTATGGAGAAAGACGCAAGTGTTCAATGACCGAAACACAACCTCAGCCGGGGGTATGGTGATGAATGGCCATGCCGAACCCGCGGAGAGCGGTGCCGGGCAACTGACGATCATCGCTACGCCCATCGGCAACCTCGACGATCTCTCCCCGCGCGCGCAGCGGGCCATCAGCACCGCTCCCCTGATTCTGGTGGAGGATCGCCGCCACGCCCAGCGGCTCTTTCAACATCTGGGTGTGCAGCCCAAAACGCTGGCGCTGCATGAGCATAACGAGAGGGCTTTGGCTCCGCAGATCGCCCAGCGTATCGCCGCCGGAGAGCATATCGCCCTGTTGTCAGATGCGGGAATGCCGCTGATTTCCGACCCGGGGTTTCCGTTGCTGGCCCTGCTCCGGGAGCAGCGGTTGCCCGTGACCATTATTCCCGGCCCCAATGCCGCGTTGGCCGCGTTGGCACTGTCCGGTCTGCCCAGTGATCGCTTTAGTTTCGAGGGCTTTCTGCCAGCCAAAGGGGGCGCGCGGCGGGCGCGGTTACAGGCCCTGCAACTGGAGCCGCGCAGCATGATTTTTTATGAGGCGCCGCATCGAATTAGTGGGACCTTGGCGGATATGGCTGAATTATGGGGCGCGGATCGCGGGGCGGCGCTGTGCCGGGAATTGACCAAAATGTATGAGGAGTGTCTGCGGGACAGTCTGGGTGGGCTGGTAGCGCTGCTGCAGACGCATCCTGACAAGGTACGCGGCGAGATGACGCTGGTGGTGGCGGGAGCGCCGGAGCAGACTCAGGAAGAAACCGATGCCGATCAGTTGCTCAGCCCGCTGCTGGCTGAATTACCGCTGGCCCAGGCCGTGCGTATCGCCGCGAATCAGAGCGGCATGGCCCATCGTTTTCTTTATACGCGCGCGTTGGCCTTGACTTCTGATCAAGGCCCCGCTTAAATACGGCCTCTTGGCCCAGGTAGCTCAGTCGGTAGAGCAGAGGACTGAAAATCCTCGTGTCGGCGGTTCGATTCCGTCCCTGGGCACCATCTAAACCAGTAAGTTGCATCACAAAAATCCATGGACTTATCATCGTGCCGCCAAACCCGGGGCGGATACGTGCGCCTTCCCAAGTCGTCAGGCCCATGTTCGGCAATCGGCTATCCGCGCGGCTGGTGATCAACTCGGCGGCGGTCTGGCCGTGGATGGCGTAATGCACCTTGTTTTGCACCGTGGCGAAAAACTGCTGAGTGAGCGGATGGCGCGCGTCGTAATCCACGCTGGTGGCGTAAATGTCGGTGATTTTCTGAATAAAAGCGCCGCTCACTGGTGCGGATGTCTTGCAGACGGCGGGTCAGCTCGTCGAAATAGTCCCGGCCCTTACCGGGGTTCTTCAGACGCGCGTCGTCCAGCACGAAACCCTTGATGATATACTCCTTGAGTTTATCGTTGGCCCACTGGCGAAAACGCACGCCTACCGGGCTGCGCACGCGAAAGCCGAGGGCGAGGATCATGTCGAGATTGTAGTGTTCCACCTCGCGGGCCACTTCACGCCCCCCCTCGATTTGAACTGTTCGGAATAACCGAACAGTTGCCGCCGGCGTCAACTCCCCATCCTCAAAAATGTGCCTGATGTGCTCGCTGATGGTGCCCTTGGCCTTGCCGAATAGCTCGGTCAACTGCTTCTGATTGAGCCACAGCGTTTCCGCCTCCAGCGTCACGTCAATGCGGGTGGAGCCGTCTTCGCTTTGGTAGATTAGAAACTGATTAGGATTCTGCATCCATCAACTCTCATCGGCCTTAATTGGAACAGGGATGAATCCGTACCGGCCATTATTTGTGCCAGTAAAACGGATAAAATTGGCTTTATTCTCCATATTCAATGGAGGATCGTCATTCTCGAAAATGATGACTTGGGCGGTTTTAAATTCATCCGAAATGGACTTATAAAATTTGTCTTTCACATCATGTGAAAAACCAGCTTCGTCAGCATCAGGTTCGCGGTAGACCACGAGCGGAGAATCAATCAGCACGAATCCGGGATGTGGCATTTCACGATTGCGACAGTATTTCAATAGCGCCAAGTTGAAAGCCGAATGAGCAATTGCCCGAACCCCTTTTCCGTGGCTCGCTCGAGCCCGCCCTGAGATCACGACATCTTGATCATTCTCGCTGAAGGTTACTCGATCTAGCCCAGGGAAATGCCAAGTGCGCAGCAAAGACTCAACTTCCTTACTGAAAACCTCAGCTTCGTCGGCACGGACGCGCGCTGACTCAAGCTCCTGCCCTTTTTCGGGCATCTGGCCCCTAATCTCAGTCATCAGTCCTTGTAATTCGTTCACGCGCGCATTGAGTTCAACTGCACGACGGTAGGTGTCCCTAGTCGCTTGGCTTTCGTGCAATCGGAGTAATGCAACCTCAACGCGAGGTTTCAACAAGTCCGTGAGGTCTACTGCAACCGCGCGGACACGCCCCTTCGCCTGCTCACATAGATCGTGTAGCCGTACGATCTCCTTGTCGTTGTCTGTCCTGGTCAAATGCAAGTCTAAAATCAGAGCCCTGATCTTGGCTGCTTCGGCAAGGCAAGACTGCGCCACATCCTCTGGGGTCGCTTCAGCCTTTTGATGCTCGTGCTCCTGATGTTCGGCTGTTGCACCGCACACAGGACAGCGTTCCTCGTTCATTTGGCTCAAGCGAGAGCCCGCTTCCGCAATACTTTCAAGCCGACGACGGTCCGATAGATACTGCTGCTCAAGTAACGCAAACCTGCGTTGCAACTCACGCAAGACACCTGACCGCGACTCAAGTTGGCGTAAACCGTTCAACTCTTCTCGGCGCTTACCCTCCAGCAATGCAGCATTCTGCTGCTCAACGGCAAGCTCCTTCTGTGCCGCCTCATACAGAGTTTCAACCTGGGTCAGCTTGTCTTGCCAGGTCTGCACATCGCCGGATAACTGCATCTCGGCCACGCGCCCATTGGTTTGTTTCAGAAGCAAGTCCAACATCTCGATCTTGCCTGCCTGCCTGCCTTTTGAAACCTTTGGGTCCTCACTGAAAATCACCGAGCCGTCATCAACCCCCGTCAACAGTAACCGGAAGACGGCGCTTTCTGCTGTGGCGGTGGTGTAATGCCCAGTAAGAATTGGGGAGGTCTCGCTGATGACAGTTTCTTCGTCAACCAATATCAGTCGCGCCAGATCCCGAAAGCTGACCTCACGGGTCTCGCCGAGTTTGTTTTTACGAACCTTCTTTCCAGTCAAGCCGGACAGGCCGAGCAAGTACTGCGATACCGAGTCCTTGTTGTCTGCGTTGTGTTTTGCGGATAGGTTTTTGTCCGCCTTTCCTGCGCTGATGAGTGTGAAGTTGCCGCCTCGAATCGACCTCTCCAACACTATCTCATTGCCATTCTCAGAATAATTCAGTGCAAGGCGGACGGTCTCATACCTCTCCGACTCCGGAATGGGTTTGGGGACTTCCTTTCCGCCAAGCATGTAGTCAATGCACTGCACGATGAAGGTCTTCCCTGTATCTGAAGGGCCAGATACGACATTCAATCCTTCCCTGAATCGCACCTCGGCGTTCGGAACCCCACCTCCGAGCAATGTCAAACCTCGAAGTTGAAATCCTGCTATAACCATTCAGCATCCTCCACTTTCAGCACTGATTCCATGGTGAATTCTGCACCCCACTCGCCGACTTGGGAGTTGGCTATCTTCATGAACTCACTGTCAGACATCTCCTCAAAAAACGACACGAGCCATGCCGCACGCTCTCTCAACTGTGTGGAATAGTCAGAGGACAGTGCGTCTAAAAAAGCTGCCGTTCTCTCTGTCGCTGCAAACATCACTCCCGACTTGGTGTAATGGCGCTCTAACAGGCCCCGGCTTTGATACAGCATCAAACCTTGTTCAAGAACAGCGCGGCGCACCAATAACTCACCTCCACGATGCGGCGTTTTAGGGTGCAACCCTGGCGGACCACCGGGTAAGTCATCGGAGTGAACTAGCAAATAATCCGAAACCACCATCCGCTGAAGCGAATACGCCGATGGGAAGGCCTCACTCAGGAGTATCAAAGCTCGAAGCCCAATCTCAATCGGTCCGTTGAACGGTGGTAACACCTTGACCTCGACAGATTCAGTCATTTTACCCACTTGACCTTTCCATTATTAGCGAGCTGGTGACAAATCCCACCCTTGTCGCGGAGCGACAAGCGTTCCTTGAGTGCGTGGTCGGTAATGGGGAGTAGCTTGGCAGTCTTGACCACAGAGAGCACGCGCCTATAACCATCTGGATAGTCTCCTCGGATTTCATCCTTGATGCCGCCATGCAGTTCGTCTTGCAGTTCCTCGAATGTGCCAGGAGGCAAGGTGTCGCGAGAAAATGTCCGTAGGGCTTCAGCGCTGTAGAATTCCAGCCGCGCGTCATTGAAGTGCTCCCTTACATCGTCGTGAGCGCCCAGGTTATCCACCGCCGGAATTGCGCACTTCAGATGGTCGCCATAGGCATCCAACAAACTTCGCACATAGATCATCTCGTGGGCGGCGATCTCTACGGGGGGTGGAGCAACCTTTGGCCGGATTGGAAGACCACCACCAAATCTTGTGGCATACCATCGCGTCTTGGCGTGCTGGTCAATGATTTTCAATGATGGCACTGCCTCGAAAATCGAAAAATCCAGTACATCTAGGTACGTGCGAAGTGCAGCGTCGAGCGCAACTTCGTTAGTCGATGTAATGCCTTGCTTGCAATGCTTATCCCAGTTGTCAATCAACTGCGCCTTGAGTTTGTCAGGCTTCCGCAACAGATTTGACAGCGTGGTCCCGGCTCCTTGTGGCGCGATGAAAAAATACTTTCGAGGGTACGTGTATTCCTTGGTGTAGGTGTAGTAAACCAACTTGCCTAGCTCAACCCAACTATCTCCAGGGGTAAGCCTATTTTTGTAGTGCTTACACTGGTAGTTGTCCCAGATCGCAGGATTTGCCTTGTCGAACGCAATGATGTCACGGCCCATGTCGCCGGCACCGCCGCATCGCTCAACGTTGCCGTACTGATCTCTCAGCGAGTCGGCCCATTCGAGAACGAAGTCCTCCCACTGTTCGGCGCTGAAGATTCGTATCCGCTCGATGGGTGGAATAGGCAAGCCAGCAGTCACTAAATCCGCTGATGCGGTAACTCCGCCCGATGGTAATGGCAATGGGCTGGATGGAATCATGATACCCTAAACACCTTCATCACCTCATCCCCCAGATGGTTGATCACCTTCACCGCGATACGCCCGGTCGCTGGCTTGTCAAAAGGCCGGGAGGTGTCGCTGTTCAGCGTTGCCCAGGCTTCTGCGTCGATCTCCGCTTTCAGGGTGGTTTTCAGTGATTTGTAGGGGTCGTTGGCGCCGAGGAAGTAGGCTTGGCGGACGAAGAAGCTTTCTTCGTTGTAGTCGGTGTCGATGAACCAGCAGGCGATGCCGTCGGGGCCGTCGCTGTGGACTTCGCCGCTGTTGGGGTGGAAGACGTCGACGCCGTTGACCTTGACACAGATCTGGCCGTCTTTAGCGTCGAGGATGTCGATGTCGGGTTCGCCGAAGATGACGAAGAGGTTGCCTTTGCCGGTGTTCTTGAGGTCGTTGGCCATGTGCAGGTCGGCGTTCATGCGCGCTTTGAGGACGGGGACGCGACCGAGTTTGTCGAACTCGCTGGCGTGGGCGTCGTAGTTGAAGGCGCAGGCGATGAGCACGTCGAATCCGGCGTCGGCGGCCTCTCGGGCGGCGGCGACCAGATCAGGGCGGGAGACGGTGCCGAATTCGGGGCCGACGAAAATGGCGGCGCGGCGCTCGGTGCTGCCCCCATCCGGTCCGGCGGGTTCCAGATAGCGGCCGTCGGCGCAGACCAGATCGCCCGGCCAGGGGGTCAGGGCGGTGAAGTTGATCTTGCCGTCCTTGTGGGCCTGCTGCACTCCGGCGGTTTTGAGGTTTTCGAGAATGATCTGGGTGAAGTCGCGTTCCTCACCGTAGCCAGAGCCCTGATCGCCGATTTTGCTGGCGTTGGGGTCGATGAGTTCATCATTTTCATCCACGCCCAGTACACGGTGGGGGGAAAGGCTTTCGACGGTGAAGGGACCGGCGACGCGGACTTTCTTCTTGTCCTCATAAGGTTTGTCGTAGAGGTACTCGGAGTCGGCCTTGGCGGCGATGGAGGCGTCGATTTCATTCTGGCGGGCGATACGGGCTTGCCACCAGTCGGCGTGCAGTTTCTTGGCAGCATCTGACCATTTTGCATCGGCCTCGCGGGGGATTTCCCATTCCTGCCATTGCTTGCCCAACGCCTTGTTCAATTGCTCGCGCAGCGGTTCCAGTGCCTGCTGGAACTTGTCCCAGATGACGTCAATCTCGGCATTGTTAGCGATGGATTTCAGTGTGATGTGCGGTACGCGCTCATAGACAAAACCCTGACGGATGTTGCCGCGCGTAGGCTGGCTGGAGGGAACGGTGCGGGTTATTTCGCCCTCCTTGATCTGGCCGTCGCGGCTGTCGGCGAGCAAGTAGTAGGGATAGCGCGCGCCCATGATGCGGGCGCGGGCCAGTGCGAGAGCGACGCGGGAGGTATCGAGGGTGATCCAGCGGCGCCCCCATTGTTCAGCGACATAGGCGGTAGTGCCAGAGCCGCAGGTAGGATCGAAGACGAGGTCGCCGGAGTCGGTGGTCATGAGGATGCAGCGCTGGATGACAGTCGTCGCCGTTTGAACGACGTAGACCTTTGAATCCCCAAATCCCGATTGCCGTGTGTCGTCCCAAATGTCCGCGTGTGCTTGGCAGGCGAAGTCGCGAAATGGACGGATGAATCCAAGTGTGCGGCCGGAATAGGTAAGCCGCTGGGATTTACGGAGACGCTCCATCCCTGTCACATTTGTTTTCCAACCGCCTTTTCCTGGCAAGAAGGTCTTTCCGCAGAAAGGATATTCGAACAACGTTGTTGAACTACCCGACTGTGAAGTAATGGGATTCATTCTGGCTATGCGGTGGGGTTTCTCACAGGCAGGTACAAATTCCCCGGCAGCGTTAAAATCGAACCGAAAATTGGCGTCTGCTTCAACATCTCGTTCAAACCAAGGTCGCCGGAATTTTATGTCGGGGAGAGATTTGGCGAACCATAGTACGAAGTCCCGTGTGCTATCGAGCGCGGCAGATGCCTTACCCGTTGTGGTGCGATAGACAATTTGACTTACAAAATTGGTCTCTCCAAAAACCTCATCCATCACCGCCCTTACCCGGTGGACATTCTCATCCCCGATCTGCACAAAGATTGACCCCGACTCGGTCAACAAATCCCGCGCCACGGTGAGCCGGTCGCGCAGGTAAGTCAGGTAGGAGTGAATCCCGTCCCTCCAGGTGTCGCGAAAGGCCTTGACCTGTTCCGGCTCGCGAGTGATGTGGTCGGTGTTGCCGTCCTTGACATCGCGACTGGTGGTGGACCACTGGAAGTTGCTGTTGAATTTGATGCCGTAGGGCGGATCGAAGTAGATGCACTGCACTTGGCCGCGCAGGCCCTCGCGCTCGGCCAGGCTAGCCATGACCTGCAGGCTGTCGCCGAGGATCATGCGGTTGGCCCAGTGGGCGTCGTGCTGGTAGAACTCGGTCTTGGCGTTGGCGTTGGCGTCGGGCAGGCCGTTGAAGTCGGCGAAGAGGTCGATCTGCTGACCGTCCTCCTGCTCCGCCGCACCCGGTGCCGGGTTCCGCGCCTGAAAGCGCCGGAGGTCGTCGATGAGGACTTTGGGGTGGACCTTTTCCTGAATATAGAGGGGCGGCGCCTGCACCACGAGGCTGGACCAGTCCTGCCGGTCCTTGCCGCGCCAGATGAGCTGGGGGTCGAGGTCGGGATTGCGGCCGCGCTTTTCGTCCTCCAGCCCGGCGGCCTGCCGGGGGTACTCCACCCGCACCGGCTTTTGCTCATCCTGCCGCATCACCGCCTGATATTCGGCGGTGGGGATGTTCTTGCGCGTCGCCTCGTCGTGGGTGAGGGTTTCGATAGTCAGGGATGGTTTAGGGCTTTTGGCCATTTTTTACTCTTTATGCAGACGCGTTTGCGGATATTCGCTTTGGCCGTATCCCAAGCCGAAAAATGGTCAGATCCCTGGCGTAGAGCATTTTCCCGTTGGATCAGTATTTTTCCGTGCCAGACGAAGGACTCCATCATCTGAAGTTTTTCACTGACAGTGAGTTCACTCAATTTGGGCAAGGCGGTCATGGCATCGCTCCTGATAGGTGGGAACCCACCACGCTGGAAATTGTTCGATCAAAGAATAACGCAATCTGACGGACAAAATCTTCCTGCATCAGCCAGACATCCGTAAACTCGGCGAAGGCCCAGCGGCCGTGGCTGCCGAGGTTGTTGACGCCGGGCACCCAGTAGGTGTCCATGGTGGCTTTTTTGTCCTTGGCGTCCTCGCCACGATAACCCTTGATCTCGACGATGAGATTCAACAGATCATTATCGCCATGGCCGTCGTCCACCCGCACGATAAAGTCTGGACGGTAGATGCGGGATTCAGAGCCGTAGCGATAGGGCACTTCAAAGCCGAGGTTGTGGTTTTTCACATAGGCACGCACGCGGGGGTGGGCCTCCACCACGCGGCAGAACCCCCCTTCCCAGTCGCTATCGAGTATGACCCAGTTGAGCGGACATTTGGGCGGCGGACCGCTGGTGTCCCAGCGTTCGGTCTTGGAGGTGTTGAAGTTGACGTGGGCGGTGCTGCCGCTGGGGTTGTAAGGGTCAAGCACGACGTGGATATGGCGCTGCGCCTCTTCCGAATGGTCCGTGAGCATGGCGCGATTGATAGCGGTGATGATGCGGCTAGCGGCCATATCGGCCAGCATCTTGTATTTGAGTTGCGCCGGATATGTGCCGCCCTTGCAGGTCAAATAACCATCGAGCCATTGCCGGGCAATACGCTTGAGCTGGCCGAAGAGGTAGAGTTTCGGCGCACCGTCTTTGTCGCGGAACTCGTTGAGCAGCAGGTAGGAGGTCAGTTCGTAGACTACCTGTGAGGGGCGCACGTCACCGGTATGGACGAGGTTGAGGTCCACCGTCTCGCCGATGATGCCGGAGTTGCGGGTCTCGGTGGCACCGACCAAATCGGGCGTGAGTTCCAGGACAGAGTCGGCATCAAAGCGCGCCGCGAGCGGCGTTTCCGGTAGCTCGACGCGGTAACCCTGCACTCGCGGAAAGCGGATTTCCAGGGCATCGCGCTCGGGTCGCACGGCTTTGACGTGAATGGTTTCGCGGGGTGGTTGCGGCGGCGCCACCACCGGCTTGGCGGTGAAGTCGAAGGGAATGCCCAGCACATCGGCATACTCGACGTTGAACAGCCCTTCCTCATTCAGATCGTAGGACTGGCGCCGTAAAGCGCGACCGATGACCTGCTCGCAAAGCAACTGGGTGCCGAAGGCGCGCACCCCCAGCACATGGGTGACGGTGTTGGCGTCCCAGCCCTCGGTCAGCATGGATACGGAGACCACACAGCGGACGGAATCGCCCAGTCGACCCGGCTTGCCGACGGTGTTCATTGCTTCGCGCAACAGTTCCTGATCGCTGATGCTCTGACCCGATTGCAGATCGCCGCTGCGCTCCACCATCTCGCGGCGAAAACGCTCGATCTCATCAGCCGCCATGACGCGGAACTTGTCGTCCAGCGCATCGCCGGATTCCAGTTGTTCGCTGTCGATGAGCAGGGTACGCGGGCGGCCCAGCGCGTTGCCGTGCTCGTCATAATTGCGAAACAGAGGCAGACGGCCTTCCACCAACTGGCTGGAACCGTCTTGCTGCGCCTGCTGAAAACCGGCGATGTAGTCATAGACCAGCTTGGAAGTGGCGGTATTATTGCAGACGATGATGAAGCAGGGCGGTACGGCAATGTTCGCCTGCTCCCAGAGCTTGAAGGTCTTGTCGTAATGACCATAAAGAGCATCCAGCGCCGTCTGCAAAGGAATCGGCATGGCCCGCGGGTCTATGGGGTTGCCTTTGCCGCGCCCAGGCTTGGGCATCTGGCTGCGGATATGCTCCCAGAGGTTGCGGAACATGGGCATCTCGCCGCCGGGGATATTGTCCGCCACCGGCACCCGCGGCAGCTTGACGATGCCGCATTCGATGGCATCCATCAGCGAGAAGTCACTCATGGTCCAGGGGAAGAGCGTCCCCTCGGCGTAGCCCGAGCCGCTCAGGAAAAAGGGCGTGGCGGAGAGATCAAACACCCGTGCCAGCCCGAGCTTACGCTGCACCGCTTCCAGCCCCGATATCCACAAGCGGGCGGCGGCGCTGTTCTCTTCGGCCTCCTTTTTCTCGTCGCCTTTGAGATCGTCGTCCGTCGCATCGGGTTTCTCGCGGTAGCAGTGGTGAGCTTCGTCATTGATGGCGATAATGTTTTTCAGACCCATGAGTTCGGGCATGACGCGCTGGAGCATCTGGCCTTCCGTCTCCAGCGTGTTCAGCGCCTCGCCGCCCTGCCCCTGGAGCAGGCGGCGACCGCCCTTGGAAAGTTCCAGCCGCTCGCGCAGTTTGAAGGCATGGTAGTTGGTGATGACGATGCGGGCGCGTTCCAGATCAGCCAGCATATCTCCCGGCACCAGTTCGCGGCTGGCGTAGTAGCTGTCGGGATCATTGGGTTGCAGCACGCGCAGGCGGTCTTTGATGGTGATGCCGGGCGCTACGATCAAAAAGCCCCGCGTGAATTTTTTGCTGTTGGGGTGCCGCACTGCGTTGACGGTCTGCCAGGCAATGAGCATGGCCATCACCGTGGTCTTGCCCGCACCGGTGGCCAGTTTGAGCGCCAGACGCAGCAGGTCCGGGTTGGCATCGTGACTGGCGTTACTCAGGTGATCTATGTAGGTCTGCGCTGATTTCCCCATCTGCGGGGCGACTTCGGTCAGCCAGATGGCGGTTTCCACTGCTTCGATCTGGCAGAAGAAGGGACGAATGCTGCTGAAAGCGTGGTGCCGCCAGTGTTGCAGCAGCCGTGCCGTTTCCGGGGTTACCCGCCAGTCTGCGGGGTTGGGGATGCCGCGCCACTGGTTTACTTCGGCACGCACGCCGTTGATGAGCGCGGTGATGTTGTACTGCTGTTCCTCAGTCGAGAGCCCCTGCCCTTGGTCGAGCACCAGCGATGCTTGCCGGCCGGACCCTTTTTGCTTGCGTGGCCGGGGAATGGGGCTGATGAATTCCGCTTTGCGGCGATTGTCGATGATGCGTTGAGTCGGCTGCCCCTGCTCATCCAGCTCCCAATGACGCTGCGGATACGCATAGGGGGAATTGAGGATGGGTTTTTCAAAGAAAGGGTTTTGCATGGTTATTTATGGTCTGCGGCGGCCAAGCTTTCTCCCCTTTATAGCCTATAAAGGGCCTGCTGGCGACCTGGAGACGGTCCACCCTCCTTGCCGTGAGCCGCTATAATGGGACGGAAGACATAAAACCCGCAGTATGGTGACACTGGCTGCCATTTTCCCGGAACACGGGATGCCCGTTGTGGTATGGGCGTATAGGGGGTGGCCTGGGAACTGACCTTACAAGGTGACGCCGCCGTGTTGCCGGATATCCCATGAACCCGCCTGGCGGGAGGAGGTGAAGCATGCAACGCGTAGCGGGTGCCGTGATGGGCGCCCTGATTGGTGATGCGCTGGCTTTGGGGTGTCATTGGTACTACGACCTTGCCGAACTGCGGCGGGAATGTGGCCCCTGGATTACCGACTATCTCACGCCGCGCCCCGACCGTTATCACAGTGGCCTGCTTGCGGGCGATATCTCGCAAACCGGACTGCTGCTGGTCATGCTGATGGAGTCGTTGGTGCACTGCGCGGGTTATGAGGAGGACGATTTCACCCGTCGGCTGGATATGGAACTGTTCCCGCAGTTGGACGGCACGCCCATGCAGGGACCGGGGGGCTACACCAATCAATCCATTCGGGAGGCCTGGCGTAAGCGCGTGCCAAAGCATCGCCCATGGGGAGAATGCGCCGGGGACGCGGACACGACGGAGGGTGCCGAGCGCGCCGTTGCCATCGCTGCCTTTTATGCCCTGCAGCCGAAAAAAATGGCGGAGGCGATGTGTAGCAACATCGCCCTGACCCAGCATGATCCGGCCATTGTCGCCATGAGTGTCGCCTTCAACGCCGTTTTGGCCCAGTTGGTCTCCGGCGCTTCGTTGACGCCGCAGATTGGCACCACGCTCATGGCGCAGGTGCGCAGCGGAGCACTGCCATTCCACATGGTTACTCAAGGCCACCTGCAGCCACCGTCGCAGGGTGGCGAAGGGATGCGGGCAGGCCAGTTCACGTCGCCCGACGCCTTACTCACGGCGGGATATGCCGCGCTGGCCGCCGCGGATCCCGACATCGTCATTGAACCCGCCTGG
>NZ_JAAZTY010000085.1 GCF_018854775.1 Acidithiobacillus ferriphilus | reverse complement strand
GCTTGGGTCACACTCAGGCGATAGGCCGCCCGCCGTAGCGGCGCGAAACGAAAGGGGTTGGGGTTAGTATGGTCCATGCATAGAGCATAGTCGCCGCCTACCCCGTCTGGCAATGCGAAAGCACAAAAGCTGCTCTGGTTGCCACCTTGCGAGTCCAAGGCACCCCCTTCAACAAGGGGTTCGTCGCTCAGGCGGGGGTGGGATCAATCTGCTGGCTGCGTCGGGTTATGCGATTGCGCTCATCCACATACACCAGTTGCGGCTGGAAACCGGCAACCTTCTCTTCCGCTACCTGCGCGTAGGCCGCAATGATGAGGATGTCCCCCAAGGCCACCCGGCGCGCCGCGGCGCCATTGACCGAAATGATCCCTGACCCGGCCGGGGCGCTGATCGCATAGGTACTGAAACGATCCCCATTATTCACATCGTAAATGTGTACTTGCTCATAGGGATGGATGCCTGCCGCAGCCAGCAGATCGCTGTCAATCGCGCAGGAACCCTCGTATTCCAGCTCGACGGCGGTGACCCGCGCCCGATGCAGCTTGCCCTTCAACAAGGTCAACAAAATCATCGCGGACCCTCGTCCCAATGATGGCGATTCGCCAGCCGGTTTACCCCCCAGGCGACAAACGCCAGGAGAACAGGCCTCCCCGCCCCGATCACCATTTCTCCCCAGAGGCTTAACATAACGCCATGCTCCCAATGCAATGCAATCTGCGCAGTTTACTACCAGCATGGCCTGCGGGGGAATCTTCGTGGGTTTCCGGGTTCTATACTTGAGCGAATAGAAAAGATATCGGAATAGCGGAATATGCCGGAAAACACCTGTAGTGGACTGAGTGGCGACGAGGCGCGGCAACTGCTTGCCCAATATGGCCCCAATGTAGTCACCGAAGAAAAACCCCAAAACTGGCTGCTTTTTCTCCACAAGTTTTGGGCACCTGTGCCCTGGATGCTGGAATGCACCTTAATCCTGGAAGCCATATTGGGTAAATGGCCAGAAGCCATCATCATCACATTGCTCCTCATTTTTAACGGCGCGCTCGGTTTCAGTCAGGAGCGCAAGGCACAGAGCGCACTGGTGTTGCTGAAAGAGCGCTTGCGGATTCAGGCCCGCGCCTGTCGCGACGGACAATGGCAAAGCCTCTCGGCCGCCGACCTGGTGCCAGGCGACCTGGTTCATGTGCGGGTCGGCGACATCGTCCCCGCCGATCTGCATCTCAGCGATGGCAGTATACTGGTAGACCAATCCGCCCTGACGGGAGAATCCATGCCCGTGGAATGCGCCGCGGGCGACACCCTCTATTCCGCATCCGTCGTGCGTCGCGGTGAAGCGTCAGGCAAGGTCACGGCGACCGGTGCCAGGAGTTATTTCGGTAAAACCGCAGAGTTGGTGCGCGGCGCCGGCGCCAAAAGTCACTTGGAAGAATTGGTTCTCTCCATTGTCCGCTATCTGGTAATAATGGATGTTGTTCTCGTCGCCGCGATCCTGATTTACGCAGCCGCCAAGCATATCTCTCTTGCGGAAATACTTCCTTTTGCGCTCATCCTGCTGGTTGCTTCGGTGCCGGTGGCGCTGCCTGCCACCTTCACCCTGGCCACCGCCATCGCCTCCCTGCATCTGGTGCACCGTGGGGTGTTGGTCACCCGTCTGGCCGCTGTGGAAGACGCCGCCGCCATGAGTGATCTCTGCAGTGACAAAACCGGCACGCTCACTCAGAACCGTCTCAGCCTCAGTCAGATCAAGACCTGGCCTGGCGTAGAAGAGACGCAACTGCTCGGTATGGCTGCCATGGCCAGTGACAGCGCCACCCAGGATCCCATTGATCTCGCTATTCTCCGGAAGTCGGCAGCCGGAATCGCAACGCTGCCTGATCGCCGGCAATTTGTGCCCTTTGATCCGGCCACCAAGCGTTCGGAGGGGGTTTTCATGCGGGACGAGGCAGCATGGCGCGCACTCAAAGGCGCGCCCCAGATCATTGCCAAACTCTGTAACCATACGGGCTGGGAACAAGCGACAACGGACCTCGCCGCCAGCGGCGCACGGGTGCTCGCCGTGGCGGCCGGCCCGGATGGTCAACCGCGCTTTCTCGGTCTGCTCGCGCTCGCGGACCCCATCCGCCCGGATGCTGCCGAAGTCGTCCAGCATTTGCAGGCGCTTGGCGTGCGGGTACGCATGGTCACCGGCGACAGTTTGCAGACGGCAAGAAATGTCGCCATATCGTTGGCCATCACGGGTAGCGTGTGTGACCGCAACATCTTGGCTGAGGACTGCGCGGTCTACGCCGGTGTCTTTCCCGCCGACAAATTCCATCTGGTGCAAGCTTTACAGAAAAAAGGCCGGATCGTCGGTATGACGGGCGATGGGGTCAACGATGCCCCCGCGCTCAAGCAGGCGGAAATGGGGGTGGCCGTAGAAAGCGCCAGCGATGTGGCCAAGGCAGCGGCCAGCCTCGTGCTCACCACGCCCGGTCTGCAGGGGGTGCTGGATGCGGTGATCACCGGCCGACGGGTCTATCAGCGCATGCTTACCTATACCCTCAACAAAATTATCAAAGTTTTTCAGGTCGCCCTGTTCCTGAGTCTGGGCTTCTTGATTTTCCATAGTTTTGTGGTCACACCGCTGCTGGTTCTTGTGCTGCTCTTTGCCAACGATTTCGTGACCATGTCACTGGCGGAAGACAATGTGCGCCCATCGCCCAAACCGGACCGCTGGGCCATAGATACCCTGGTGTTTTCCGCGCTGCTTGTTGCCCTCGCCTGGCTGATTTATATCTTCGCCGTGTATGGCGTGGGCCGGTTTTTGGGCCTGCCACTGGCGTCCGTGCAGACCATGGATTTCCTCGGCCTGGTGTTTTCCGGGCTCGCCAATGTTTTTTTGGTGCGGGAGCGAGGTCATCTCTGGGGATCGGTCCCCGGCCGATTATTGCTCTGGGCAAGTCTGATGGACATATTGGTAGTAAGCGGTCTGGCGCTTATGGGTTGGCTGATGGCGCCTCTACCGATAGTGATTATCGCCGGCCTGCTTCTGGCGACGGTGTTCTACACCTTGATTCTCGACCAGATCAAGGTGCCGTTGTTGCGGAAATTAACCAGTGCTTAATTGACGGGGAATGCGGATGTCCGGAGGGCGGTAAAGACCATTCAGCCAAGGCGCTGCCAATGCTAATATGCTGCCTTATCACAAAACATTGGCCCAGGTTATGACAATGAAGCATCAGGACGCACACGAACAAATTGCGCTCGGCACTGTCGACATACTGCCCGAAGGCGAGATGCTACAGCGGCTCGCGGTGGCACAGCGCGATAATAAACCGCTGCGGATCAAGCTGGGTATGGATCCCACGGCTCCAGACCTGCATCTGGGGCATACGGTGCTGCTCCACAAAGCCCGCCAGTTTCAGGATCTCGGCCATCGGCTGCTGTTCGTCATCGGCGACTTTACCGCGATGATCGGTGATCCCACGGGCAAGAGCGTTACCCGCAAAGCACTCAGTCGCGAAGAAGTCGTGGCCAATGCCACGACCTATCAGCGCCAGGTGTTCAAGATACTGGATCCCGAACGCACCGAAGTGATGTTTAATTCGGCGTGGCTGGGCGCGCTCCGCCCCGACGAACTGATCCAGATCGCCGCGCGTTACACCGTTGCCCGCATGCTGGAACGTGATGATTTCAGCAAGCGTTACAATGCCAATCAGCCCATCGCCATTCACGAGTTTCTCTATCCTTTGCTCCAAGGTTATGACTCTGTCGCCATCAAAGCGGACGTGGAGCTGGGTGGCACCGACCAGCGCTTTAATCTGCTGGTAGGTCGGGAATTACAGCGTGAGTACGCTCAGAAACCTCAGTTAGTGCTTACCATGCCGATCCTCGAAGGTTTGGACGGCGTGCAGAAAATGTCCAAATCGCTGGGTAACTTCATCGCGGTCGAAGACCCGCCCGCAGAAATGTTTGGCAAGATCATGTCGATTTCAGACACTTTGATGTGGCGCTATTATGCGCTGCTCTCCCGCGTGCCCGCGGCAGAGCAAATGCGCCTGCAGGATACAGCAGCCAGTGGAGCGGGTAATCCGCGTGACATCAAGCTCGCTCTGGCCGGTGAACTGGTGGCTCGTTTTCACGATGCAGCGGCTGCCCGGGAGGCTCATGCCGCCTTCCTGGCCCGCTTCCAGCGCCACGAGACCCCCGACGATCTGCCCCTGCAAACACTTTCCTTGCCGACAGCGCCACGCCTCAGTCAGGTGCTCGTACAGACACAGTTGGCGGTCAGCACCAGTGAGGCCATGCGTAAAATCAAAGAGGGCGCGGTGCGCCTGGATGGTGAGCGGGTCGTTGACCCGGCCAGCACTTTGGCATTGGGAGCGGAGTATTTATTGCAGTTTGGTAAACGCCACTTCGCTCGTGTGGCTCTGCGCAAGGCCGATTCCTGAACCATGTGATGATCGGGTAAGCAAAAAATCGCAGATGTGTGGAACGGTATCGGAAACGTGAAATTGCTTGTTGACAGCCTTCGAGAGCCCCGTATAATGCGCCCTCACGACGCGGCGTTGCTGCCGCACCGGACTCCGGTCCGGATTGTTCTTTTCCAGCCGAGTGGAGATGTGTGGGGTTTAGGCCCAAGGGTATTATGAGCGCATAAATGTGTTGATAATTGCCCTGATTGGTATTGTTTTAAGAAGGATTGAACGAGAGAGTTTGATCCTGGCTCAGATTGAACGCTGGCGGCATGCCTAACACATGCAAGTCGAACGGTAACAGGTCTTCGGATGCTGACG
>NZ_JAAZTY010000084.1 GCF_018854775.1 Acidithiobacillus ferriphilus | reverse complement strand
CGTTCTACTCCTTCGGCGGCAACGATGGCAACGATGGAGATCAGCCTAACGGCGGCTTAGTGATGGCCGCCAGCGGCAACCTCTATGGCACAACCATCGGCGGCGGCACTGATAACTTAGGCACGGTGTTCAAGATCACTCCGTCCGGGGTTGAGTCTGTGTTGTACTCCTTCGGCGGCGGCTATGATGGCAGCAGCAGCCCTAACGGCGGCTTGGTGATGGACGTCAGCGGCAACCTTTATGGCACAGCCGACGGCGGCGGCAAGCTCGGCATTATCGGCTACCTTACCGTCTACCTTTCCAGGATACTTGGAACTCCCTCTTCCTTATCCGGCGGATTAGGCACGGTGTTCAAGATCACTCCGTCCGGGGTTGCGTCCGTGCTGCACTCCTTCGGCACCGGCAACGTTTGGCAGGACCCTAACGGCGGCATGGTGATGGCCGCCAGCGGCAACCTCTATGGCACAACCAGCCTCGGCGGCACCGACCACTCCGGCACTGTGTTCAGGATCACCCCTTGAGCGAGCTTGGGATAGTGGACCTCATATATGTCCAGGCGGGCTCGGGAACCATGCCCGCCTGGTTGCGGTAGGTTGTGCCGGTTGGCCACGATAGGAACGTTTTCTAAACACTTCGTTTCTGGACGTCCGGTAACGCTGCATACTTGCCATCGGAAGCTCACCCGGAGGCAGAGAATCCGCGAGACGCCAGGATGTTATTTTTTGTCGGGGAAAGCCGTTAGGCAATCGCGCTATAATGATCCAGGATGAAACATTAATTTTTCTGTAGTTGGCAAGAATGCTGCGCTCGCGCATGAGGCAATGCCAATTGCCGGAATGTCGTGGGTGCTCACGCGAGGCGTCGATAACAGAGATCATGGACCGCATGCCCCAGTCGCTGTCCGCGGCGCTCAAAGCGGGTAAGGATGCGGTTGTCGGGGCGGGGGGCGTAACCGGCGTCGGGCTGGGTATTCTGCAGGCCTGGGGTGGCATTGAGAATGGCCAGCATCTGTTCGGCATAATCTGCCCAGTCTGTGGCCATCTGCAACTCGCCGCCGGGTACCAGCAGGCGGCATAGTAGCGCAGCGAAATCCGGCTGAATGAGACGGCGTTTTTGCTGTCGTTTTTTCGGCCAGGGATCGGGGAACTGGATGATGATGCATTGCAGCAGAGCTTCGGGCAGAGTCTGCAGCCAGGTAACCACATCATCATGAACAATGCGGACGTTGTCCGTCCCGGTTTCCAGCAGTTGCAGCAGCAGAGACCCGACGCCGGGGGTGTGTACCTCGGCACCGAGGCAGCCCCAGCCCGGTCTTTGCCGGGCGATAGCGGCCAGATGTTCACCGTTACCGAAGCCTATTTCCAGCAACAGCGGTCTCTGGCCCTTCCAGGGGTCCTGCCAGACGGCATGGGCGTCTATCTGCCAGGCGGGTAAGTGCTCGGCCACGGCGCGCGCCTGGGCAGCGGTGATACGGCCTTGACGCAGCACAAAACTGCGAATGGGGGGATGACCGACCTTGAGAGCTTCTTCCATGACAGGCATTATAACCTGTTTAGCGTTAGGTCCTAGAGAGGAGGGCGGGCATGGAACACCCCTTGGTTGGTGTGGTGATGGGTAGCGACAGCGACTGGGAAGTCATGCGCGCTGCGGTAGAGCAATTGCGGGCGCTGGCGATTCCCTGTGAACGGCGTGTCGTCTCCGCACACCGCACGCCGGATCTACTCTTTGAATATGCCACCAGCGCCATGTCGCGGGGACTGCGCTGCATTATCGCCGGTGCTGGGGGCGCGGCGCACCTGCCCGGCATGTTGGCATCCAAGACCATGGTGCCGGTGCTGGGCGTGCCCGTGCCATCCAAACATTTGCAAGGCATGGATTCCCTGCTTTCCATCGTGCAAATGCCCAAGGGTGTGCCGGTGGCGACCTTTGCTATCGGCACGGCGGGGGCGGCCAACGCCGGTCTGTTTGCCGCGGCGATACTGGCGGGCGCCGATGCGGAGCTGGCTCAGCGCTTGCAGGATTTCCGGACACGGCAGGCGGCGGCAGTCATGGCGACGACCCTGCCGGAGATTGCCCTTTGATTTTGCCTGGTGCCACGCTGGGAATACTGGGTGGTGGACAGCTCGGGCAAATGTTCTGCCTTGCCGCCCGGCGTATGGGGTATGACGTCTGGGTGCTGGATCCCGACCGTGATTGTCCGGCCGCTGCAGTGGCGGACCGGCACCTCTGTGCGGCTTACGAAGACGAAATCGCTTTACAGGCATTGACCGATGCTTGTGCGGCGGTCACCACAGAATTCGAGAATGTGCCGCTGATTGCTCTGGAACGTATTGCCCGGAAGGTGCCGCTGCGCCCAGGTGCCAGGGCGGTGGCTATTGCTCAGGATCGCGCCCAGGAAAAGGCTTTCTTCCGCGATCTGGGTTTGGCCATTGCGCCTTTTGCGCTGCTGCGCAGTAGCGCCGATCTGGCAGGCGCAGCGGCTACCGTAACTTTCCCGGCCATTCTCAAAACCACCCGTTTTGGTTACGACGGGAAGGGACAGGTGGAGCTTGCTTCCCCGGAGGACCTGCCCGGTGCCTGGACGGCCATGGGGGGAGCGGATGCGGTGTTGGAGGCGCGTGTTGCCCTGGCGCAGGAAATTTCTGTCGTTCTGGCCCGTGCTGACGATGGCATGATGGTTTTTTATCCCGTCGCCGAAAATGTTCATCACCGGGGTGTTCTCGACCTGAGCAGTGTCCCGGCGCGCACGACGGATGAGCTACAGGATCTCGCCCGGCGCAGCGCCGCGCGTATTGCCGAGGCGCTGGATTATGTGGGTGTGCTCGCGGTCGAATTTTTTGTGGATAAGGCGGGGCAATTGCTGGTCAATGAGATGGCGCCACGTCCCCACAACAGCGGTCATTTCACCATAGATGCTTGTGTGCACAGTCAGTTTGACCAGCAGGTCCGGACCCTCTGTGCCTTACCTCTCGGGGATACCCGCCTGATCAGCCCGGTGGTGATGATGAATCTGTTGGGTGATCTTTGGGAAAGTGGCGCCCCGGACTGGGATGCACTACTGCGCCATCCACAGCTCAAGCTGTATCTGTATGGTAAGAAGCAAGCCCGGTCACGGCGTAAAATGGGGCATGTGAATGCGCTCGCTATGGATACCGGACGCGCCATCGCCATTCTCGAAACCTTGCGCTGCGATTGGCACTGGCCACGCTGACGGAAACTGCATAATCGTTGTGGTGGCCAGAGGCCTAGCGTTTCCCAAGGCGTCCGGCAAGCCACTGTGCGAGCCAGAGTAATACGGCGCAGATGAGGAAAAAGACCAGACTCCAGTGGGTGATGGGCCATCCGGCTAAGGTGCGGGCACCGGCGGCAGCACAGGAACCGTGTCCGGAGAGCGCCGAGGCGAAGTCCTTACCCCAAGACCCGAAGCTGTGCTCACCCGGAAGGAGGTGCACGGCTGCGCATCTCTCCACCCGGTGGGTTGCTACTGCGGCGAGATGCCACTGCCATCCGGCAAGGCCAGCCCCCGCTAAGGCATAGGCACTGGCCAGCAGCCATAATCCGCGCTGCGCTGCGCCCGTCCAGAAGAGCCCCAACACGACGATGACCAGCACGGCGAGGTTGGCCAGGCGCTGATATACACAGAGGCTACAGGGTGTGTAGTCCATGGCAAATTGTAACCAGAGTGCCAGCGCAAATGCGCTTGTTGCAGCTAGCACCACCAGTACGGCGATCAGTGAAGGTAAATGCCTGGGATTCATGATGCGTTCAGTAAATTTCTCCGTTGCGTGTTATCGGGTAAAGCAAACCTTGTGTGAAGAGCTTCGAATACGTAGTAGAGCGATGTACTTCCGGCTATAGAGCTCATAACCCGAGTAGAGTTCATGAATGCGTAGCGTCTTGGGTAAATGTGCGCGTATCGCGGGTATATCCTGGGCGGAAAGTGCGAGATAGGCCGTACCCTGACCATCGGCCACCACGCGATTGAGTTCTTGCAGGTTTTTCAACTGATGTACCGGCATGGCGCCGCGCCCGCCGTAGAACAGAAAACTGGGCTCGAACCATCGCCAGGTGGCGATGGCGTAGGGTTCTGTGCCCTCGCTGGCACGGATCATGCGGCCCATGGTCGCGGAGGGTTTTAGGGTATCCAGGGCCGGTACCGCCAGGAGCATCAAGCAAGCAGTAATTGCCACCGCCCCGGCGCCCAGACTGCTGATAACCGGTAGCAGCAGGCCGCGCCAGGCGAAGAGTAGGGCTAGCAACGCCGCAATAATATAAGGAAAACCCAGAGCGGCCATGATATCGCCGAGGGGCGGAATTCGCTCCGGTACCAGCCAGGCTCCCAGCACCACCAATGCCACACCCACCAGAAATAACGCCCCGAGTGACAGGAATACACCCCGGCGGCTGAGTGGTTGCGTCTGGTTGAGGGCTCCATAAAGGCGTGCTGCAATGAGAATAAAGAGGGCCGGATAAGCCTCCCAGACATAATTGGGGAGCTTGGTGGCACCAAGGCTGAAGAAAGCGACCCAGGTAACGGCCCAGACCAGCATAAAGGCATCCGCGGGCGTTTGTCGTAGCAGTGTACCCCGCCGCCGCCAGAGTTCGGCGAAGGTCTGTGGTAGAAAGACCGTCCAGGGCAGTAGCGCCAGCGCAATGGTAAACAGATAGTAATAAAAGGGTCCATGATGCCCCTGCATGGCGACGGCGTAGCGATTAACATTCTGCTGATCAACGAACAGCCAGTCCCAGACCCAGTGGGTTTCAACACCCACTGCCAGGTACCAGGGCAGGGTGATGACCAGAAAGAGCGGAATCCCCCAGGCCAGATGTCCATTGCGCCAGAGACTCGGCAATTCCCGGCGCAGCAACAGAAAAATCACGATGATAAGGCCGGGTAGGAGGAAACCGATGGGGCCTTTAGCCAAGGTCGCTAACCCCATCGCACCACAGGCGATCAGAGTACCGCGACGTTCTTCCTCCGGATAGAGATAACCCCGCAGATAGGAAATCAGGGCGATCGCGACGAAAAGAATCAGCAGCGGGTCAGGTACAGCGGCCCGGAAGATGATCTGACTATGCAGGGCGGTGGCGGTCAGCAAGCCTGCCAATAGTGCGGTCTGGTCCCCGTACAGGCGGCGTAAGGCGAGGGCCAGATAGAACACCAGCAACGCCCCCATAGCCACCGAGCCGACGCGCAAGCCCCAACTGTTCATCCCCAGCAGTCGTACCCCGGCCCACATCAGCCAGTAGTTGAGGATAGGCTTGTCCGGGCGTAGCGCTGCGCTGAAAGTGGGTACTACCAGATTGTGATGCAGCATCATTTCTTTCAGAGCCTGAGCATTGTTGGGTTCATCAACGTCCCAGAGGCTGGCATCTCCGGTATGAAAGGCAAAAAGCCAGAAGGCGAAAAGGAAGAGAAGCAGCGCCTGGAAGACAAACGTCCCCCGTCGCGGTTCAGACATCCCTCGCCCCGCCCTTCATGATGCGCGCCTTGTCCCGTTGCCACTCCCGATCTTTGACCGTGGCGCGTTTGTCATGCTCCTGCTTGCCTTTCACCAGCGCGATCTCTACTTTGGCCCGACCCTGTTTCCAGTACATGGCGAGGGGCACGATCGTAAAACCTTTGCGCTCGACGCTGCCGATCATGCGGTTGATCTGTTCTCTATGCATCAGCAGCTTGCGTGTGCGGGTCGGATCGGGATTTATATGGGTGCTGGCGGTGAGCAGTGGGCTGATGTGCGCGCCCAACAACCATAACTCCCCATTTTTGATAATGATGTAGCTGTCCTTGAGATTGAGACGGTTGGCGCGCAACGACTTTACTTCCCAGCCTTGCAAGACCATGCCGGCCTCAAAGCGCTCTTCGATAAAGTACTCGTGTTTCGCCTCGCGATTGAGGGCGATGGTGCTGCTGCTCATCCTGCTACTCCCCTGCCGGTCAACTGTGTATTGTACGGGAAAAGACCGCGCGGCAGAAAGCCAGGATTGACTTTGCTGCGCTTCCTGTAGAAGGTGAACGATTTGTACTGGCGCGGAGTCCGAAGACGTGTCGAAGTCATTGCCCAAACGTTTTGCGCCCTATCGCCAAAGGCATTGGGAGTCTTTTGCCGAAGCCGTGCTGCTGAGCGAAATGTCGACTATTACCGAATGGCTGGAGCTGCGCCTGCTGGATGCGCATGCCGAGATTCTCTTTGAGAACTATATTTTTGTCGAAGGCGTTTGGCCCGAGCGCGTCTTGCGTATCCTCTGTGATAAGGCGGTGGCGGGAGTACGGGTCTACATCACTCTGGATGCTTTGGGCAGCGGCAGTTTCCCGAGTCGTTGGGTGACTGAGTTGCGCGCCGCTGGCGCCCATTTACACTGGTACCACCGCCTACAACTCAAGGGGCTGGAAAAAAGGCTGCGACGCAGCCACCGACGTGTCGTGGTGGTGGATGGCCAGTGGGCCGCGGTTGGCGGTTTTGCGATTTCCGATGTCTGGATCGGCGGCGCGCCAGGTATGGTGCCGTATCGTGAGATGCTCTTTGCCTGTCGCGGCAATTTAGCGGAGCAAAGCCGCCAGATTTTTTTTCGTCACCGTCCAGAGGCCCTTCCGTCCTTGGATGCGACCGCGTTTTCCCAACCTGATGCCCGGTGGTGGGGGCAGGGCCGATTTTTAGAGGGCACGCCGCCGGGCAGTCTCGCTGTGCGTCGCCGTCTGTTGGCCGCCATCCGTGCGGCGCGCAGCAGTGTCTGGATAGCCACCCCTTACTTTAACCCGGATCCGATCATCCTGCGTGCCATCTACCGTGCCGTGCAGCGTGGTGTGGATGTCCGGCTCCTGCTGGCTGGCCGGATCACCGACCATCCACTTTTGCGATTCGGAATTCAGGCGTATTATCAAAAGCTGATGCGCAGGGGGGTGCATGTTTACGAATATGAAGGCGCCTTTCTGCATGCGAAATATCTGTTGGTGGACGGTTCCTGGGCGTCGATCGGCTCCGCTAATTTTGATTTTCTGAGTTTGTGGTTCAATCATGAACTCAACTTGGAATTACGCGCTCCGCTTGCCGCGCTTTTGCTGCGCACCTTGTTTTTACGCGAGTTCGCCCAAGCGCGGGAAATCGACCCGGAGCCTTGGCGCAGGCGCCCCCGTTGGCGACGAATCATCGAATGGTTTTGGGCGCAACTGGATCGTTGGGTGCAGGCGCATGCACTGGGTCAGCGCCGTTATTGAGAGGGTTTCATGCATCATATTTGTAAAACCGCCGTGCTGCCTTATAGCGCTGCGCAAATTTTTGCCCTGATAGAGGATGTTCGTGCCTATCCGCAATTTTTACCCTGGTGTGGACGGACCCGGATCATCCAGTCGAAAGACGAAGAAGTGGTCGCCGAGATCACCATCTCCCACGGTGCTTTCGGCAAGTCCTTCACCACAAGAAACCGCTATCAGCGGCCCAAGCTGGCAGAGCTGCGACTGGTGAATGGTCCCTTCCGTTTTCTGGAAGGGCTCTGGCAGTTGGAGCCGGATGCCAGAGGCACCAAAGTAACGCTGGATATGCGCTTCGAGTTCGCTTCACGATTGGTGGGTGCCCTTCTGGAGCCCATCTTCAAACATGCGGCGGAAACGATGGTGCAACGCTTTGCCCAACGCGCGCGGGTTGTTTATGGTCAGCCGGACGCCCTGGAAGTGCAAAAGCCGGACGGCTAGGCGCCGTCCGGCCAGATTAAGAGGTGGTGCCTGCGGTCGGTGAGGCGGTGCTTTGTGCATCTCCATGTATGCTGATCAGCTTCCCGTCCTTACCAAAAAACACCCGCACCTTGCGGACTTTCGTGGCACCATAGGCGGGCTTGAGGCTGTAGGCGTAAATCCACTGATGCGGATGCCAGGGATCCTGCAGGAGCGGTGAGCCGAGAATGCTACGTACCTGCAACATATCCATACCGGGGTGCAGATCGGCTAGTTCTTTAGCGGTGATGATGTTGCCTTGCTGTACATTGACGCGATAAATACTACAGGCGCCGAGCAACAGAGCACAGAAAGTAAGCAGAGTAATTAGGCGGAAGCTTCTCATGGTCCTTGTCTTAGGCGTCAGGTGCAACTATCCTAAACCATTACGCATGGCCATTGCTACGAGCGAATGAACTACGAACGAACAAACAGCGATGAATTGAAGCGAGCCGGCCTCAAGGCAACCTTGCCCAGGCTGAAGATACTCCGCATCTTCGAGGACAGCGACACCCGCCATCTGACTGCGGAAGAAATTTATCGACAGTTGCTGGAGGCCGGTGAAGAGGTGGGTCTGGCCACGGTATATCGTGTGCTTACCCAGTTTGAAATGGCCGGATTGGTGCGAAGGCATCACTTCGAGGGCGATAAGGCGATTTTTGAGCTCAACGAAACGGGGCACCACGATCATATGGTCTGCACGGCCTGCGGCAAGGTGCTGGAGTTTTTCGATGAGGCGCTGGAAGCGCGGCAGCAGGAAATCGCTGCGAATCAGGGCTTCTTTATCAGCGATCATAGCCTTTATCTCTATGGTACCTGTCGTGGTATGCAGGATGTAGGGATTTGTTCGCTGCGGGATGAATTGCCCGGAGGCCGTACGAGTTAGCTGCTGTCGCTGCTGAGCACCAGGTTGTCGCGGTGGATGATCTCAATCTCATCCACATCGCCGAACAAGGTATTCAGCGCTTTGCTGCCCTTGCCCAGACGCAGCAAAACCTCCTGCCTTGCGAAGTTCACTAAGCCACGGGCTACTTCCTGGCCTTCCGGATCAACGCAGCACAGCAGGTCGCCGCGTTGAAAATCGCCCTCGACGGCGGTGATGCCGACCGGGAGCAAGCTGCTGCCCCTTTCCCGGAGTACCCGTGCGGCGCCTGCGTCCAGATGGAGTGTTCCGGTCGGGCGTAGTTGCCCCGCCAGCCAGCGTTTGCGGGCCGCCAGTTTGGCTACGCCCGGACGGAAGTACGTTCCTATCTCCTCCCCGGCCCACAGGCGTAACAGTACGTTTTCAGTGCTGCCTGGGGCGATAAGGGTGGCGGCACCAGACTGGGCAGCGCGGCTCGCCGCCCGTACTTTGGTGATCATGCCCCCGCTCCCCAGCGCTGTCCCGGCACCACCCGCCATTCGCAGCAGTTCGGGATCTCCGGCTTGTACTTCCGTGAGTAGGCGGGCATCAGGATCGTGGCGCGGGTCTTTATTATAAAGCCCCGCCTGATCAGTCAGAATTACCAGTAGGTCGGCCTCCAGTAAATTGGCGACCATGGCTGCCAGCGTATCATTATCGCCAAAGCGGATTTCGGCACTGGCAATCGCGTCATTTTCATTGATGATGGGAACTACGCCCATCTCCAGCAAAATGCGCAGAGTGGCGCGGGCGTTGAGATAACGCTGGCGATCTCGCAAATCTTCATGGGTAAGCAGGACTTGGCTGCCATGCACGCCGCCGCGGCGCAAGAAGTCTTCATAGACCTGGATAAGTGCCGCCTGACCAACGCTGGCAGCCGCCTGCAGTTGGTGCAGGGCGGTAGGACGGACTTGCCAGCCGAGGCGCTCCATGCCGGCAGCCACCGCGCCGGAGGAGACGAGAACAATCTCGGTGCCATTGCGGCGGAGTACCAATATTTGTGTGACCCAGGCTTCAATAGCGGCGAGATCCAAGCCCTGGCCATTATTGGTGAGCAGGCTGCTGCCGATCTTGATGACCCAGCGCTGCGCGGTTTTCAGGTCGCGATTCACGCCTCGTTCTCTTCCCAGTCGGCGTCAAGGTCGTCTCCTTGCCAGTCCTCCAAGACCTCGTATTCGTCACTTTCGTCACTCCAGTCCTCGGACTGCTTGGGATCGGGGGCAGGAGGCAGGTCGGGGAGGGCTTGCCAGATGGCATATACCAAGGTCTCACATCCGGCACCACTGGCGGCCGAGATCAGAAAGGCGGGGCCTTGCCATTGCAGCGCTTCGCGAATTTGCTGAAAGCGTGCCGCCGCCTCATCTTCCGGAAAGAGATCCGACTTGTTGACCACCAACCAGCGCGGCTGCTGGGCCAGGGCCGGACTATAGGCGGCCAGCTCCGCTTCCAGCGCACGGATATTGGTTGCCGGATCGCTCCCATCGACGGGGGCCATATCCACCAAATGCAGGAGCAGACGGGTACGGCTGAGGTGTTTGAGAAAGCGGGTGCCCAGCCCGGCGCCTTCGGAGGCACCCGGAATGAGGCCGGGAATGTCGGCGAGTACAAAAGACTCGTGGGTGGCGACGCGGACGACGCCGAGATTGGGATAGAGGGTAGTGAAGGGATAGTCTGCCACTTTGGGACGGGCGGCACTGACAGCCCGGATAAGAGTGCTTTTACCTGCATTAGGCAGACCCAGCAGTCCGACATCGGCGAGCAGGCGCAACTCCAGGCGCAGGTTTCGCTCCTCGCCTGCAGCGCCTTTCTCAAACTGACGGGGCGCACGGTTGGTACTCGATTTATACGACAGATTACCATGCCCGCCGCGGCCACTCTGGGCGACCAATAGCCGTTCGCCTTCGGTACGCAGGTCACCGAGCAATTCGCGGGTGTCGTCGTCATACACCAGGGTGCCGACCGGGACTTTGATCTCCAGGTCGTGGCCAGCGCGGCCCGTCATCTGGCGCCCGGCGCCGCCGTGACCATTTTCGGCACGATAGCGGCGCTGGTAGCGGAAGTCGATGAGGGTGTTGAGGCTGGCCTGAGCTACCAGATAAACACCGCCGCCGCGTCCGCCATCGCCGCCATCGGGGCCGCCGAAAGGAATAAACTTCTCGCGGCGAAAACTCACCGATCCATGGCCGCCGTTACCGGAGGCCACATGAATGCGTACTTCGTCAATAAATTTCATAGAAAAACCCCGCTCCCGCAGAAACGGGGCGGGGTCCCTCTGGACAGAGGCCTGCTTAGGCCGCTGAAACGACGCTGACGGTGCGCACCTGACGCGGACCCTTGCGCTCGAACTTCACGACACCCTCGGCGGTGGCAAAGAGCGTATGGTCTTTGCCGATGCCGACGTTGGCGCCTGGATAAAACTGGGTGCCACGCTGACGAATAATGATGTTGCCGCTGATGACTTCCTGTCCAGCGTAGCGCTTGACGCCCAGACGCTTGGATTCGGAATCGCGGCCGTTACGGGAGGAACCTCCAGCCTTCTTATGTGCCATGATTGTGCTCCTTAGGCTTCAATGCCGGTGATGCGGACTTCGGTAAAATACTGACGATGGCCCTGCTGCTTGCGGTAATGCTTGCGCCGACGCATCTTGAAAATATGTACCTTTTTGGCGCGACCCTGGCTGAGTACGGTGGCCTTCACCGCGGCACCCTCCACCAGGGGGCGGCCTACCTGGACATCACTGCCGACGCCGACCATGAGGACACGGTCCAGTGCGAGTTCGGCACCGGGCTCTACTTCCATTCTTTCGAGCCGGAGCTTGTCGCCCACTGCCACCCGATACTGTTTGCCACCATTCTCAATGACCGCGTACATCACAAACCTCCAACAAGGGTTTCGCCGATACTGCCCGGAAAAGTTCGCAAGGATAGCGTTATCAGTCTATTAACGCAAGAGGAAATCCAGAGCGTTGGCAAAGGCCTGGCGGTCGGCTTGGCTCAGGGTGGCGGGGCCGCCGGTACGCACGCCGGAATCCCGAAGCTGTTCCATCATGTCCCGTATCCGCAGGCGTTCGTGGATGGTTTCGGGGGAATACCGCTCGCCGCGCGGGCTGAGGGCATGGCCATTTTTTTCAAGTACGGCAGCAGCCAGAGGGATATCCGCAGTGATCACCAGATCGCCCGCTTCAATGCGGCGCACGATTTCATCGTCGGCCACATCAAAGCCTCCCGGCACTACCACACTGCGAATATGAGCAGATTGGGGCACGTGCAGGGGCTGATTGGCGACCAGAGTCAGGGGCAGTTTCAGACGCGTACTGGCGCGAAACAGAATTTCCTTGATGACATTGGGGCAGGCGTCGGCATCGACCCAGATATGCATGGAAGCACTCGGAAATGTTGGAGGAATGGACCTTGGCACAGACGGGGCTAGCTGGCAATGCCAGCATCTCGTCACGTAAGCGACCAACCACTTAACGGAAAACGGCAAAATTTTGTCCTTTAAGCCCGGCAGCGTAGAATGCACAAAAACATGCCGCCGGAGAACGCATGAAACCGGAAAACCGCGCCCGGAAACAGATCGATGCCCCAGACACCTACAGTCGGCCCTCTGATGCCCCGGGTTCCGTCGTCCGGGAGGACACCATCGAATACGGCTTCATCGGCACACTCCAAGGCCTCAAGTACGACTATCGTGAAGACATCCGCGATCGCGCCGCGTTGGAGAAAAACTTCCGCGAAAAATTCGAGGCGCTGAACCGCGTCCGCCTCACGGATACCGAGTTCGCCCGTCTGCTCGATGAAATCGTCACCCCGGATGTTTTCACCGCTGCCAAGACCCTGCGCAGCATCAATGCCTTCACCCGCGACGATGGCACGCCGCTGAACTACACGCTGGTGAACCTCAAGGACTGGTGCAAAAACCATTTCGAGGTCATCAACCAGCTCCGCATCAACACCGACAACAGCCACCACCGCTACGACGTCATCCTGCTCATCAACGGCGTGCCCTGTGTGCAGATCGAGCTCAAGACCCTCGGCGTGAATCCACGCCGGGCCATGGAGCAAATCGTCGAATACAAGCACGACCCCGGCAACGGCTATACCAAGACGCTGCTCTGCTTCATGCAGCTTTTCATTGTCAGCAACCGCGACCGCACCTACTACTTCGCCAACAACAACGCCCGTCACTTCGCTTTCAACGCCGACGAGCGCTTTTTACCCATCTATGAGTTCGCGGACGAGGACAACAGCAAGATCACCCACCTCGACGCCTTCGCCGAGCGCTTCCTGAAAAAGTGCGACCTCGGCCGCACCATCAGCCGCTACATGGTGCTGCTCGCCGGGGAACAGAAGCTCATGATCATGCGGCCCTACCAGGTCTATGCCGTGCAGCACATGGTGAAGTGCATCGACGAAGACAACGGCAACGGCTACATCTGGCACACCACCGGTTCAGGAAAAACGCTCACCTCTTTCAAGGCTTCCACCCTGCTGAAGGAAAACGACCACATCCACAAATGCGTCTTCGTCGTGGACCGCAAAGACCTCGACCGCCAGACGCGGGAGGAATTCAACAAGTTCCAGGAAGGCTGCGTTGAGGAGAACACCAACACCGCCGCCCTCGTGCGCCGCCTGCTTTCCGAGGACTACGCCGACAAGGTCATCGTCACCACCATTCAAAAGCTCGGCCTCGCGCTGATTGAGACCAGCAAGCGCAACAAGCAACGCAAAAAGAACGGCCAGGCCACCTACAAGGAGCAGCTCGAAGCCCTGAAGGACAACCGCATCGTCTTCATCTTCGACGAGTGCCACCGCTCGCAGTTCGGCGAGAATCACAAGGCGATCAAAGCGTTCTTCCCGAAGGCGCAGCTCTTCGGTTTCACCGGCACGCCCATCTTCGAGGCCAACGCCTCCTTGCAGAAGATCGAGGACACCACGGCCTCCATGCGCACCACGGAAGACCTTTTCCAGAAGCAGCTGCACGCCTACACTATTACGCACGCCATCGAGGACGGCAACGTGCTGCGCTTCCATGTGGATTACTTCAAGCCCGAAGGAAGAAACCCGCCAAAACCCGGCGAGCCTATTGCGAAGAAGGCCGTCATCGAGGCCATCCTTTCCAAGCACGATGCCGCCACCAGCGGACGCCGCTTCAACGCCATCCTCGCTACCGCGTCCATCAACGACGCCATCGAATACCACGCGCTGTTCAAGACCATGCAGGCCGAGAAACAGGCCGCCGATCCCGACTTCAAGCCGCTGAACATCGCCTGCGTCTTCTCCCCGCCGGCACAGCTCGCGGAGAATCCCGAAAGCAAAAAGGACATCGAGCAGCTCTCCGAAGACCTACCGCAAGAGCAGGAAGACAACAAGGTCGAGCCGGAAGCGAAGAAGAAGGCGCTTGAAGCCATCCTCGTCGACTACAACGCCCGCTACGGCACCAATCACCGCCTCAGCGAGTTCGATCTCTACTACCAGGATGTACAAAAGCGCATCAAAGACCAGCAGTGGCCGAATGCCGATTACCCCGCCGCGCAGAAGATCGACATCACCATCGTCGTGGACATGCTGCTCACCGGCTTCGATTCCAAGTTCCTGAACACGCTCTACGTGGACAAGAACCTCAAGCACCACGGCTTGATCCAGGCCTTCTCCCGCACCAACCGCGTGCTCAACAGCACCAAGCCCTACGGCAACATCCTCGACTTCCGCCAGCAACAAGATGCAGTCGATGCCGCCATCGCCCTTTTCTCCGGCGAGAAAACTGGCGAGCAGGCGCGGGAAATCTGGCTGGTGGAAAAAGCCCCAGTGGTAATCGAAAAATTGCAGGAAGCGGTGCAAAAGCTGGATGCGTTCATGCAGTCCCAGGGGCTGGCCTGCACACCTTCCGCCGTGGCGAATCTCAAGGGCGATGCCGCCAAGACCGTCTTTATCGAGCGTTTCAAGGAAGTCCAGCGACTCAAGACCCAGCTCGACCAATACACCGACCTCACCGGGGAAAACAAAGCCACCATCGAGCAGGTGCTGCCCGATGAAAACCTGCGCGGCTTCAAAGGCCAGTATCTGGAAACCGCCAAAAAGCTCAAAGACCAGCAGGGCAAGGGCGGCGACAAAGAAGGCGTTGACAATCCTGTGGACCAGCTCGACTTCGAGTTCGTCCTGTTCGCCTCTGCCGTCATCGATTACGACTACATCATGGGCCTCATCGCCCGCTTCTCGGCCAAGGGACCGGGCAAGTCGAAGATGACCCGAGAGCAACTCATCGGCCTCATCAGCGCCGATGCCAAGTTCATGAACGAGCGCGACGACATCGCCGAATACATCGGCACGCTCCAGGCAGGCGAGGGCCTCAGTGAAACCGCCATCCGCGAGGGCTACACACGTTTCAAGGCGGAGAAAAACGCCAGGGAACTCGCCGCCATCGCCGCCAAGCACGGCCTCGCCACCGCCGCCCTGCAAACCTTCGTGGACGGCATCCTCGACCGCATGATCTTCGATGGCGAGCAGCTCGGCGACCTCATGGCGCCGTTGGAATTAGGCTGGAAAGCCCGTACCCAGGCCGAGCTCGCCCTCATGGAAGACTTGCATCCACTTCTCACCAAGCGCGCCGGTGGCCGCGACATCTCAGGACTCAGTGCGTATGACCAGTAAGAACAAAACCACCGCCACGAAGGAAGAGGCAAAGCCCACGCTGGTGCCGAAGCTGCGGTTTCCGGAGTTTCGGGGGGCGGAGGGATGGGCACCCGAGCCGATGGGCGAAGTCTATTCGTTCAAAGGCAACAACTCACTCTCACGCGACAAGCTGAACTATGTGGCTGGTTCAGTGAAGAACATCCATTACGGTGACATTCACACCAAGTTCTCGACCCACTTCGACGTCACGAAGGAGCTTGTTCCATTCATCAATGAATCCGAGGAAGGCATCGTTCGCGATGAAAACCTGTGCGCCGAAGGCGACATGATTTTTGCAGACGCTTCCGAGGATTTGGCAGATATCGGCAAGAGCATCGAGATTGTCCGCCTGAACGGGGAGCGTGTGATTTCGGGACTGCACACGATTCTCGCCCGGCGGATAGGAGAACGAATCTCTTTGGGGTTTGGCGGACACCTCTTCAAATCGGGATGGGTTCGCACTCAGATTCAGAAGGAGGCTCAAGGGGCGAAGGTCTTGGGCATTTCTCCGACGCGTCTGCGGAACCTGCGCTTGCCGCTGCCGCACGACAAAGCCGAACAACAAAAAATCGCCGAGTGCCTGAGTTCGGTGGACGAGCTGATGGCCGCGCAAGCGCGGAAAGTGGACGCGCTCAAGACCCATAAAAAAGGGCTGATGCAGCAGCTTTTCCCCCGCGAAGGCGAAACCCAACCCCGCCTCCGCTTCCCCGAATTTCAAAACGCCGGGGAGTGGGACGACCAGTCAATTGGTGATTTTGGACAAGTAGTCACCGGCAGCACGCCTAGCACAGCGCAGCCCGCTTTCTATGGCGGCGGCGTCCCTTTCGTTTCGCCTGCGGACATCTCCGACCTGCGGTTTGTCGATCAGACCAAGACCACACTGACCCCTGAAGGTTTTGCGGAGACCCGCCCCATCCGAGCGGGAAGCGTCCTCTTCGTGTGCATTGGCTCCACGATTGGGAAGGTGGCGAAGAACGTTCATGAATGTGCGACGAACCAGCAGATCAACGCAATCGTCCCCAGTTCCAAGCACTCGGATGATTTCGTTTATTTCGCGCTCTCCTACGCCTCGGAGCGCATTGCCTTACTCGCGGGAAGGCAGGCGGTCCCCATTATCAACAAGAGCCTGTTCTCTTCGGTGCGGCTCCTCGTCCCCAAGCTACCCGAACAACAACGCATCGCATCGTGCCTGAGCAGCCTCGATGCTCTGATCACCGCCGAAACCCAAAAGCTCGAAGTCCTCAAGACCCACAAGAAAGGCCTGATGCAGCAGCTTTTCCCTTCTCCTGATAGTGACCATTGGCATTAATCTCAAATGGAATCAGATCGAATGAAACACCAGGAACTGACAGTCAAGGTAACGGACATTCACTTGGATCAGGAGAATCCTCGTTTTCCTCCAGTTAATTCCCAACGAGAAGCAATCGACGCAATGTTGGCAGACAAAAAGGCGAACATTGTCACGCTGGCATTGGATATATATCAGAACGGACTCAACCCGAGTTCCAGGCTGATCCTATTCAAGTCAGGCTCGCACTTTGTTGACGGTGACGGCAACCGAAGGTTAACGGCGTTGAAGATCTTGGAGACTCCATCGCTGGCAGACGCGTTTCCGAAGCTCCGAAAACGAATTGATGCAATTCTAAAGCGGCCTGGATCAGTGCCGACAGAAGTTGGGTGTGTTGTTTTTAGCGATCGCAACACCGCACGGCATTGGATATCGATCAACCACGGTGGCGAGCAAGATGGGCGAGGCCACATCGATTGGAATGCCGAACAAAAGGACCGTTTCGAGCGCAAACCCTCTATTGGATTAGAAGCATTGGACCTGCTGACGCACAAGGGCCTGATCACCACTGACGACAAGGCGCGGGTCAATAAATCAACCTTGGATCGCTTGTTGAGCTACAAGGAAGTGAAGTCGAATTTATCTATCTCCAAGAAAGGTGATCACTTCGCTTTTGGAAATGTCGATCACCTGCGAAAAGTAGTTTTGAACCTGAGGGGCAAGGCTGTTGATGAGGTTTACACGGCAACGAAAGGAAATAAATTCGTCCAGGAAGCGATTGCCTCGCCTGGAACTGCCCCTGCAGATACAGGCGGTAATTCCACAGCCGGTTCCGGAAATCCACCTAATGGGGAACCCGGCCAAGGAAGCCGTTCCCGGAGGATAAAGAAACCGAGCCTTCCTGTTTTTGGAGGCAAACTGTCCCTTAAGACAGGCCACATTAACAACCTCTACCGCGACGTCGAAAGTCTGCATGACTTCTATCAAACAGAAAGAAGCCGACTCTCCGCAGACTTTATCGTGATCATCAGGATGTCTTTGAGAATGCTGGCCGAGACTGCCGCGAAAGACGCGAAAAAGGATCTCAAAGATTACCTAACAGAGTATTTCGACGCCGCAAAAAAATCTTTGGACCAGAACGCAAAAACCACCTTGTCGAACCAAAGTGTGAACAAGGATTCAATCGTTAAACTTTTTCACACTGGCGCCCACGATTACCACAATTCAAAGAACGAGGAACAGGCGTTTGCGCTTTCAATTATTCTCGGGGCAATGCTAGTCCTTAGCCACGGGAAACAACCATGAGCATTGCTTATTCACCGCTCCGATATCCGGGAGGGAAAAACTGCATTTTTCCTTTCGTGTCGAGCTTGATCGCCGAGAATGGATTGACCGGCTGTAAATATATTGAGCCTTACGCAGGTGGTGCCGGATTAGCGTTACGCCTCCTTTTTGAGGAATATGCGGGAACGATAGTCATCAACGACTTGGATCCTTTGGTTCATGCTTTTTGGCGCATGTGCATTAACGAGCCGGAGCGGTTCATCGGCTGGATCGAAAGAACGCCAGTCTCAGTTGCCACATGGAAAAAGTGTAAAGAAAAAATTGGGCGGATAAACACTGAGGATGATTTCGAGTTGGCGACCTCATTTTTCTTCCTGAATCGGACGAATGTTTCCGGGGTTTTGAAGGGCGGTGTGATCGGTGGACTTGACCAAACAGGAAATTACAAAATCGACGCCCGGTTCAATAAGGTGGAGCTGATACGAAAGGTCGAGAAGATCGCACGCTTTTCCAACCGCATCCGGGTCGCAAACCTCGATGGTGTCGAGTTGATCAAAAGCTGCGCAGTTGGCACGACTGAATCCTTTATCTACCTTGATCCACCTTACTACCAGAAGGGGGCAAATCTATACCTCAATGCCTTCAAAGATGCGGATCACGAGAAGTTAGCCAAATATGTCAGCAAGCTATCCATCCCATGGTTGCTCTCATATGACAATCATTCTTTCATCACGAACCTATACGAGCGGTTTGAGAAGCGGGCTTATAAGTTGCAGCACTCGACTTCCAACAAGATTGGTGACGAGGTTCTGATCTTTTCCAAGAAGACCAAATTTCAGGAGTCGCTGGTGCATCTTACCTCTGTGGTCACCGTCTGACCCCCGCCAGCATCATGACCGAGACCAATCAAAAACAACTGGGCAACACCTTCTGGAGCATTGCCGATCAACTGCGCGGGGTGGTGGAAGGGGACGATTTCCGCGAGTCTGCTCCAACACCATGAACGACCTGATTCTCTACACCACCGAAGACGGTCGCAGCCAGATCAAACTGCGGGCGCAGGAGCAGACCGTCTGGCTGACGCAGTTGGAGATGGCGGAACTCTTCGATACCACGAAGCAGAACATCTCTCTGTACCTGAAAAACGTCTTCGAGGGCGGGGAATTGGACCTGGCGGCAACTGTCAAGGAATCCTTGACAGATCAAGCAGGGTTCAACCGGCCAGCAACGACCGAGAAATGCTCGGTCGTTCAGAAGGAGCTGGCATGGGCGAACTGACCCGATTCCACGCAGACATCAAGGCCATCCTGGAGCAGGCGCGCAGCAAGGCGCGTTCGGCGGTGAATTCGGCCATGGTGGAGGCGTACTGGCTGGTCGGTCAGCGCATCGTGCAGGAAGAGCAGCAAGGGCAGCACAAGGCTCAGTACGGCACGCGCCTGATGGAGGCGTTGTCCATTGCCTTGACGGCGGATTTCGGCAAAGGTTTTTCCTATGCCAACCTGTATAACTTCCGTCAGTTTTACCGGGTCTTTCCCGACCAACAGATTCTCTACACGCTGTGTAGAGAATTGAGCTGGAGCCATCTGCGCCTGATCATTCGGGCCGACTCGCCCAAGGCCATTGAGTACTACTGCAAGGAAGCACGGGAGCAAAACTGGACGGTGCGCCAGCTGGAGCGGCACATCAAGACCCAGAGCTTTCAGCGCCTGCTGTCCAGCCAGGTTGAGGCGCCGACTGACTCAGCGGCCAAGGCCGCGCATCTGGACTTCATCAAGGACCCCTACGTGCTGGAGTTCTTGCAGTTGCCGGAATCGGGTCAGCTCAAGGAGAGTGCGTTGGAGCAGGCCATCATCGACGAGCTGCAGAAGTTCCTGCTGGAGCTGGGTAAGGGCTTTTCGTTCGTGGCTCGGCAAATGCGCATCAGCACCGAGACCAGCCACTTCTTTATGGACCTGGTCTTCTACAACTATCTGCTCAAGTGCTTTGTCATCATTGACCTGAAGACGGGCAAACTCACCCACCAGGACATTGGCCAGATGGACATGTATGTGCGCATGTTCGACGACCTCAAGCGCGGCGAGGACGACAACCCGACCATCGGCATCATTCTGTGCGACAGCAAGGATGAAACGGTCGTCAAGTACTCGGTGATTCAGGAGAGTCGGCAGCTCTTTGCCTCCAAGTACCAGCGCATCTTGCCCACCGAAGAAGAACTGATTGCGGAGATTGAGCGTGAGAAGCGCTTGATCGGGGGGCGTAGCCATGAGCGGCCCCTCTCCGACGAACCGGACGAAAACACACCATGACCGAACAAAACCAAAAACAACTCGGCAACACCCTCTGGAGCATCGCCGACCAACTGCGCGGGGCGATGGATGCGGACGACTTCCGCGATTACATGCTCTCCTTTCTCTTCCTGCGCTATCTCTCCGACAATTACGAGACGGCGGCGAAAAAGGAGCTGGGGCGGGATTACCCGGATATCGCGTCTGACGTACTACGAGAAACCGGAGCAAGCACGCCTCTTCAGGTCTGGTACGAAGAGAACATGAACGACGTGCCTGCTTTCGAGAAGCAGATGCGCCGCAAGGTGCATTACGTCATCCAGCCCGCGCACCTGTGGAACAGCATCGCCAACCTGGCCCGCACCCAGAACGCGGAGCTGCTGAACACGCTGCAAGCGGGCTTCAAATACATCGAGACGGAATCCTTTGAGAGCACCTTCCAGGGCCTGTTCTCCGAGATTGACCTGAGTTCCCCCAAGCTGGGCAAGAAGTATGAGGACCGGAATGCCAAGCTCTGCACCATCATCCAGAAGATCGCCGAAGGGCTGGCGGAGTTCTCCACGGACATTGACGCGCTGGGTGATGCCTATGAATACCTGATCGGCCAGTTTGCCGCCGGGTCCGGCAAGAAGGCGGGCGAGTTCTACACGCCGCAGCAGATTTCCGACATCCTCTCCGCCATCGTCACGCTGGACAGCCAGGAACCGAAAACCGGGACGAAGAAGCGGCTGGAGAGCGTGATGGACTTCGCCTGCGGTTCCGGCTCGCTGCTGCTCAACGTGCGCAAGAAGGTGAACAAGGCAGGCGGCACCATCGGCAAAATCTTCGGCCAGGAGAAGAACATCACCACCTACAACCTGGCCCGCATGAACATGCTGCTGCACGGGGTGAAGGACACGGAGTTCGAGATCTTCCACGGCGACACCCTGCTCAACGAGTGGGACATGATGCGGGAGCAGAACCCGGCGAAGAAGCCGAGCTTCGACGCCATCGTCGCCAATCCACCTTTTAGCTACCGCTGGGAGCCGACCGACGCGCTGGCCGATGATGTGCGCTTCAAAAGCCACGGCCTCGCCCCCAAGTCCGCTGCCGACTTCGCCTTCCTGCTGCACGGCTTCCACTTCCTCAAAGACGAAGGCGTGATGGCGATCATCCTGCCCCACGGCGTGCTCTTCCGTGGCGGCGCCGAGGAACGCATCCGCACCAAGCTGCTCAAGGACGGCCACATCGACACTGTCATCGGCCTGCCCGCGAACCTCTTCTACTCCACCGGCATCCCCGTTTGCATCCTCGTGCTGAAGAAGTGCAAGAAGCCCGACGACGTGCTGTTCATCAACGCCGCTGAGCATTTCGTGAAAGGCAAGCGCCAGAACCAATTGACCAAAGAACACATCAACCGGATTGTCGATACCTACCAGTTCCGCAAGGAAGAGCCGCGCTACGCCCGCCGCGTGGACATGGCGGAGATCGAGAAGAACGACTTTAACCTGAATATCTCCCGCTATATCAGCACGACGGTGGCCGAGGAGGAAATCGACCTCGCGGCGACCCATGTGCGCCTGGTGGACATCGAGCGGGCTATCCAGATCGCGACCGCGAAACACAACGCTTTCCTCAAAGAACTCGGTAAGCCGCTGTTACCGTCGGCGGACTGAAAATTTACATGACTTAGAGTGCGGAGCTTGGCCGCCCGTTTCCCGAACCGTTATTACGGTATTCACGTCAAGCATATTCGGCGGCCGGGCATCGGGAGCCTTGTACATTAGCCGATCAGGTCGGGCGGTGGAACTATCAGGAACTCCGATGGCCTGTTTCCGCACATGTCGGTGTCAGACGGGGGCCTTCAGCACCGGCGCATCAAAGCCTTGTTCGCGCAGTCGGATGCCGCGCAAGGGTGCGGAGCGTTCAAAATCCCTGATCACTTCGAGGACATCGTGATCGATGAAACCCACATGTTCGCCATCCAGTATGACCTCTGCACCCTTGGGCAGCCGCTCCAGGATATGGGAGAGCCGTGCCTTGTTAACAAATGTCACCTCCCGATTCAGCGCAATTTTGTAAGCGGAACCCTCCCGTCCAATCTCAATGGCGCTGTGGTAGTTGGCCTTGAGCACAAAGAACACACCTGCCAGCAGGCCAACGACCACCCCGGTAATGAGACTGCTGAGCAGAATCGCGACAATGGTGATTACAAACGGAAGATACTGAGATTTATCCAGCCTAAACATTCGCTTGAATATACTTGGATGGGCCAGCTTGAAGCCGACGAAAATCAGGATGGAGGCTAACGCAGCCAGCGGAATCCGGTTCATCAGCGTTGCCAGAAACAGTACGGCAAGTAGCAGAAACAGGCCATGTAGAAAGGCACTCGCCTTAGTGCGTGCCCCCGCCGCCACGTTGGCGGTACTGCGCACGATAACCGCCGCCACCGGAAGGCCGCCGATGAGGCCACTGGCGACATTGGCGATGCCCTGACCCAGCAGCTCGCGGTCCAGCGGCGTGCGCCGTTTGTAGGTATCGAGTTTGTCGGCTGCTTCGATAGAAAGCAGGCTTTC
>NZ_JAAZTY010000083.1 GCF_018854775.1 Acidithiobacillus ferriphilus | reverse complement strand
GTTGCGCGGCACGAAGAAAGATGACGTAGAGCGTGGGCAGGTGTTGGCGAAGCCCGGTAGTATCAAGCCGCACACGCGTTTTGAAGCCGAAGTGTATGTATTGTCCAAGGAAGAGGGTGGTCGTCACACGCCGTTTTTCAATGGTTATCGTCCGCAGTTTTACTTCCGTACCACGGACGTGACGGGTGCGGTGGAATTACCGGAAGGTGTGGAGATGGTGATGCCTGGGGACAACATTTTGTTCAAGGTAGCGCTGATTGCACCGATTGCGATGGAAGAAGGTTTGCGTTTTGCGGTGCGCGAAGGTGGACGTACCGTTGGCGCCGGCGTGGTCTCAAAGGTGGTCGAGTAATGGAAAGTTCCAAGATTCGAATTCGCCTTAAATCGTATGATTATCGTATGCTGGACATTTCCGCTGCGGAAATCGTAGAAACCGCGCGTCGGACCGGGGCGCGTGTTTGTGGGCCGATCCCTCTTCCTACAAAAATCGAACGCTTTACGGTCCTGCGCTCACCGCATGTGGATAAAAATGCGCGTGACCAATTTGAACAGCGCACGCACAAGCGCTTACTCGATATTCTCGATCCCAACGACAAGACGGTAGATGCCCTGATCAAGCTTGATCTGGCGGCTGGCGTCGATGTCGAGATCAAGCTGTAATTATAAAGGACGATACAATGGTAATGGGCCTGATCGGACGGAAAGTGGGTATGACGCGCATTGTTACAGAAGATGGGCGTGTATTGCCGGTAACCGTCATTCATGTGGCGCCGAATACGGTGGCACAGGTTAAAGATATCGCCACTGACGGTTACTGTGCAGTACAGTTGGCAACCGGTGAACGCCGTCCACAACGCTTAACCTCTGCGGTGGCTGGACATTTTCGCAAGAGCGGAATAACCCCGGGGCGGCTTTTACGGGAGTTTCGTGTCGAGGAGGACGCTGCTTATGTCTGCGGTACGGAGATCGGTCTCGATATTTTCGCGGAAGGTCAGCGCGTGGACGTGTCGGGAGTCAGCAAAGGCAAAGGCTTTGCTGGCGCCATCAAACGTCATAATTTCCGGAGTAACCGGGCCAGTCATGGTAATTCGTTGTCACACCGTGCCCCTGGTTCCATCGGTTGCCGCCAGACACCTGGGCGAGTGTTCAAGGGCAAGAAAATGGCAGGGCATCTGGGTGCCGAACAGGTCACGACGCTCAATCTTGAACTGGTGCGTATCGATGCGAATCGTCGCCTGCTCATGATTAAGGGCGCTGTTCCCGGTGCCCGTGACGGGGACGTGATCGTTCGTCCTGCCGTGCGTGGTTAGGAGAAAAATAATGCAAGTGCAAAGCTTGGAAGTGACCACCGGGAAGAGCAGCGATATTGAGCTCGCCGATGCTGTGTTCGGAGTGCCTTATAATGAGGCATTGTTGCATCAGGTCGTGGTAGCCCAGATGGCCGGTATGCGTTCGGCGAACGCCGTACAGAAGAATCGCGCGGCAGTGCGTGGCGGTGGACGCAAGCCGTGGAAGCAAAAGGGTACCGGTCGGGCGCGCGCCGGCAGTATTCGTAGTCCAATCTGGCGCGGCGGTGGACGGGCCTTTCCTGGTGGGAATGAAAACTACACCCAAAAGATCAACAAGAAAATGTGGGCCGGGGCAATGCGCACAGTGCTGGCGGAGTTGCTGCGTCAGGGTCGCTTGCAAATCATACAGCAAGAGGACCTTGGCGAGCCGCGGAGTCGACTCGCTAAAGACTGGTTGAGCCGCGCGGGCGGAGATAATTTTCTGCTGGTCATGGGTGAAGTGCCGTTGAATCTTTTCCTGGGCCTGCGCAATTTTCCGCGGGTGGGTATCGCCGGTTGGCAGGATGTCGGGCCTGCTGATCTTCTCCAGTATGGCCGCGTTTTACTTGATACCGAAGCGGCAGCAAGATTAGGTGAGGTGTACGGATGAACGCTGAGCGTAAGTATCTTGTCTTGCTGGCACCCATTATCAGTGAAAAGAGTACGATGGTGCAGCAACAGTCGAATCAGTTCGTGTTTAAGGTCGCGCGCGATTCTACCAAGCTGGAAATCAAGTCTGCGGTTGAAAAGCTCTTTGCGGTTCAGGTCCTTTCTGTTCAGACTTGTAATTATCTAGGTAAGGAAAAACGCATGGGCCGTCATGTCGGCCATCGCTCTTCTTGGAAGAAAGCCTATGTACGGCTGGCCGAGGGCAGCAGCATAGATTACGGCGTTGCCTGAGGAAAAGGGATAACAGATGGCACTTATTAAAACTAAGCCGACCTCTCCGGGACGGCGTTTCGTAGTAAAAACGGTCGACGCGAGGCTCTATAAAGGAGATCCGCATCCCGCTCTGGTCGAGGCTCAGTCGCACAGTGGCGGCCGCAACAATCTTGGGCGTGTTACGCGGCGGCACCAGGGTGGTGGGCACAAGTCACACTATCGTTTGGTAGACTTCAAACGTAATAAGTTAGATATACCGGGTAAGATCGAACGCTTAGAGTATGACCCCAATCGTTCGGCCCACATTGCGTTGATTTGTTATGCCGATGGCGAACGTCGCTATATTCTCGCGGCAAAAGGCATGTCCAGTGGTGATCCCGTGCTCTCCGCTGAGCAGACGCCCATTAAGCCGGGCAATTGCATGCCGCTGCGCAATATTCCCGTGGGATCGGTGGTGCATAACATTGAAATGCGGCCCGGCAAGGGTGGGCAGATTGCTCGCTCTGCTGGAGCATCTGCTCAACTCATGGCGCGTGACGGAGATTATGCCCAAGTGCGATTGCGCTCTGGTGAAGTGCGCCGGATTCATGTATCCTGCCGCGCTACGATAGGTGAGGTTGGGAATGAAGAGCACGGCTCCCGTCAATTGGGTAAGGCGGGTGCGACGCGCTGGCGCGGCGTACGGCCAACAGTTCGTGGTGTTGCGATGAACCCAGTGGATCACCCGCATGGCGGTGGTGAAGGGCGCACCTCCGGTGGTCGTCATCCGGTATCACCTTGGGGGCAGCCAACAAAGGGTTATCGTACCCGTAGAAATAAGCGTACGAGTAGTATGATTGTGCGCCGTCGTTCGCGTTAGTGGTTAAGAGGATTTCACGTGCCACGTTCGATTAAAAAAGGTCCGTTCATTGATGAACATTTGGACCGTAAAGTGCAGAGTGCTCAGGCGAGCAGCAGCCGTCGTCCGATCAAGACGTGGTCGCGCCGCTCGACAATTACGCCTGATTTTATTGGATTAACCATTAGCATTCATAATGGCCGTCAACATATTCCAGTAGTCGTCAATGAGAATATGGTTGGCCACAAGCTCGGTGAATTCGCTTTGACGCGAACCTTCAAGGGTCACGTCGCCGACAAGAAAGCTAAGCGCTAAGGGGAATGTGATGAAATCGTCAGCGGTACTAAAAGGACTTCAAATGTCCCCCCAGAAAGCGCGTCTGGTCGCTGATCTGGTACGCGGACAGCCGGTGGGCAAGGCACTGGAGATCTTGCGTTTCACTACCAAAAAGGCCGCGCTCCCGATTCGCAAATGTCTGGAGTCTGCTATTGCAAATGCCGAGAATAACGAAGGCGCGGACGTAGATGCTTTGGTCGTCGAGCAGATCATGATTGACGGTGGTGCAGTGCTCAAGCGCTTCGCGGCCAGAGCGAAAGGGCGTGGCTCGCGGATACTCAAGCGCACCAGCCATATCACCGTTGTCGTCGCTGAGAGTTAACTGAGGAACGTATGGGACAGAAAACCAATCCAGTCGGACTGCGTCTGGGAATCATTAAGAATTGGAATTCCCGATGGTATGGTAAAGGCGACTTCCAGGAAAAGCTGCTGGAAGACATCAAGGTCCGTCAGTTTATTCGTGAGCGACTCGTCGGCGGCGCAGTCTCTGACATTATCATTGAGCGTCCCGCGCGTAGTGCGCGTATTACGGTGCACACCGCCCGGCCCGGCATTGTTATCGGCAAAAAGGGCGAAGATATTGAAAAGCTTCGTCATGACGTGCAGATGCGCATGGGGGTTCCTGTCCATATCAACGTGGAAGAAATCCGCAAGCCTGAGCTGGACGCGCAGTTGGTGGCCGAAAGCGTTGCGCAGCAACTTGTTCGCCGCATTATGTTTCGGCGTGCGATGAAGCGGGCGGTTACCAACGCTATGCGCTTTGGCGCGTTAGGCATGCGTATCAACTGCGCCGGTCGTCTTGGCGGTGCAGAAATTGCCCGTACCGAATGGTACCGGGAGGGTCGCGTTCCGTTACATACGTTGCGCGCCGATATTGACTATGGTTTCGCAGAAGCCAAAACCACCTACGGCATTATCGGGGTAAAGGTATGGATCTTCAAAGGCGAAATCCTCGAGTGGAGCACGGCGCAAATGCCCGCTGCCCGCCAGAAGTGACGGGAGTGTCCGATGCTGCAGCCTAAACGTACAAAATTTCGTAAACAACACAAGGGTCGTAATCGTGGTATTGCTACCCGCGGAAACAAAGTGAGCTTTGGCGAATTTGGCCTTAAGGCCGTTGGTCGGGGTCGTATCACGGCCAGGCAGCTCGAAGCCGCCCGGCGCGCCATCAGTCGGCATGTAAAACGCGGTGGGCGCATGTGGATTCGTATTTTTCCCGACAAGCCGATCAGCAAAAAGCCGGCAGAAGTACGTATGGGCAAAGGTAAGGGTAATCCGGAATACTGGGTGGCCTTGATTCAGCCCGGTAAAGTACTTTATGAAATGGAAGGTGTAACGGAAGAAGTGGCCCGTGAGGCGTTTGCGCTGGGTGCTGCCAAGCTTCCGATACAGACAATATTTGTCAGTAGACGGGTGATGGGATGAAAGCTCAGGAAGTTCAAAAACTGGATCTGGCAGGTTGCCAAGCACAACTGCTCCTCCTTCTGGAGGAGCAGTTCAAATTACGCATGCAACATGCTACGGGTCAACTAGCCAAGACGTCGCGTTTACGCTTTGTGCGTCGTGATATTGCGCGTGTGCGGACGGCTATTACTGTGAAGAAGGAAGCGCACTTATGACCGAGGCGAAGAACCCGCGTAGTTTGGTAGGTACGGTGGTCAGCAACCTTATGGATAAGACTATAGTGGTCAATGTTGAGCGTCGTATCCAACACCCGCTTTATAAAAAATATATTCGGCGATCCAAGAAATTTCACGCCCACGATGCGGAAAACACCTGCCAGATCGGCGACACCGTGAAAATTGAAGAATGTCGTCCGTTGTCGAAAACGAAGAGCTGGCGCTTGGTGAACGTGCTTGCCCAGGGCATTGTGGAAGGGGATACCGCATGATACAGATGCAGACCAGGCTGAGCGTTGCTGACAATAGTGGTGCCCGGGAAGTGATGTGTATCAAGGTGCTCGGTGGTTCGCATCGACGTTATGCAGGTATTGGCGATGTCATCAAGGTGAGCATCAAAGACGCCGTTCCACGTGGCAAGGTAAAAAAGGGTGATGTCTATAATGCGCTCGTCGTGCGCACTCGTAAGGGTGTGCGACGCGAAGATGGATCCTTGATTCGTTTTGACAGCAATGCGGCTGTGCTCTTGAATAATCAGTTGCAACCAATTGGTACACGTATTTTTGGCCCGGTGACGCGCGAGTTACGCGGTGCTAATTTTATGAAGATAATTTCATTGGCGCCGGAAGTGCTGTAGGGGATGACCATGTTGAAGGTACGTAAGGACGATGAGGTCGTGATTCTGACCGGTAAGGATAAGGGCAAGCGAGGTAAAGTGCTCAAGGTGCTGCCGGAAGAGTTACGGGTGGTGGTCGAAAAGGTGAATATGGTTAAACGGCACGTTCGTCCTGATCGCATGGGCAAGCCTGGCGGTATCGTGGAAAAAGAGGCGCCAGTTCATGTGTCTAATGTGGCCATTTTTAATGCGGTCACAGGTAGCGGGGATCGAATTGGTTATAAGGTGCTTGAGGACGGGCAGAAAGTGCGTGTTTTTAAGAGCAACGGTGAAGTTATTGGCCGCCGTTAAGCAAGGGAAATAATATGGAAGCACGTTTACATTCTTTGTATAAAACGTCTATCGCGCCTAAGCTGATGCAGGATTTTGGCTTTAGTAGTGTGATGGAAGTGCCAAAACTGCGGAAGATCACTCTGAACATGGGAGTGGGAGAGGCCGTGGGTGACAAAAAGATTCTAGAAGCAGCTGTTGGCGATATGACCAAGATCGCAGGCCAGAAGCCCGTAGTGACGCGCGCCCGGAAGTCCGTAGCGGCTTTCAAAATACGCGATGGTTATCCTATTGGCTGCATGGTGACCTTGCGTGGGGTTTTGATGTACGAGTTTTTGGATCGCCTTGTCAGTGTGGCCATTCCCCGTATCAGAGACTTTCGTGGTCTTTCGCCGCGGTCGTTTGACGGGCGTGGAAATTATACGATGGGCGTGAAAGAGCAGATCATATTCCCGGAAATTGAATATGATAAAATCGATCGTTTGCGCGGGTTGGACGTGGTATTCACTACCACCGCCAAGAATGATGAAGAGGGCCTTGGGCTTTTAAAAGCCTTCAAGATGCCCTTCCGGTCTTGAAGGAGTTTGACGCGTGGCAAAGAAATCATTGATCGCAAAGTCTGAAAGGACTCCAAAATTTAAGGTGCGTGCGTATCACCGGTGCAAATTGTGCGGGCGTTCACGCGGTTACTATCGGAAGTTTGGCCTCTGCCGTTTGTGCTTTCGTAAGCATGCTTCGGCTGGGTCGATTCCCGGTATCGTTAAAGCGAGCTGGTGAGGAAACACGATGAGCGTGACGGATCCTATTGCTGATATGCTGACGCGCATTCGTAATGCGCAACAGGTAAATAAGGCGAAAGTGCAGATGCCTGCTTCCAAACTGAAACGCGCCATTGCGCGGGTCTTGGTGGAAGAGGGTTACATCCTGGATGTGAAAGAAGACGTGTTGGACGGTCATCCCGTTCTTAACTTAACGTTAAAATATTACGCGGGTACAGGCGTCATTGTGGAGATTCGGCGAGTTAGCCGGCCTGGTGTTCGCATTTATCGTGGCGCCGAAGATTTACCACGCGTGCGTGATGGCTTTGGCATCGCAATTATATCGACTTCTCAGGGAATTATGACTGATCGCGCGGCACGTTCCGCGGGTATCGGTGGTGAAGTTCTCTGCGTCGTATCCTAAAGGGGAGGACAGACATGTCTCGTGTAGCGAAACAGCCAGTGCCTCTTCCGAAGGGCGTCGAAGTCCACGTTGCAGAACAGCGTCTGATAGTGAAAGGGCCTAAAGGAGAAATTTCCGCGCCTTTCCACCCATCTGTGGAATTGCAATTGGATGCCGATGTGGCGTCACTGACTTGGGCGGAAGACCAAAATGCCCAGGCGGGAACGATGCGGGCGATACTGAGCAATATGGTACAAGGTGTCTCGCAAGGTTTTGAACAAAAGCTGGAAATTATCGGTGTGGGTTATCGGGCCCAGGCGAAAGGTAAATCGCTCAGCCTGAGTCTCGGTTTTTCCCATCCGGTGGATTATCCGGTGCCTGATGATATCAGCATCGAAACACCGACACAGACAGAAATAGTTATTCGGGGCATCGATAAGCAGAAGGTTGGTCAGATAGCCGCGGATATTCGTGCCTATCGTCCTCCGGAGCCCTACAAAGGTAAGGGTGTACGTTACGCCGGTGAAAATGTCAGACGTAAAGAAGCGAAGAAGAAATAATGGTTGAGGCTTACTACTATGAATAAAAATTTGTCAAGACTTCGTCGGGCACGTAAAACCCGGGCTCGCATCGCATCGCAGGCCAAACCACGGCTCTGTGTCTTTCGTTCCGGCAAGCATATTTATGCTCAGGTGATTGATGACAGGCAAGGGAAAGTTCTCGTGCAGGCGTCCAGCCTAGAGGGTGAACTCCGCAAGCAAATGTCGCACGGGGCAGATGTCGCAGCCGCCGCAACTATTGGACAACGGGTTGCAGCCAAGGCATTGGCGGTGGGCGTTAAGGAAGTGGCATTTGACCGGAGCGGATATCGTTACCATGGTCGGGTGAGGGCTTTGGCCGACGCTGCCCGTGAAGGCGGGTTGTCGTTCTGATGGAGAGCTAAGATGGCACGGGAAAATCGCGATACGCAGTCCAACGACGGGATGCAGGAAAAACTTATTCACATCAACCGCGTTTCCAAGGTGGTCAAAGGCGGCCGTCAATTCGGCTTTGCAGCGCTTATGGTGGTGGGCGATGGGGATGGCAAGGTTGGTTTCGGTCGCGGAAAAGCTAAAGAAGTCCCTGCGGGGATTCAAAAGGCCACTGATCAGGCACGTCGGTGGATGACGACTATACCGCTGATGCGAGGTGGTACGATTCCTTACCCGGTAGAGGGTCGTCATGGGGCGGCACGCGTCATTCTGCGTCCGGCGCCGGAAGGTAGCGGTGTCATTGCCGGTGGTGCGATGCGTGCAGTCTGTGAGGCGGTAGGCCTGCGGAACGTGGTAGCCAAGTCGCTCGGTTCCAATAACCCTATCAATGTCGTGCGCGCGACTTTTGATGCCTTTAATAAATTGGCCAGCCCCCAGGCAATCGCCATGAAACGGGGCAAGAGTCTGAAGGAAATCCGCAGCGGAGGAGGGCATGATGAGTAAGCATCTGCGCATTACGCTGGTAAAAAGTTTGATTGGCGTCGCCGAAAAGCAACGTCGGATTGTGGTGGGGTTGGGTCTGCGCCATACCAATCATTCGGTAGAACGCCTGGATACCCCAGAGATTCGTGGAATGGTCAATAAGATACCCTATCTACTTCGGTGGGAAGAGCTGTCATGAAATTAAATACAATTGCGCCTGCAGAGGGCTCGAAAAAGGACCGTCGCCGCGTCGGACGCGGGATCGGCAGCGGTCTCGGCAAAACGGCCGGTCGTGGTCACAAAGGTCAGCATGCGCGATCCGGTGGCTACCATAAGGTGGGTTTCGAAGGCGGCCAGATGCCTTTGCAACGACGTATCCCCAAGCGTGGGTTCCGTAACCCCTTGGGCGCTCGCGTCGTCGAGGTGGCGTTGTCCCAATTGGAGTCTGCGGCCATTGACGGCGTAGTAGATCTCGAAGGCTTACTGCTTCGGCGCATCGTTCGTGGCTCGCCGGATTCGGTTAAAGTGATTTTAACCGGTGAAATCACGCAGGCTTTAACCGTGCGTGGGTTGCGCGTAAGCGCGGGTGCGCGGGCGGCTATTGAGCTCGCTGGCGGAAAGGTAGAAGGTTGATGGCCGGGTTACGTAGCATTGGAGGCGCCGCACAGGGGGCCGGAAAGATCAATGAGTTACGTAACCGCATTCTGTTTCTGTTGGGCGCGCTTCTGGTTTTTCGTGTCGGCGCGCACATACCCGTACCGGGAATCGATCCGGCAGCCATGGCGGCATTTTTTAACCAGCAGCGTGGAACCATCTTGGGCATGTTCAACATGTTCTCGGGGGGGGCGCTTTCCCGCCTGACGGTTTTCGCTTTAGGGATCATGCCCTACATCAGTGCATCAATCATATTCCAACTGGCAGGGTCGGTTTTTCCGAAACTCGAAGAACTTAAAAAGGAAGGCGAAGCCGGGCGCCGTAAAATAACGGAGTACACGCGTTATGCCACGGTCATCCTTGCTTTGATGCAAGGCTTGGGAATCGCCATCGCGATTGAGAAAATGCACGCCGGAGCTCTTCCCGTGGTAATTGACCCGGGTCCACTGTTTCTGTTCACGACAACGATTTCCCTCGCTTGCGGCACAGTTTTTCTGATGTGGATTGGAGAACAGATTACGGAGCGGGGGATCGGTAACGGCATTTCTATGATCATATTTGCCGGTATTGTCGCCGGTCTGCCAGACGCTATCGGAACGACTGTTGAGCTCACCAAAACCGGCCAGTTTCAGCCGTTGTTCGTTGTGGCGCTCTTTATCCTTGCGCTTGGGGTGACCGGCTTTGTGGTATTTATGGAGAGTGCGCAGAGGCGTATTCCCATCCAGTATGCCAAGCGCCAGGTTGGCCGTAAGATATACGGGGGTCAAAGCTCGCACATGCCGCTCAAGGTGAACATGTCCGGCGTAATTCCGCCGATCTTCGCCTCCAGCATCATCCTGTTGCCGGCGACGTTATCCGGATGGTTCGCCAACGTGCCCGGAATGGAGTGGCTTGCGCGCTTTGGCCAGGCGTTGAGCCCAGGGTCTGCACTTTACGTGGTGGTGTTCACCGCTGCGATTGTATTTTTTGCTTTTTTCTATACGGCCATGGTGTTTAATCCTCGGGATACCGCAGATAACCTAAAAAAATCCGGAGCCTTCGTGCCGGGTATCCGGCCTGGCGAGCATACGGCGAAATACATGGATCGTATTCTTACCCGGCTCACGGTTTGGGGCGCTATGTATCTGACCTTGGTTTGTCTGCTGCCAGAGTTCCTCATTGTTCAGTACAATGTGCCGTTCTATTTCGGGGGCACCAGTCTGTTGATTGTCGTCGTGGTGATGATGGATTTGATGGGCCAGATTCAAAGTCATCTGCTCACCCATCAGTACGAGGGGTTGATTCGTAAAAACCCTCTCAGCGGGCGATGACGGTGGCAAAGCATTTGATCTTTCTTGGTGCCCCGGGCGTCGGTAAGGGCACCCAGGCTCAGCGGCTCGCTCAGTTAATGGGCTTGCCTCATGTGTCCACTGGTGATATGCTCCGCGCCTCGGTTCAGTCTGGCAGTGATATCGGGCTACGTGCCGCGGCAGTGATGGAGTCCGGCGCGCTTATGGGTGATGATATTATTGTCCGTATCGTTGCGGAGCGGTTACTTCTTGAGGACGCGTCGAATGGCGTTGTTTTCGACGGATTTCCTCGGACTATCCATCAGGCGCATGCGCTTGATCACTTATTGGCCGCGCATGGCGATGAAATCGGCGCGGTGCTGCATTTGGATTTGGATGACGAGGAAATTGTCGAACGTCTCTCCGGGCGGAGGGTATGTTCGAAATGCGGGGCGATCTATCACATACGCTACCATGCACCCACAGTTTATGGGATCTGTGATATCTGTGGGGGCGGGTTGCTGCAACGTGAGGATGATCAGCCCGCAGTAATTCGTAAACGATTGACTGTTTATCAGGCGGAGACTGCGCCTTTGATCGCTTACTATCACGATCGACCTGCCTATCACCTGGTGAGCGGGGAGGGCGAAGTCGATGATGTATTCTCTAGAATCGTGAAAGCGGTAGAGGTAGCGGGCTAAATGTCGAAAGAAGATACCCTGGAAATGCAGGGTGAGGTAATAGAGAATTTGCCAAGTGCGACGTTCAAGGTACGCTTGGAGAATGGCTATGTGGTTAATGCACATATTTCCGGTAAAATGCGGATGCATTATATTCGCATATTACCCGGGGATAAGGTTACTGTAGAGATGACGCCTTATGATTTGAGCAAAGGTCGCATCATTTATCGTGCCAAATAGGGGATAAACATGAAGGTTCGTGCGTCGGTTAAGAAGCTTTGTCGTAACTGCAAAATTGTTCGTCGTAATGGTGTGGTTCGCGTGATTTGTGTTGAACCTCGCCATAAGCAGCGCCAGGGTTAAGGCGGTAGGCGAAACTGTTTGGTCTGTGGGATCACCCCACTCAGTCTCTTGGAGGAATTGCGGATGGCCCGCATCGCTGGTGTAAATATTCCGAACAATAAACAAATAGAAATTGCCTTGACGTATATTTATGGCATTGGTAAGACGCGTGCTCAACATGTTTTGAGCGCTGCGGAAATCGCCTTTGATATGCGGGTCAAGGATATCAGCGAGCCTGAGCTGGAACGCATACGTTCAGAAGTTGCGAAGTTTCTGGTGGAGGGCGATTTACGCCGCGAAGTCACCATGAATATCAAGCGTCTGATGGATTTGGGTTGTTATCGCGGTATACGGCATCGCCGCGGTCTCCCCGTTCACGGCCAGCGGACAAAAACCAATGCGCGTACGCGCAAGGGTCCCGCTAAGTCCATTACGCGTTAAGCAGGAAGATTCTAGCAATGGCGAAAACACAAGCGAACAGTCGTGTGCGAAAGAAAGTCAAGAAAAATGTTCTTGATGGTGTTGCACACATTTATGCATCCTTCAACAACACGATTATCACGATCAGTGATCGTCAGGGCAACGTTTTAACCTGGGCCAGTTCCGGCGGGTCGGGGTTTCGTGGTTCACGCAAAAGCACACCTTTCGCGGCACAGGTAGCGGCAGAAAACGCGGGTAAAAAAGCACAGGAATTTGGTGTGAAGAACCTGGATGTCGAAGTACGGGGACCGGGGCCGGGTCGGGAGAGCACGGTGCGTGCACTTCATTCCATTGGTTTCCGTATCGCGAGCATTCGCGACGTGACGCCGATTCCCCATAACGGATGCCGTCCGCCTAAAAAGCGGCGTGTTTAATTTTTTAGGTGGAGATTATCTGTGGCTAAATATACGGGTCCGAGTTGTCGTTTGTGTCGGCGCGAAGGTGGAAAATTATTTCTCAAGGGCGAGAAGTGCTTTTCTGATAAATGTCCAGTAAGTGTACGAGCCTATGCCCCAGGGCAGCATGGTCAGCGACGCGGACGTGTCAGTGAGTACGGCGGCCAATTACGTGAAAAGCAAAAAATTCGTCGTATCTATGGCGTACTGGAAGGACAGTTCCGTCGTTATTTCCAGCGTGCCAGTCAGACTCGGGGTGTTACCGGCGAGTTATTGCTGCGTTTCCTGGAGTTGCGTCTCGACAACGTGGCCTATCGTTTAGGGTTTGGGGCCTCTCGTGCCGAAGCGCGGCAGGTGGTTCGTCACGGCCACATTCTGGTGAATGGACGGCGTGTGGATATCCCGTCTTACCAGCTTCGCGCTGGTGATGTCGTGAGCGTTGCCGAGAGCGCTCGGACGCATATACGTATTGTCTCTGCGGTAGAGGCTGCGGCTGGCCGTGGTTTCCCGGAATGGGTGAGTATGGACACTACCGAACTCAAGGCCACAATCAAAGCGGTGCCGGTGCGAGAAGATATCGCTCCGGATTTGAACGAACAGGTCGTCGTGGAGTTGTCTCTAAGTAAGACCGGGGATTGAGGAACGCTTATGACTGAGGTAGGAGAGCTGTTACGTCCACAGGGCGTTGAGGTGGAGGAAGTTTCGGCACACCGTGCGCGTATTGCCCTCGGACCCCTGGAGCGTGGCTTCGGTCACACCTTGGGTAGTGGGTTGCGCCGGGTGTTGTTATCGTCTCTCAAAGGTGCGGCGGTTACAGAGGTCGAGATTGAAGGGGTATTGCACGAGTATTCCAGCATCGAAGGGGTGCAGGAAGACGTTGTGGATATTCTGCTCAACTTGAAGATGCTGGCGGTGCGTGCGCATGGACGCGGAGATGCGGTGGTGACATTGCGTAAACGTGGTCCCGGGCAAATGACGGGTGCGGATATCGTGTCCGAACACGGCATCGAGGTGGCCAACCCCGATCAGGTGATCGCGACTTTAACCCGCGACGTGGAACTGGTGCTCCATTTGCGTATTGACGAGGGTCGGGGCTATGACGCGGCGGCCACACGGCGTCAGAGTCATGAAAAGCGCATTGGCGTCATGGCGCTCGACGCAAGTTTCAGTCCCGTATTGCGGGTAAGCTACCTGGTGGAAAGTGCCCGGGTGGAGCAGCGGACCGATCTGGATCGTCTGATACTCGATGTCGAGACGAATGGCGTGGTCGATCCGATTTGGGCCGTGCAAGAGGCTTCCCGTATTTTTCGCAGTCAGCTCGGTGTGTTGGCTGGTGCGGAAACCAAGGATGTGCCCGAGGCGTCACTGGTGCAGGCCAACGAGAGCCTGACGCCCTTGCTAGTTCGGCCGGTTGATGACCTGGAGCTTACGGTGCGGTCCGCGAACTGTTTGAAAGCCGAGGATATTTTTTATATCGGAGATTTGGTTCAGAAGTCGGAACAGGAGCTTTTGAAAGCCCCTAATCTTGGACGCAAGTCGCTGAACGAAATAAAGGAAGTCTTGGTGGCGCATGGCCTTGCGTTGGGGATGCGGCTCGACAACTGGCCGCCGGAAAATTTGCCCCCGGTGCCTGGGCGGTCCACTGATGCGGATTCTATCAGCGGTTAACGTTAGAAATTTTGTAGAGGGAATGGGGTTATGCGTCATCGCAAAAGTGGTAAGCAGTTAAATCGTAATAGCAGTCACCGGCAGGCGATGTTTGCCAATATGATGGTGTCTTTGTTTCATCATGAGCGAATCGTTACCACCTTGCCCAAGGCGAAAGAGTTGCGGCGTTTTGCGGAGCCGATGATCACTCTGGCCAAGGATGCGACAGTGGCAAAGCGGCGTTTGGCTTTTTCGCGCTTGCGTGACCGCCAGGCCGTGGTCAAGCTGTTTGATGATCTCGGTCCACACTATCTGGCGCGTCCTGGTGGTTATTTGCGTATTGTTAAATACGGCTTCCGGGCCGGTGATAATGCGCCGTTGGCCATTGTTGAGCTTGTGGATCGGCAAGCGGTTGTCGCTGATTAGTGAGAGATTGTACTGGTCAAAACCGGCCTGATGCTTGAGGCCGGTTTTTTTTGCCGAATGTTTGAGTCTATCGACGTCCGGTGCTGCCAAAGCCGGCGACGCCCCGTGTGGAAGTGGTAAAGCTGTCCACCACCGCGATGTCAGGGCGAATGATCGGTACCAGTACCATTTGCGCCACGCGCTCACCTGGTTCAATGACGATCTCTGCAGTACCTCGATTCCACAGGGAAATTCTCAGCGGCCCCTGATAGTCCGCATCAATGAGTCCGACCAGATTACCCAGTACCAGGCCGCGATGCCCGAGACCCGAGCGCGGTAGTAACAGCGCTGTAACCTGCGGATCGCCGATATGCATGGCAAATCCGGCGGAGACGAGCTCTACCTGTCCGGGAGCCAGGTGCAACGGGGCGTCCAGGCAGGCGCGCAGGTCCATGCCGGCGGCATCGGCGCTGGCATAATGGGGGAGGGGCCATTCCTGCCCGATGCGTGGATCAAGGATGCAAATTTGCAGACTATTCATGAAGGTCTTCGGACTCCGTAGCGGGAAGTGAGAAAATGCTGCTGAGGTGACGCACCAGATGGCGCGCGAGATCCATTTTGCTGCAGCGGGGGATGTGCAGGACCCGTTCGCCCTGCAGAATACTACAGGCATTGTCGGTAGCACCCATCCCCACATCGACAGACGTAATATCGTTGACTACGATGACGTCTGCTCCTTTGCGTGCTGCCTTGGCACTTGCTGCGGCGAGGTGGTCGCGGGTCTCGGCAGCAAAAGCGACAATCCAGCGTGGTCGCCGAGGGTCCTGATGGAGCGCGCTGACGATATCGGGATTGATGCTGAGAGGCAAAGGGTTTGCGATATCCGTTTTGCCTAATTTATGCGCGCTGAACTGACTCGGCCTGTGGTCGGCGACGGCGGCGTTGGCGATGAAGATATCCGTGGGCTTGTCCAGTGCCTGCAGGCAGGCCGCGAGCATGTCCTGTGCAGAGAGGACATCCTGGCGGCTTACTCCCGGCGGCGTTTGCTCATGGGTAGGGCCGGTAATCAGCAATACATTCGCCCCCGCTTCCGCGCACGCCTGGGCGAGGGCAAAACCTTGGCGGCCACTGGCGCGATTGCTGAAACCTCGCGCTGAGTCGATGGCCTCCCAGGTCGGACCGGCGGTAATGAGGACACGTTGTCCGCACAGAGTTTTCTTGGTCAGGGCGAGGCGTAGTTCATCCACCAGGCGCTCTGGCGCCAACAGTCGTCCGGTGCCTTCCTCACCGCAAGCGAGACTGCCGCTGTCCGGGCCCAAAAAGTGGGCGCCATCCGCCCGCAACTGAGCGACATTGCGCTGAGTCGCAGGATGTGCCCACATGGCGCTGTTCATCGCGGGCGCAAGGAAAAGCGGCGCACGGTTGGCGAGAACGATGGTGCTGAGCAGGTCATCGGCCAAACCTTGGGCGAGGCGGGCCATTCCGTTGGCGGAGATGGGTGCGATTAAGAGGGCGTCGGCCCAGCGTGCCAGGCGGATATGGTCCATGGCCGCCTCTTCGGCGGCGGCAAAGAGGTCGCTACGCACGGGCTCCCCACTCACGGCCTGCAAAGTCAGCGGTGTCACAAACTGTGCAGCACCCCGTGTCATGACCACGCGCAACTCTACCCCGGCCTGGCGCAGGGCGCGCACGATCTCCGGGCTCTTGTAGGCGGCAACGCTGCCGCCTACACCCAGAAGAATGCGTTTGCCGGCGAGGGGCTCTGTCGTGTTGAATACGCTTCCGGTCATTTGTCGTAATCCTTCGACAATGTTTGTTCTTTATAGTAACAGAAAGCTCCGCTATGTGGCTTCCGATAAAATTCGCGTTGATCACGATGTCAGGGATCCTTAAGATTCCTTTATGGCAATTTCATCAACGCGAATAGCGATACCCGTTGCCACATAAACCCGCACTTCAATATCTTCAGCATAGGCCTGCAATTCAAAGGCTACGCGACCCAATTCATCGACCGCATCGTCTGTTGTCGCATATATGGCTCGGCGTACCACCAGATGGTCGCCTTTGTTCCACGATACATCCATCCAGCAGTCGTTCAAATCCCCTGATTTCAGAGCCACGCCATGGACGGTGGCGACATAATCTCCCTTTGGAAGGCCTACATACGGGCCAAAAATAAGAATTCCCTCTTCGCCCGTGGCGTATATGCTCCGGCCCACCGGGTAACCCACAATGGATTCCATTCTGGGATGTGTCGCCCAGTATCGGTGAGCCAGGGCAATGGGGCTCTGCTGACGTTGGCGGGTTTGAACAGTTGCCTTTGGTGGGGCGGCGCTGCGAGGAGAATGGTCCTCCTTACGCAGTTCCACCATGCCGATGCGCAAATCGCTGAAATCGCTCACCAAGACCCGCGCCTCCAACCCCCTGCAGAATTGCGTCAAGGTGAACCGAAGCGTCGCCAGCACACCCTCCCGTCCATCCTCCGGGGCTTCCAAGGACCGCTCCACCAACACCGTGTTGCCGCCCTTCAGGCAAATGTCGGCCATGGCGTCGGCCAATCCGAATCTGCCCACGCTCCCGTATATTTTCATCACATAGCTACCAGCTTCGAGGTCGAGATAAGGGCCGTACATCAGGTATCCCCTTCGCCCCGTGCTCACCAGTTGCGTGCCCTCACGCCTGCCCGCAATGGTGAGCAGATGTCTATCCGAGCCCCAGTAGCGGACCACGCGCGTATCGTCCTTTACCGGCTCCCAGCGATCCTGCCACTGATCCTCGAGAATCATGGCAAGCATGGTCTTGACGCTTTCCTCCCAACTCACCCAGCGCATGGCATCGAATACCGGCGATTGGTCCGGTTCGCGCGACCTCAGCCACTGGCGCACGGCGCATGCGATATCCGTGGGCGCCAGGCCCGAGAAATAGCGGGCATACGCCCCCGCCACCTCGCGGAACACCGGGATATCACGGGCAAGGATGGGCAATTCATGTCGCATGGCCTCGATCAGGGACAGGCCATAGCCGTCATCCAACGCGGTGGCGATGAGGCAGGTAGCATCGGCGTAGAGTCGCTCCAGTACACGCACATCGGCATCTTCCACCCAAAACAGGTGCCGCTCTCGCAAGGGATGGGTGCGCAAGCGGTGCACCAGTTCGTCCACGAGCCGTCCCTGCTCGCCGACGATGATCAGATTCACCTGCTCCCCTTGGTGCCACAGCAGTTCAAACGCCGCCAGCGTTTGCGCATGTGCTTTTCGCGGCTCCAGTGTGCCGACCATCAGAAAAGCGGGATGACGCAACATGGCGGCGTGTTGTATGCCTTGCAAGGTATGATGCAAAAAATTTTCCGCCGCCTCTTTCTCCACCCCGTCGACCCCCGGTCGCACCCAGCCGAGGTGCAGGGTGTGTCCCTCTCCGGGGCCGAACAGGCCCAGCCACAGCTTCAGGTTTGCCGCGACCGCGGCCGACACACACAACACGCCATCTCCCGCGGAGGCGAGCGTTTGCAGCCAGCGGCTGTATCCCTCCACGCCGGACCCGGTACATTCGGGTAACATCACGGGAAAGAGATCATGCACGGTAAAGATCATCTTGACGCCACGGAGGCGCAGTGCGTTCAAGGCATGCTGATGATGGACTATCAACTCAGGCTGGGAATCCAGCCCCCAGAACACGTCGCCCGCCTGCGCAAAAACCGGCGCGTCGTCCAACGGCAAGTCGCCCAGTCCAAGAAAATGCGCGGTGAACCGCCGCGCATAGTAATAGCCTCGCTCGGCGGTGGCATATATCGGCTTCGCCCGAAAACCGGCAAAGGATGCGTTGAGCAATACCTGTAGCACACTGCGCGTTACACGATGTTTGCCCGTTTTGCCGTCACTCCGGTGCAACGCCGAAATATCCACCAGGATTTGCCGATAGGTCTGACGTTTCGGCGGGTAGAGGATCGCCATGCGCTCGGCAAGCATGGATAAATCCGTGAGGTTTTGCGGCGGGTCGAACTGGTACATTTCGCGGATCAATCCTAGCGGGCCCTGTTCGGCTCGGGCGTAGAATTCCTCGATGGCCTGGACGTATTGCTCGGCGCAGGTGCTGGGCATGTGGTGCGTGCGGATATGCGCCGCGGCGCGGTCGCCCAGCGTCTGACGCAACACGGGGTCGGCCTGAAAGCGCTCCAGTTGCGCGCGAAGGGCATCCGTGCTGAAGTCATCCGGCAACATGCACACCGCATCTTTGGGCAAATCCGCCATGCACCCATTGGCGTTGACGATGGTGGGCAAGCCGTAGTTCATGCAATCCAGCACGGCCGCCGAGGTTTCGCCGCGCGAGAGGGTGCGCAACTGCACGGCGAGATCCGCCGCGGCCAGATAACGTCCGTAGCTGGCTTCGTCCGCCCATCCGGTGATGCTGATCCGTCCTGGGTTGGCATCGACCCATTGCTGGATGTTCTCGCCATACGCATCACCCGCCGACTTCCCCACAAAAACCAATTTGCAGTGCGGCTTGCGCGCAAGACTGGACGCCAGCCATGCCTCGATCAGCCGGTGGTTGAGTTTTGTTTGCGCGACGATGCCGAAAGTACAGACCAGAAATACCTCGTCCCCCAGGCCGAGTTCGGTACGCGCCTTCGCTCGTTGTCTCGCCACCGGGGGAGTACGCAGCAGTGGAATGCAGGCCCACGCATCGGCAAAACCGGGGGCGTACCATTCATCCGCCATGCGTCGCGAAAAATCCGAATGCACAATGACGCCCATGGCACGTTCCAGTACGGCCAGATTGCATGGCCATTTGAAAATGACGTCCGCGGCATCTCCTTGTATTTCGCAACGTTCACGAACAGCCACCCACCCGTGGGAGCGCAACAGCGCTTGCGTCCACGCGCCTGTTGCGTAACCCGTAGCCTCCATGTGCACAAAGGCGCCGCTCAAAAAGAAATCGTGCAGCACCACCACTCCCGGATGCCGTTCCAGCATACCGAACATGTGCCGATGGAAATGCGAGTTACCAAAGTGGTAGAGGATGCGGTCGTACGCGTGCGCGTGCTGCTCGAACCACGCCACCGAACGCTGGCGGGTATTTCCCAGTATCCAGAGGTCACTGACGGACTCGGCCTGATCGACGATCACATCGATCACGTAATGCGCGGCCAGCACCGGCAGCAGTGCGGCGCTGTAATCGGCAATGCCGCTCTGCGCCGGCGGCAGGGGGGACACATAGGCCAGACTCGGCCGACGTGATGGCGGCAAGTGGACCGGAAGCCGGGCTGGCTCTGCCAACCGGCGGGCGTGAAAAGCCGTCATCGCCGCCAACGCGCGCGTCGCCGTGGCCTCCCAGGAGAACTTCGCCGCCTGCTTCAGGCCGTGCGTCCTGAGCGCGCTACGGAACACGGCGTCCGTCAATCCGCGTTCGATGCCACGGGCGATGGACCGAGCGTCAAAAGGGTCGAACAGCGCCTCGTCCCACCCCACCACCTCGGGCAGACTGCTGCGATCGCTGGCGATGGCGGGGGCACCGCAAGCCATGGCCTCGAGCACGGGCAAACCGAAGCCTTCGTGCCAGGAAGGGAACACGAACAAGGTACATAAGTTGTACAGCGCAAGGAGATCGCTATCGGATACAAAGCCGGTGAGCACCAACTCGCCAACCCCCAAACCCTGCTGAGCGGCCCAGGCGAAGAGACGTGCGCGGTCCGGTTCCCGCATGGAGCAGACCACCGCCAGGTGGTGATTCTGACGCAAGCGCTTCGGCAAGCCCGCAAAGGCGGTGATCAGTCTTTCGATATTCTTTCGGTGGTCGATGCCCCCGGTGTACATGATGAAGGGATGCCGCAAGCCGTATTTCGCGCGGAGGGTCCGCGCTTCCCCGATCGGGTAGCGCAACGGCTTGAATGAGGCATCCATGGCGCTGGAGATATTGATCACGCGCGCCGGATGCATCCCCAGATAATCGATGGCCTCCTGACGGCTGGCCGCCGAGATGGCCAGCAGGAGATCCGCTTGTTGCAGGTGTGCCAGACGGTTGTAATACCACATGGCAGCCGCGGGGTCTGCGAGATAAAGATCTTTGTGGATCAGCGGAATGAGATCGTATAGCACCACCGCCGTGGGGATGGTTGCACCGCTTTGATGGACGCTCACGATGACATCCTCGCCAACCCCTTCGAACAGGCTGGTGATCAGCACCATTTCCGGCCGCAGATGCCGTAAAAAGGCTTCATAATACGCTTCGCTGGCCATACGGCGCCAAAGATTGGCCGGGTCGGGGGCATGGGCGGGCGTGAGCGGAAGCCAGACATGGATGTCCTCTTGCGCCACCAGGCCGGCAAAGGCGCTACGAATCGGATCGATGGTGTCGGTAAAGGTACCGTTCAGGGCCAACGAAATACGGTGGAGGGGTTTCGCAAGACGTGCCAGCGCAAGCGCCAAGGCCATGGAGTAGCGGCCGATACCGCGATGGCGGTTCGATGCCTGCGCCCCTTGAAGATCGATGACGATGTGCATGGCATTACCCCCTGGACACCTTGAGCAATGGGTGCGGATAACTGCGCGCCTCCCAGGACACGGTTGCCGGGTTCGGCCCGGTCAAAGCTCTGCGCATAAGAGACCCATGTCATGGCGACGCCTCTACATGTAAAGAACGCACGTGGATTTTATTGCCGATAAACACACTGGAGTCAGATTAAACAACCCTGGATTATCTAGGGTAGACCATGAAAGTTATTTTTGCCAAATTGGCCCCGACAGGGCCGGTACGCAACTTTAATAAATCAGCACTTTAAAATGTTAACGTTAGCCGATACGGCGCCAGAGTAGTTTTTTACAACCACCTTTGTTTCTATCGCCGTAACATAACCAACGACGCAGAAATCCACACAAAATTCTATCCATTTTTTTGTCTTTTGCAACTCATCAAAGCCGACAACTCTTTTTCCGTGAATCACAGCCCCAAAGGCTGACACCACCGCCAATACAATTTCGACACTCTCAGAAACGGATTCAGCCTCGTTTCTTAAATGAAAAATCGCCTGGTAATTCCCATCCGACAGAGGAATATATGGACCATTCAGTACGCAACCTGAGTCTTCGGGGCCTACCTGGACGACGGAGGAACCCCACTCCCAATGTTTGACACCAAGATTGGACACAAATCTGGCATTAATAAAGCTATTATAGTTTCTAAAGAAAATATCGCTCACCAGGCTTGCTGTTTTTTCCGCGTCCGCGGGTCGACATTTTTTGGCATTTATCCACCAAATAAAGCTATCTTCAGCGTGTAACCTGGCCATATATCTGCGCTCATCACAATCAAGCTCGCCCGCCTTACATGAAAACAAGTCAAATGGCCTTTTGGTAACCGGATCACGTACCAGCCAAATACCTCTTGTTTCCATCACATCAAAACCAGCCACATCCAGTAGTGAAACCATCTCATCTGCCGTAAATTCAAGGGTATGCTCTGGCTGTGACCACTCAATATGTTGCGTGGACGATCTGTTTGGAGAATCTATTACAAACAATCCGCCCTCTTTTAACACCCGGTTCGACTCCAGCAGAAAGCCAAGCACATCCCTGGGTATCAAGTGCTCAATATTTTGCCCGGAAAACACAACATCAACGCTCGAACTTTCAACATCACACATATCACCAACAGAATTCGCGGTCCATTCCACGTTTGCTGGCAGATCAGCGGGTTTTTGGCTGTACAGCTCAATCCCAATATGTTTTCCACTATGGCCCGTACAATCTTCAAACCAGTTAAAATACCATGTACCAGCGCAGCCGGCGGATAGTACCGTGCCGGAGAATTTTGGCAAGCTGCGCAGACATCTTGTTCTTTCATCATGCAGCATGATATTAAAATCAAACATTTTGAACTCCCGGGATTGTATTCATGGTATCCCTCCATAGTTGTTCCAGCTGTTTTCGGATGTCCGCGACCGCACCCTTATCCGAGTGTAGTACCATATTCCGGTGTAGTAGCGCCGCACTTCCAACCGGCGGCTAGTCAGGTGCCGAAAAACTGCTTGATCGCCCGATTCTACGTGGTCAGTATGCACAGTGAGGACATGTAAGAACTGACTATTGGGGAAAGACCTGTATGCCGAGTTCAGAAAGCCCATCCCTGGTCACGGGTGCGACTGGTTTCATTGGCGGCCATTTGGCCGAACGACTTCTTGCCATGGGGCAACCGCTGCGTCTCTTGGTGCGCGACCCATCCCGCTTGTCTCCTCTGCTCAGGAACGGTGCCGAGATCATCCAGGGAAACCTGGAGGACGCCGATTCATTACTCCCGGCAGTACAGGGCGCGCGCCGGATATTTCACTGTGCGGCCAATGTCAGGACCTGGGATCTTCCCCAAAATTATCATGCCGTGAACGTGGCAGGTTTGGGCCATTTGCTGGGGGCCATAGAACAAGCCGGGCAACGGCCTCACCGTTTTGTGCATCTCTCTTCAGTAGATGTTTACGGCTTCCCCAAGACTCCCTGCGATGAGGATTGCCCGGCCAACGGTGGCGACTTCGCGTACGGTCAAAGCAAGCTCCAAGGCGAGTTGCTTCTTCGTGCGCAGGCTGCCCGCATGCACCTGCCTTATAGCGTCTTGCGACCCACCAACGTGATGGGAGCACGTAGTCCCTTCATCCAGCGTATCGGCGATGAGTTGCGCCGGGGACTGATGTTGACCATCCATGGGGGCGTGGAGGACTGTGGATTCCTTGCCGTGGACAATTTGGTGGACTGTATGTTGTGGGCCGCCCAGGCCGAGGCGGCGCTGGGTCAGTGCTACAATGTGGCCGATCCGGAAGCCATTTCCTGGCATCGTTTTTTGGATGATTTCCGGGCGGGTATTCAAGGCAAGGGAGTGATTTTGGACTTGCCATACGGGTTGGCTAATGCCGTGGCTGCGCTTATCGAGGCGCCCTACCGTTGGTTGGGGAGCACGCGCGAGCCCTTGTTGCATCGTATATTGGTGCGGATTTTTGGCCGCACCTGCGGACATCGGGCTGACCATATCGCGGCCGCCGGCTGTCCAGTGGGACGGGTGTCCTACGCCCAGGCAATGCGGGAATCCATTGCCTGGTACCAGGAATCTGGAGCGGGTGCGTGAAGCCAAACCCCTTTTCACAAGCCATCGCGCCCACCGTTGGCGCTGGCAGCCGCCATCGCCACTTTGTCTTTTTGCAGGGCATGCCGTCCCCATTCTTTGCGCGGGTCGCCGATATCCTCCGCCAGCAGGGCTGTCGCGTCACCCGGATCAACCTTTGTCTTGGGGATCGCCTATTCTGGCGGGGTGCCGGGGCCGTCGACTATCGCGGCAGCTACTCCCGTTGGCCGGCTTTCATCGACGCGTTTTTTGCGCGAGAAGCGGTCACCCATATCGTGCTGCTGGGAGAGCAGCGGCGCTATCATCGGGAGGCCGTTCACCAGGCCAAAGCGCGCGGTATAGAAGTGATTGTCACGGATTTTGGCTATTTGCGTCCGGACTGGATCACCCTGGAGCGGGACGGAATGAGCGGCGATTCGCGCTTTCCCCGAGAGCCCGAAGCGATCCGGCGACTGGCCGCGCGCGTGTCCGAACCCGATTGGTCCGTGCGCTTTGTCGATAGCGCATTTCGGATGGCGCGCGCCGATCTGCTCTATAACATGGTCAACCTGCTGTTTGGGTGGCTATTATACCCCGGCTATCGGCGCAGTGACATGCGACCTCCGACCCCCATCTATACCCTGGCCAGCGCGTGGCGTCTTTATGGCAATGCCCGCCTTCGCTCCCGTATGGACCACATCGTGCGCGGGATTCTGGCTTCGGGCGTAAGATATTTCGTCTTTCCGCTGCAGCTCGACTTCGATTTCCAGATTGTGGCCTATTCTCCCTATGCCACTATGGGAGATGTCATTGGCGAGGTGCTCGATTCCTTCGCGCGGGATGCGCCGCCCGAGACGCGGCTCGTGCTCAAGGAACATCCCTGGGACCCGGCCCTGAGCAATTGGGAACATTTCACCCAAGAGCGCGCCAAAGACCTGGGCATCAAGGATCGCGTGTATTTTTTGCGCGGGGGCAACCTGGATGCCCTGATTCAGGCCAGCGCTGGCGTCGTTACCGTCAATAGCACCACGGGGATACGCGCCCTGCAGCTGGGACGCCCGGTGAAGACCTTGGGGCAAGCCATCTACGACGTGCCTGGCTTATGTTCTACGCAAGACCTGCGAAGCTTCTGGAATCAGCCCAGTCCCCCCGATCCATCGCTCACCCGGGATTTTATCAAGGTGTTGGCCGCCATGGTGCATATCCGCGGCGTATTTTTCCGGGAGCCGGGCCTGAGCCATGCGGTGTGCGAGGCGGCACGACGTTTGTTGGATGACGGCAATGCGCCTATGCCGCCACGTTCGTGATCTTGAAGACCGGTCGTGGATTCGGTTGCGGCACGTGGTTGAGCAAGGCATACCCCAAGCCGACGAAGGGATTGATCCATCCACTGGCAGCGCGCAGGGCCATGAAAATGGGGGTGACCTCCGCACCGAGATCTTGCTTGATGGGATAGGTGGTCAAACCCATTTCCAGACGCTTTACCCCCAAGGCGATGGCCGTAACCACAACCTGGTGCGCGATGTAGATATAGAGACCGTCGTTTTCTGCCTCCGCGCGACCCACATAGAGCCAGCGCAACATGTCGCCATCGACGAGCAGCAGGGCATGCCCCACCAAGGCCTCGCCCCGATAAAAGAGTATTACCTTGGCCCGTCCCTCCAGAGTGCGGGCGAGTTCGCCATAAAAAGTCGGCGTCAGGGTCTCCCGCTGAAACTCCTTCGCATGCTGGTGCACCACCATCCACTGGTGATGCAGAATTTCGGCCATGTTCTCGAAGTCATCGACGAGGCGGTGGTGCACGTCTGCCTGTTGATTGCGTTTAAGGTGTTTTTTGAGTTTGCTCCGATAATAGCTGCGCATCGCGTTCCAGTACTGCTCCGGCGTGGACCAACGGATCTCCATGTATGTGTTGGGTAAACTGGGCGTCCAATGGTAACCTCGTCGGCGAAAAATGGATCGCAGGTTTTGGGCATTGGGTTCGAAATCCCGTACGACGATGAGAAAATGTCCTTCGGCGCGTGCGGTGCGGCGCAATACCGCATCCATCGCCTCGATAACCTGCTTATCGCTGAGCGCCTCGCTGCGTGCAAAAGGGGGGCTGTTGATGGTCACGGGCGAGCCCCACTCCAACATCCGCAGCTTGAGAAAGTTCGGAAACCATCGCCGGATACGAGTCAGAAAGACGCGCAATCCGGGCGGGGCAAAAATGGCGATATCGGTGGTAACGGAGTAAAAGCTGGTGATGGCCTGTGGCTCTCCCTGCTCATCCAGCAACATGGCATGGCGGTACGCAAAATCATTCAGCCCCGACCGCTCGACCACCTGCCAAAACTCCCAGGACAGCGTTTCCGAATGGGTCCTGGCAAGCCGATTCCAGCTTTCCCGGGGGGCTTTCGTGATGGAATCATAGAGCTCGATTCGCATATTTTCTCCGCAGATGTTTCTTTTGTGACGTGGATCTAGAGGCACGCGCGGAGTGCGTCCAGGGTGATGTCGATATCGGCCTGGCTATGGGTGGAGCTCAGGAAAAAGCGCAGGCGGGCTTGTTTTTCGGGGACCGCCGGATAAATGATGGGCTG
>NZ_JAAZTY010000082.1 GCF_018854775.1 Acidithiobacillus ferriphilus | reverse complement strand
AGATTGGAGGGTATGAGTATCCTTACCCGCGACTGCGGGCCGGTACCGTGTATTTGTGGCCGTTGGAAGTACGTGAGCCCGCCACGAGTACGGTCTTTATTAACGGGGGCTGGGGTGGCGGTCCTTGGGGACCTTGGGGTTGGTGGGGAGGCCCAGGCTGGGGATGGCGTTAATCTTTGATTGCCTGTCCGGTCTTGCTTAGGGCAGGCAGACCCTTTAGTATATACGCTGGTATTTTGCCGGGATGGCGGAACTGGTAGACGCGCCGGACTCAAAATCCGGTGGTGGTGACATCGTGTCGGTTCGAGTCCGACTCTCGGTACCAAAAAGCTGAAGAAGCCCGGTTTTGCCGGGTTTTTTTGTAACCGTTTTTTCACGGAGCTAGGGGGTTGGCATGGCGATGCAGCGGCGGTTGGCGTGGTTAGCGGTGGCAGCAGGCGTGGTGGCAACGCTACCGCTTGGCGGGTGTGTGGCGCTCCTTGCAGCCGGAGCTGGCGGCGGGGCGGTGGCTTACGCGGAGAACGGCGGGGTCGCCAATTTCTACGCGTTCTACCCGACTTCGGTGAGTCGGGTCAGTGCGGCATCCCGGGCGGCATTCGGAGAAATGGACATTCGCTATAACGGTGAAATCCACAAGAGTCCTTCTAAGCTTTTGCTTGAAGGTACCACCCAGGATGGACAGACGGCTAAGGTGACGCTAACCTCCATGGCAACGGATGTTACCAAGGCCAATATCCGCATTGGGACTTTGGGTGATAAGCCGCTGTCCTTGCAGTTTCAAAAACTGCTTTCGCAGCGGCTGGGATTGGCTGCCAGCGCGGAAGCCCCGGCGGGGACGGGGTTGCCGCCGCCTTCGGCCAGCAGCCAGCCAACGGCGCCACAGCAGCCTGAGCAGCAAACAATTCCATTACAGTAATCCACTTCTTTATTCCATGACTGGATTCGGGTTGCGTGCTGTTGGAGATGGCGCCCTAACGCCTTAATATAGCTGATCTGCGTAACAAGAAAAATGACATTGATATAAAAACGTCATAAAAGGTTCATAAAACTGTCACATTGATTTGCTATGGTGGTCCTTTCGGTTGATAGAGGGGCTACCATGAACCCGCAATATCTCATTCATCTCGCCAACTATTCAGATGGCGTTCTTTACGTGCTCGGTACTCTGCTGCTGCTTGAACTGGCGGTGATAGTGGATCGCTTTTGGTACCTGCGGCGCACCATTTTGCGTGGGCTGGTGTTCGTGCAGGAGTTGGGTGGCCATGGTCGACTGGATCGTGAAACGCTTAGTAAAATGACCATAGGCGCCGGGGATCTGCCCGAAGCCGCTTTGCTGCGAATGGCCGCTTCCCATCACGGACAGGTCAAGGGCGAAGCCCTCGCCAGCCGTCTGGAAGAAAGCGTGCTGGTATTGGCGCCGCAACTGGATCGCCGTCTGTGGTTGCTGGACACCATCATCACTTTGGCGCCGCTGCTGGGTTTGTTCGGCACGATTATCGGCATGTTCCACGCCTTTTCGGTGCTGGCCGCGCCAGGACACGCTCCCGCGGCGGTCACCGGCGGTGTGGCTGACGCGCTGGTCGCCACGGCAACCGGCCTGTTTATCGCCATGCTCGGCCTGATCGCCTTCAATGCCTTCAACAATCAGGTGCGACAGATTCTTCTGCAACTGGATTCCGTAAAGACCATGCTGCTCAATCGGATGGATGGTCAGCCCATGATCACGCCGGACGACAGCGGTAAGCAGCGCAGTGAAGTGCTGTCTGTGGCAAGGGCCAGTTGATGGAGCGCCGTTACTTCGAGCAGAAAAAGGGCCGGGTGGAGATCATCCCCATGATTGATATCATGCTTTTCCTGCTGGTGTTTTTTATCATGATTACTCTGCAAATGATCCCCGATAAGGGGCTGAATTTACAACTCCCGACCGCTAGTCGGGCACAGCAGCTTCCGCATCCGCACTACACCATCAATATCGATAAGGATGGCTCAGTGAATGTAAAGGGTCATCGCTATGATCTCGGCGGCCTGCAGGAAATGCTTGCCTCTGATAGCGATCCCGGCAAGACTCAGATCACCATTGTTGCCGACAAGGGAGTGCCCTTTCAGAACTTCGTTCATGTGATGGATCGCTGTCAGAAAGCTGGGGTGAGTGATATCGGGATTGCCGCGAAAGCGAGTAATTAGGAAAAGTATATACGAGGAATATAATCGGTGAATACAATTGTCAGTGATCCATCCTGGGCACCACAACGTCCGAAGGGGCATTTCGGACGCGCATTGTTGATTGGTGCAGTGTTAGAGGTAGTGTTGGTAGGTGGATTGATTTGGGGGGGTAGTAATACACCAGCACCTAAGCTAATGGTAAAGAAGATTATCGCCATTCACATGGTGCAACCGGCACCTCCCAAACCCAAGCCGGTGCCACCACCACCGAAGCCGGTAGTGCATCCGAAGCCGGTGCCTAAGCCGCTACCTCATCCCATTCCGCAGCCGAGGCCGAAGCCGGTAGTGCATCACGCGCCTGCGCCCAAGCCGTTGATGGCCAAAACACCCTTGCCTACGGCACCAGTGGTACCGCCTAGCCCGCCGGTAACCACGCCGCCACCGCCACCACCCCCTCCGGCGCCAAGCATGGCTGCGCGTGAGGCGGCTATAGATCAGTACGCTGGCATGGTGCGCACCCGTGTTCAGGCCGATGCGCATGTTCCGGAGGCCGTCCGGCTGATGCATTTGAGTGGCACCGCCGTGATCACCTTCCGGCTGACGCCATCGGGCCGACTACTGTGGGCGAGAATTGCCCAATCCAGTGGTGTGGGACCAATTGATAAGGCGGCGCTGAAATCGGTGGAAGAGGGTACTTATCCGCCCTTTACCAAGAATATGCCGAAGCATGCCAGCAATTTTAATGTGGAGGTACATTTATCAAGCCACTCCTCGTAGCGCTGGTGTGATAGTTTCATGGGTGATTGAGATGAACGAGGGTGTTTTCTATGGGGCCACAAAATCGCCGGCAGTTTTTGAAGCAGTTGGGACTGGGGAGCAGTGCGGTTATCGCTGCTCCGCATCTGCTGGGTGTGGCACGAGCTGCGGGAGTCAGCGAGGAAAATCTCCTGCGTCAAAAAGTTGAGCATGTGGTGGTGATATTTCAGGAGAACCGCAGTTTTGATCATTACTTCGGTACCTTCCAGCCGAAAAACGGGCAACAGATTATCAATTTATTAGATGCACAGGGGCAGTTGGATCATCGTTTTTTCGGGTTGCAGAAAAATCCGGCGGGTATCGCTTATGATAACCTACCGTTACCTACGGATATTCCGGGTTTTCAGAACGTGCAATTGCCTAACCAGCCCTTCCACATGGCGCCCTATATTCCCGCCAAAGGCAATGTACATTGGGATCCAAAACATCGGTTTTTCCGCATGATGGCGGAGGTTCATAACGGTAAGATGGACCGTTTCGTAGCTCTGGCGGGTGGTAGCAAAACCCTTTTGTCGCGGGACGAATTCAAAAAAATGAGCCCGGAGCAAACCGCCTTTGACCTGGCTCGACCCAGTGGTCCGGTGCTGGGGTATTATACCGGTGAAGATCTGCCCTTCTATCACCGTGTCGCGCACCAGTACACGCTCTTTGATCATTTCTTTCAGGCCATGAGCGGCGGCAGTACCGGCAATGCGCTTTATCTGGTGGCCGCCCGTTCCTGTGTCTATCCCAATGCGCCAAAGGATGTCTGCGCACCCTTCGATCCGAAAGACGCCGGTCTGGAACACAGCTTCTTTGATCTGCCCTATGACCACAAAAAAGTCTTGGTCAACGATCTGCCGCCGGTGCAGGGACCGACCAATGCGGATGCCGTGAAGGCCTTGAAGATATCCCCACCCCCGGAGGCACAGACCTACGACAATATCGGTGACCGTCTGGATGGCGCCAAAGTATCCTGGGCCTGGTATAACGAAAACTGGAATCGGGTAAAGCCGTGGGCGCTCAAGACCGCTTTTGGTCCCGGCGACGGTTCGGCGGTGATTGACACGGGTCAGTTGTATGTAGCCCACCATAACCCCTTCCAGTACTACCCGCGTTGGCCAGAATATGTGAAGGGCGGTCGCATGCGCGACAGTGATGACTTTCTCGCCGATGCCCGTGCTGGCAAACTGCCCGGTGTCTCCTTCGTCAGGGCCAGTGCCGCCCATGACGAACATCCGGCCGACTGTGCACCTGTTTATGGCATGGAATGGGTGGAGCAACTAGTGCGCGCTGCCGCTGATGGCCCGGCCTGGGACAAAACCGCCATCTTCATTACCTATGACGAAGGCGGTGGCTTCTGGGATTCGCTGCCGCCTAAAGTGGTGGACGACTACGGATTCGGCACCCGTACCCCGGCCCTGCTTATCAGTCCTTGGGCGCGCCAGGGTTTGGTGGACCATCACCTGGCCAGCACGGCCAGCATCCTTAAATTCATCGAAACCCGTTTTGGTCTGCGGGCCCTCAACCACCGTGACCACGATGCTTACGACATGATGGGTGCCTTTGACTGGGATCAGAAACCTGAGCACTTCAGTATCTGATGGGTCAGGCTGGCAACGTTAATGCCTTCTCCATAGCGAGAAGGCAGAGCCCGGCAACCTTGGGCATGCCATAACGACTACCAATACGTTAGCCACGCCCTGATTTTGCCATACCGTCCAGCAAGTCCGCTTCTGTAGTCCCCCACCTTTGGTAGCTCACCTCGATTACACTATTGATGAGCGCGCAAGGGCAATCGTTTCTGCTTCTTGCGCAATACGGCAAGAATGCAACGACTTTTAGTATCCGTCATGATTTCCTTGTCTGATGATTCCGTTGTAATTTGTCAGAAATTTGTCATTAAAACTTCATAATAATGTCATGTTGTGTTGCTAGAATCCTGCGCGGTTGTAGAGGATTTATGACAAGTTTTCTCCTGATGAGGATATTATCATGGCATATTGCCCAACTCTGCGCACCGCAGTAATCATGGCACTCTGTGCCTTACCCGTTCTCGCCCACGCCGAGCTGACGGCGCCCGCCGTCAGCGGTGCCGAGACCGCTGCAACTGCCCCCATTGGTGGCAGTGCTCCGGTGACTATTGGTGAAGTAGAGAAAGAAGCGCCGCCGGAGCGCGGCACTGGCTCCCTGAGTAAAGAACTGGTGAAGCATGCCAGCCCGAATGAAAGCTTTCAGAGTGTGTTGCGCAATGTTCCGGGCTTTACCGTAATCAGCACTGGACCCGGTAACCTTACCACCAGTGACAGCACCTTTACCTACCAGGGTTTCAACAGCGATCAGATTGGCGTAAATCTGGACGGTGTACCTCTGATTAACACTTTTCGCGGCGGCACGAACGGTCAGGGTGACGACCACGCTCTCACGCCCATTGGCATGGGTCAATTCTCGGGAGTCTCAGTTTACAGCGGTGCCAACACGCCTTCTGAGACTGGCATCAATGCTTTGGGTGCGACGCTGAATTATAAGCCGCGTATGCCCACTTCAAAATTCTACGCCGAGGTTTCGGGTAGTGGCGGACTTTACTCCGGTGGCGTCGGTGATAGTGCCGCCGGTGGGTTTAGTGTCAACTCAGGTGCTTTGCCGTATACGGGAACCAAGCTTTATGCCAACTACTATTACAGCCCTTTCCACAGCTTTATCAACCATGTTTTCTCCATCAACAACAACTACTACTTTGCGGCGGTACAGCCCTACAACCACGGCATGTCCCAGCTCTCACTGATTACTATCTACAATCATGAGATTGCCCAACAACCATCAACGGTGCCCTTACCCTTGTTACAAAAATATGGCCGAAGTTTTCAGTGGGCTCCCAACATCTGGAATGATCATACAACTACGAGCTCGTACACCACTATCTTGGGCTGGAAATCCATTCTGAATCAGAATATGCTGGCCAAAGCCAAGTTTTTTATAACCCAGAATAACAACGACCGCACGGCCTATGCCAACGCGGCCTATAAAGCTGGGTATGATGGTTATCCGTTGCCAACAGCACTAAAAAGCTATGCCAATCCCAGCAAGACGGGCCGACCAAGTAATACCTATAATCCGACGGCATTATTCGGAAATAGCTATAATGGTACACAGTATCAGCGCTATGTCGATAATTTCGGTAATGCAGGCTTGATGCCGTCTCTGACCTTCCTCTTGCCGGATAATACCGTCACACTCGGTGGATTGTATATGTTCAGTAAGGATCATTCGGCAGAGTACTGGTATGGCCAACCGGCTGTGCCGATGATCAATGGTTACAATGACGCATGGAGTGAGCATGATACCCGTAATTATGGGGATGTCTTCCTACAGGATCGTATCACTTTGTTCAATCATCGTCTGATCATCACTCCGGGTGCCAAGTATTACCTGGTCGATACGACATGTAATGATATTGAAGGGTATTATTACAATTACGGAGGTGGTGTCAGTAACACCTTTAACTACTGGGAGCCATCTTTTGGGGTGAGCTTCCTCGCCACCAAAAATGCAGATTTGTACTTCCATTATGGCCGGGTATATAAGGTGCCTAATATCAGTGCTTATTATGCGGTTATAGGCTCTACACCAACGCCTGGGCCAATGTTGGTCAAACCGGAGTACGTGGATAGTATCGATACGGGCATCCGCTATAACTTCGGTGATATCAAAACATCACTGGCTTATTTCCGCCGGATGTTCAGCAATAAATTCGGTTATTTCTATGATAACCAGACGGGACAGACCTTCCAGTATAATGTCGGCAGTGCTCTGTATCAGGGGGTTACTGCCTCAGTGGACGCTAAATTACCCTACAATATGAATGCGTTCATCAACTATAGTCTGACCGATGCTAAATATACGTCGAATTTTGATGCCGCCGATGGTGCATCCGTCAGTAGTGGGGAATATGTCGGCGATGTTCCCATGTACAATCTCAATTTCGGTCTGGGTTATCACTATGCCGGATTCAGTGCACGGGTTACCGACCATGTTGTCGGTTCCCAGTACATCAATACCAATAAGGGAGCGCCTGCAGGCGTTTCCCTGCATCCCTACAATATCACCAATCTTAATTTGGCTTATGCGTGGCGGCCAGGTGATATGGGTGTGAAAAAAGTTACTATTGACTTGTATGTGGATAACATTTTCAACGCCAACTACATTCCCTATGAATATGAACAGTTGCGGAGTGCAAAATATGGCGGAAACTTCATTACAGCGCAGGCGAGTGCACCGGCTTTTGCCGGTGCCAGCGTGACGGCCAAGTTCTGAAGTCTGATTGGTATCCGCGGGTTAGCGGCGGGTTTCCAAAAGCCCTCTATCCGGTGGCCTTACGGTCACCGGATTCTTGCCATCCGACACTGACCATACCCCCGGTCGCCGATGCGGTATCAGAGACGACAGCACAATAAGAACCGTTCGGATGTTGTGGCGGAGAGGACATCAGGCGGCACTACCCCGTGCGTGCGCAAGGTCGGGATAACCATCCTTCAACCACAGCTCCGGCAGTGTTTCCAGAATCTCCCGCACCAGTTCCGGTCCCCGGAAAATGAGCCCGCTATAGACCTGCAACAGGCTGGCCCCGGCCTGGATCTTGGCATAGGCATCTGCCGCACTGAGGATACCACCGACGCCAATGATGGGTACCTGTCCCTGAGTCGCACGATAGAGTTGCGCGATGACGGCATTGGATTGCTCCAGCAATGGTGCACCGCTCAGGCCCCCGCTTTCGGAGAGCACGGGTTGGGTGGCCGGGCGTTTTATAGTGGTATTGGTGGCGATAAAACCATCCACCAGGGGTTCCGTGCCTAAGGCTAGGCCACCGATGGCGTTGAGATCATCATTATCCAGATCTGGAGCGATTTTCAGGAGCAGCGGCAGAGGGGCGCGCTGATACTGCAGGGCCAGACGTTGGTTGGCTGCGGTAACTGCCCTGAGCAGTCCCCGTAAGGCCTTCTCCCCCTGTAGCAGTCGCAGCCCCGGCGTGTTGGGTGAGCTGACATTGATGCAGAGATAGTCGCCATAGTGAAAGAGCAACTCCAGCGCGGCGACATAGTCGTCCTGCGCCTGCTCCAGCGGGGTATCCTTGTTTTTGCCGAGATTGATGCCGATAGGCACCGGATGGCTAGGTAACGCCGCCAGTCTGCGGGCAACTGCCGCAGCCCCTTCACCGGGGAAACCCATGCGGTTGATGACCGCCTGCTGTGCCGGATAACGAAAGACCCGGGGGCGCGGATTACCCGGCTGCGGGCGCGGGGTCACTGTGCCGATTTCGATGAAGCCGAAACCGAGGGCGGGGAGGGCGGCGGCGGCGCGGGCGTCCTTGTCGTAGCCGGCAGCGAGGCCGACGGGGTTGGGAAAATGCAGGCCCCAAAAGTCCTGCGCCAGACGGGGATCGGTGACGCTATAGTGTTTTGTCAGGCAGGCCATGCTTTGCGGCATGCGCCCCAGTGTTTCCAGCGCAGCGATGCTCAGAGTGTGGGCGCGCTCCGGATCCAGCGTAAAAAGCAGGGGGCGCAGCAGGCCGTAGCTCACGCCCAATCCCTGGGTGTGAGGAAGTCCTCCTTGAGGCGGGCTTCGGGGCTACCGGCTTCGCCATGCCAGTCGTAGGTCCAGGCCGCCAGGGGGGGCAGGGACATGAGGATACTTTCGGTGCGCCCGCCGGACTGTAGGCCGAAGAGGGTGCCGCGGTCATAGACGAGGTTGAATTCCGCATAGCGCCCCCGGCGCAGAAGTTGAAATTGCCGCTCGCGTTCGCCGTAGGGCAGGTCCCGGCGCCGGGCGACAATGGGCAGATAGCTGGCGAGGAAGCTGTTGGCCATATCCTCCCAGAAGGCTTGCAGAAGCTCGCCATCGCCATTGAGATCGTCGAAAAATATACCACCGATACCGCGCATTTCCTGACGGTGCCTGATGGTGAAGTAGTCGTCACACCAGGCTTTGAAGCGCGGATAAAAGCCTGGGTCATGGCGATCACAGGCGGTTTTGAGGGTGCTATGGAAATGACGGGCGTCTTCCTCAAAGCCGTAGATGGGCGTCAGATCGGCGCCGCCGCCGAACCACCACAC
>NZ_JAAZTY010000081.1 GCF_018854775.1 Acidithiobacillus ferriphilus | reverse complement strand
TGTTCCACCCCCATCTGCAGCGCCTCTGAGAAGGACTCCGCACCCGCCGGGATCAGCATAAATTCCTGCATGTCCACGTCATTATCGGCATGGGCACCGCCATTGATGACATTCATCATGGGGACGGGTAACTGCAGCGGACCCAAACCACCAATGTAACGATACAAGGGCTGACCAGCGGCGTGGGCGGCGGCGTGGGCAGTCGCCAATGAAACGCTCAGGATCGCGTTGGCGCCGAGACGTGCCTTATTTTCGGTGCCATCCAGGGCGCAGAGGGCGGCGTCAATATGCTCCTGCTCTTCGGCTTCCATGCCGAGGAGTAAATCCTGGATCTCACCGTTGACGTGCTCCACGGCTTTGCGCACCCCCTTGCCACCGTAGCGCTGGCCCCCGTCACGCAATTCTACGGCTTCGCGCTCACCGGTAGAGGCGCCACTGGGAACAATAGCACGACCCATAGCACCATTTTCCAGATGGACTTCGGCTTCCACCGTGGGGTTACCACGCGAATCGAGAACTTCACGGGCTTGTATGCGGACGATGGTGTTCATGCTAACTCCTCAGGATGGTTTTCAGGAAAATCTTGGTCTTTCACGAGATGATCAATCCGCTGGAGGACACGCAACAGGCTCTCCATACGTCCCAGCGGCCAAGCGTTGGGGCCATCGGACAAGGCCTGCGCCGGATCAGGATGCGTTTCCATAAAAAGCCCTGACACACCTGCCGCCACGGCTGCGCGCGCCAGCACCGGGATAAATTCACGCTGGCCCCCGGATCGATCGCCCTGACCACCCGGGAGTTGTACCGAATGGGTTGCATCAAAAACCACAGGGCATCCGGTCTGGCGCATCACTGCGAGGGAACGCATATCCGACACGAGGTTGTTATAGCCGAAGGAGGCACCGCGCTCACAGACCATAATCTGGTCATTGCCGGTGGCTTTGGCCTTGTTGGCGACGTGCAGCATATCCCAGGGCGCGAGGAACTGGCCTTTCTTGATGTTGACTGGCTTACCGGCAGCAGCGACGGCCTGAATGAAATCGGTCTGCCGACAGAGGAAGGCCGGGGTTTGCAGCACATCGGCCACTTCCGCCACGGCCGCCACATCTTCTTTTTCATGAACATCCGTAATGACCGGCACACCTGCTTCCCGGCGGACCTTTTCGAGAATGCGCAGTCCTTCGTCCCTACCGGGTCCTCGGAAACTCTGCCCCGAAGAGCGGTTCGCCTTGTCATAGGAACTTTTATAAATAAAGGGGATACCGAGGCGCGCACAGATATCGCGCAGAGCCTCCGCCGTGCGCAACGCCAGGGATTCGCTTTCGATCGCACAAGGTCCGGCAATCAGAAAGAATGGGTGCTGCAGACCTGCCTCGAAGCCACACAGCTTCATGCTGCAGTCTCCCGTTCCCGATGCGCGATGGCGGCGCGCATAAAGGCATCAAACAATGGATGTCCCTCACGCGGATTACTGGTGAACTCCGGGTGAAACTGGCAACCCAGAAACCAGGGGTGGTCCGGCAACTCCACTACTTCCACCAACTCGGTATCCGCAGAGAAACCCGTGTAACGCAACCCCGCCGTGGCCAACGAATCGCGGTAACGGTTGTTGAACTCGAAGCGATGGCGATGTCGCTCGTAAATCCGCTCCTGCCCATAAGCTTGTGTCGCCAAACTGCCGGGTTCCAGTCGGCACTCTTGCTCACCCAGCCGCATAGTGCCGCCCAGATTACCGCCCTCCTCCCGATACGCCTTATGACCTTCGGGATCGGACCACTCGGTCATCAGCGTAATGACCGGCGCCGGAGTCTGGGGGTCCAGCTCTGTACTGTTGGCATCCCTCAGCCCGGCGCAATGCCGGGCGAACTCAACGACCGCCAACTGCATGCCGAGGCAAATACCGAGATAAGGCACCTTCTGCTCCCGTGCGTAGCGAATGGAGGTGATTTTGCCTTCAGTGCCACGTCCGCCGAAACCGCCGGGCACCAGAATAGCGTCTGCTTCCGCGAGCATCTCCGTCCCCCGCATCTCAATATCTTCCGCATCCACATAAAGGAAGCGCACACTCCGTCGCGCCCGTAAGCCCGCGTGAAGCAACGCTTCGGCCAATGACTTGTAAGACTCGGTAAGTCCCACATATTTGCCCACGAGGGCAATCACCACCTCACCTTCCGGATGTTCCAGGGCATCTATAATGCCATTCCATACCGAAAGATCGGGGGCTGGCACCTGCAGGCCGAGAACCTGCACCACCAAATCATCCAGACCCTGCGCATGGAAAAGCAATGGAATACGATAGATGCTATCGGTGTCGATGGCGGAAATGACCGCCCTTTCTGGCAGATTAGAAAAGAGCCCGATTTTAGCCCGGTGATCGGCAGGTATAGGCCTGTCGGCACGGCAGAGCAACACATCCGGCTGAATACCGATGGCACGCAGTTCGCGCACCGAGTGCTGAGTCGGCTTGGTTTTCATCTCTCCGGCAGATGCCAGGTAGGGTACCAGCGTCAAATGCATGAAGAGGGTGTCACCATGTTCCTCCTCCACCGCCATCTGCCGGATCGCCTCCAGAAAGGGCTGCGATTCAATGTCACCGACGGTACCACCGATTTCCACCAGCGCCACATCGGCATTCGCCGCACCCAGCCGGATGCGCCGTTTGATCTCATCGGTGACATGCGGGATGACTTGCACCGTACGTCCCAGATAGTCACCGCGCCGCTCTTTTTCAATAACGGTCTGATAAACCAGGCCCGTGGTGAAATTATTGCGCTTGTCCATCCGCGTCGAGAGGAATCGCTCGTAATGGCCCAGATCCAGATCCGTTTCCGCACCGTCGGCCGTGACGAAAACCTCACCGTGCTGAAAGGGGCTCATGGTACCTGGATCGACATTGATGTAGGGGTCTAACTTGAGCATGGTGACCTTCAACCCACGCGCCTCCAGCAGTGCACCAAGAGCTGCGCCAGCAGCACCCTTGCCCAGAGAAGAAACCACCCCACCTGTTACGAAAATGTATTTGCTCATAGGACTCGCAGTGCGCGCATTTAACCTGCGCATGGTAGCCAATTCGGACGCGAGGCACAACGCGAACCGCCCTTCTGCGACAGCACGCGGGTAGCTCCTGCTGCCTTGACGTTTTTCACCTTGAAACAAAAAACACGCCGGACTGTCGTTTATCACTTCAGCCCGGCGTGCCCTTCACTCTTCTGGCAATCTGGGCCGATCATCTCCGGCCCTGGGGAGATTATTTCAGCGTCGCCATGTCAATCACAAAGCGGTACTTCACATCGCTCTTCAGGATTCTTTCGTAGGCGGTATTGATGTAGTCCATGGGGATCATCTCGATATCCGACCCAATCCCATGCTGCGCGCAGAAATCCAGCATCTCCTGCGTTTCCCGAATGCCACCAATAAGGGATCCCGCAAGTTGCCGGCGCTTAAAAATCAGGTTGAAGACTTCCGGTGACGGATGGGGCTCTGCCGGCGCACCCACCAGCGTCATCGTACCATCCCGCTTGAGCAGGTTCAGGAAGGCGTCCAGATTATGAGACGCCGCCACGGTATTGAGGATAAAGTCGAAGCTGTTGGCATGGCTGGTCATTTGCGCGTCATCTTTGGAGATGCAGACCTCATCCGCCCCCAGCCGCTTACCATCCTCCACTTTGCCGGGGGAGGTGGTGAACAGCACCACGTGGGCACCCATGGCGTGCGCCAACTTGACGCCCATATGACCAAGGCCGCCCAGGCCCACAATGCCGACCTTTTTACCCGGTCCGACACCCCAGTGGCGCAGGGGCGAATAAGTGGTGATACCGGCGCAGAGCAGCGGTGCCACACTCGCCAGATCTTTTTCATCATGCTGAATCTTCAGCACAAAGGATTCTTTGACCACCACACTCTGGGAATAGCCTCCGTAGGTATTTTCGCCGCCGAATACCGGGCCATTGTAGGTTCCGGTGAATCCATTATCGCAGTACTGCTCCTCACCCTCGTCACAGGACGGACAGTGCCCGCAACTATCCACCATGCAACCGACACCGGCGAAATCACCGACTTTAAAATTTTTGACATCCTTACCAACGGCAACGACGCGACCCACAATTTCGTGACCGGGAACGGAGGGATACAGCGTGTTTTTCCATTCATTCCGAGCGGTGTGCAAATCGGAATGGCAGACACCGCAAAAGAGTATATTTATCTGAACATCATCAGGACCCGGCTCACGACGCAGGACTTCGTAGGGCGCCAACGGACTGCTGGCGGTCTGAGCAGCATAGGCTTTAGCCTTAATCATCATGTTCTCCTATCGTTGCATACCGTCCGGTTGGTTTACAGGATAGGCAATGCCCTACGCGTCGTCAAGTTGCAGGGCGTGCTTTTGTCCTTATGAGTCGCACTTCAGTCCTCTTCCAGAGATACCGGCAGATCGGTGCCCAGCAGACGGGTCTCCAATTTTTTGATATCGTCCCGCAGCGCCGCCGCCTGTTCAAACTCCAGGTTGCGGGCGTGACGGTACATGGCCTCCTCCAGCTCCTTGATTTTCTTGGCAACAGCTTTGGGGTCATTGAGCACGCGGTAATCCGCACTTTTTTCCGCGGCGCGCGCGGCGGGTTGCGCATTGCGCCGATAGACCCCTTCAATCATGTCCGACACCGGCTTGATGATGCCGCGCGGGGTGATGCCATGCGCCGTATTGAACTGCAACTGCTTCTCCCGGCGGCGGTCGGTTTCAGCCATGGCCCGGGCCATGGATTTGGTGATGCTATCCGCGTAGAGAATGGCCCGTCCGTGCAGGTTACGCGCGGCGCGCCCGATGGTCTGAATCAACGACCGCTCCGAGCGCAGGAAGCCCTCCTTATCCGCATCCAGAATGGCGACCAACGCCACCTCCGGCATATCCAGGCCTTCCCGCAGCAGGTTAATCCCAATCAGCACATCGAACACCCCGGCGCGCAGATCGCGAATGATCTCCACCCGCTCCACCGTCTCGATATCAGAATGCAGGTAACGGCATTTGATACCCAGTTCATGGAGATAATCGGTCAAATCCTCGGCCATCCGCTTGGTCAGCGTCGTCACCAGAATGCGCCAACCGGTACGCACAACAATGTTGATTTCACTGATCAGATCATCGACCTGGCCCTTTGCCGGGCGGACGTCCACAGCCGGATCGACCAGACCAGTGGGCCGTACCACCTGCTCCACCACCTGTCCAGAGTGCTCCAGTTCGTAGGGACCAGGCGTTGCGGAAATAAACACGGTCTGCGGCATCAGCGACTCGAATTCAGGGAACGTCAGGGGCCGGTTGTCCAGTGCCGAGGGCAGACGAAAACCATATTCCACCAGGGTTTCCTTGCGCGAACGGTCGCCCTTGTACATTCCCCCGAACTGCGGGACGGTCACATGGGATTCATCCATAAACAGCAGGGCATCCTTGGGGAGGTAGTCCATCAAGGTCGGCGGCGCCTGGCCGGGCACCCGTCCCGAGAGGTAGCGGGAGTAATTCTCGATCCCCGAGCAATACCCCAGCTCGGCCATCATCTCCAGATCAAAGCGGGTGCGCTGCTCCAGCCGTTGCGCCTCGACCAATTTGTTGGCGCGGCGCAGGTCGTCCAGACGCGAGCGAAGTTCATCTTTAATAGCGTCCAGCGCCGCGAGAATGGTCTCGCGCGGGGTGACGTAGTGGCTTTTGGGATAGATGGTGTAACGCGGCAAACGGGTGATGGTCTTGCCGGTCAGAGGATCAAAGAGCGAGATACGCTCCAGTTCGTCGCCAAAAAGCTCAATCCGAACGGCTTCGTCCTCACTTTCTGCGGGCCATATGTCGATGACATCACCGTTGACGCGAAAGGTGCCGCGCTTCATTTCCAAAGGATTGCGGCTGTATTGCATCTCCGCCAGACGCTTGAGGATAACGCGCTGATCCATGGTGGCGGACTCGCGCAGATGCAAAATCATACCATGGTAGGAGGCCGGATCACCCAAACCGTAGATAGCGGAAACGGTGGCCACGATGATGACGTCCGGCCGTTCCAGCAGGGCCTTGGTGGCGGAGAGGCGCATCTGCTCGATGTGGTCATTGATGGCGGCGTCTTTTTCGATGAAGGTGTCGGAGGACGGAACGTAGGCCTCAGGCTGGTAGTAATCGTAATAACTGACGAAATACTCCACGGCATTGTGGGGAAAAAACGCGCGCATCTCCGCGTAGATCTGCGCCGCCAGGGTCTTGTTGGGCGCCATGATGATGGCGGGCCGATGAGTGCTTGCGATAACGTTAGCCATGGTAAAGGTCTTGCCAGAACCGGTCACCCCCAACAGGGTCTGGAAAAATTCACCAGAGGCAAGGCCGTTCACCAACAACCGTATGGCCTCCGGCTGGTCGCCCTGCGGTGGGAAACTGCTCTCCAGGGTAAAGCGCTTATCCATGCTCTGCTCCGATCGGCCTATACCACCAACCATACACGCTGGCAGCCGTCAGCGAAAAGGGGCACGCACCGGCTTCCCTGACCGCCACCGCTCCTCTACAATGACGCGGACGATTTATTGTCGGATTATCCCTTGCGCCTGTAGCTCAACCGGATAGAGCAACGGCCTTCTAAGCCGTAGGTCGGGGGTTCGAGTCCCTCCAGGCGCACCAAATAAAACAAAGGCTTAGGTTATTCTCCTGAGCCTTTTTTCAAAAATGCACCACCAAAATACACCAGTGCCACACTCACAGGCTATTCCTTCGTGTTATCAGGGAGTTGAAATTTTCAGCGGCTTGTTTAGTGCTTTCGGAAAGCATATACAGGATCTTCGCTCACTTGATGGTAGGGAGGTCTTATGTGGAAAACTAGCATGGTCTTGATGTCTTATCTTTTCTCTTCTGCGGCAATGGCTACCACGTATGTGGGTCAGCACGGAGCCATGGATGGCAATGACACGCTGACGCTGACGCATGGTCAGGCAGTTATTGTAGCTGGACACTTTCTGGGCCATTTCCGGCCCTGAATCTGTCCACTAACCCGTCCAGATTTCAGTTTCCACAAAACCCCATACGTTCAGCTACGCACTGTTATACCCTATGGTGTATCTCCAGCCATTCCTTCAGCGCTGCATCAATGCGGGTCTGCCAACCTGGACCTGATGCCCGGAAGCGGGCAACAACCTCTGGTGAGAGCCGCATGGTAACGCGCTCCTTGACTGGAGCCTTCTGTGGCCCTCGCGTGGATAGCTTGGCCTGCAAAGAACCTGGCAGGGAGCTGAACGAATGGGCACTGGCAAAATCCTCCGTCGTCCATTCTGGATTACCGTTCTCAGACTCCCGATGAATGTCTGCTGCTTTCATAACGCTTGATCTCCCTGCGATTCGCTTTCCGAAAACTGATCACCCGAATACCTGCGGCCTGTTCCACAAAGACCAGTGCATATAAGCGACCATCTAATTTCCCCATAGCCCGGATCCGGGTCTCGCCATACTCGTGGCGATCGTCCACGCGATAGAGCGCGGTGTGGAAGTCAAAATCTACCGCCCGATCAAAACTGAGGCCGCGCTCTTGAATGTTGTGGGCATTTTTTGCCGGATCGTAGGTGATTTCCATTGCTTTTATTGTACGCACAATCTGCACATAGGTCACGCGCCTGTCACAAAACGGCATCGGCATGACATGCCCATCTCACAACGGACCGTTTTTGAGAGGCTATGGTTAAACCAATGCACCCATTCCAGGGTGGCCAGTTCCAGGGACGCTTTGGTTTTCCAGGGCGCACGACGATGGATCAGTTCGGCCTTGTACAGTCCATTGATGGTTTCTGCCAGGGCGTTGTCGTAGCTGTCTCCCTTGCTCCCCACAGAGGGTTCAATGCCAGCCTCGGCAAGCCGTTCTGTATAGCGGATGCTGACATATTGCGAACCACGG
>NZ_JAAZTY010000080.1 GCF_018854775.1 Acidithiobacillus ferriphilus | reverse complement strand
CTCGGCGTGTTGGCGCTGGTCCAGAAAATTCTCGGCACCTTCGGTTTCAGCCAATACGAAATAAACTTGTCCACCCGCCCCGAGCATTCGGTGGGCAGTGACGAGATTTGGGATGCGGCTACCCAGGCGCTGCGCAACGCCTTGGAGCGTGCCGGCCTGGCCTATCAAGTAGATGAAGGCGGTGGTGCATTTTATGGTCCAAAAATTGATCTGAAAATCCAGGACGCTATTGGTCGCAAGTGGCAGTGCAGTACAGTGCAGCTGGATTTCAACCTGCCGGAGCGCTTTGCCATGGAATATGTGGCGGAAGACGGTGCGCGTAAGGTGCCGATCATGGTACATCGCGCCATCTTCGGCTCTATCGAGCGTTTCTTCGGTGTGTTGATTGAGCATTACGAAGGTAAATTTCCACTTTGGCTCGCTCCGGTGCAGGCCGTAGTGTTGCCCATCAGCGAGCATTACGCGGCATATGCCATATCGGTAAGCGATGCCTTGGTGAAGCGCGGCATCCGTGCGGAAACGGACTTGAGAAACGAGAAGATAGGTTATAAGATACGCGCCCAGACTTTGCGCCGCGTGCCCTATCTGCTGGTGGTTGGGGAACGGGAAAAAGCAGCGGATACGGTGGCGGTGCGGGATCGGGATGGCCAGGATCTCGGTGCCCTGACCATAGACGCCGTGGGCGTCGCTCTGCAGAAGATGGATCGGGAGCGGCTGAACACCCTGGAGTGGCAAGGCTAGCGAGGAGGATAAGGCAATCGCGACAGAGAAAGAAGTGAATATCAATCGGGAAATTACCGCAGCGCGGGTCCGGTTGATAGGTGTCGAGGGGGAACAGTTAGGTGTGTTATCCTTCATGGAGGCTATCGCTGCTGCAGAAGAGGTTGAACTGGATCTTGTCGAGATCGCCCCGCAAGCCGATCCTCCCGTATGCCGGATTATGGACTACGGAAAGTTTCGTTTTCAGGAGAGCAAACGCCAGCATGACGCAAAACGTCGGCAGAAACAGACGCAGGTGAAGGAAGTAAAGTTTCGCCCGCGTACAGATGATGCCGATTATCAGATCAAACTGCGTAATATTCTGCGTTTTATTGAAGACGGAGATCGCGCGAAAATTACGTTGCGCTTTCGCGGTCGTGAAATGTCGCATCCCGAATTGGGCATGGAAGTGCTCAACCGGGTAGAAAAAGATTTAACGGAAGTGGGTGTGGTTGAACAACGGCCACGCATGGAAGGGCGACAAATGGTGATGATTGTCGCGCCGCGGAAAAAATAGGAGACCATCGTGCCAAAAATGAAAACCAATCGTGGGGCGGCTAAGCGCTTTAAGCGTACCGGCTCCGGTAAATTTAAGCATCGTCAGGCTTTTCTGAATCACATACTGACGAGTAAGACGACCAAACGGAAGCGCCATTTGCGCCATACTTTGGTTACTTCAGGTAGCGATCAGGCCGCATTGCGGCGTATGCTTCCTTACGGTTGATGATAGAGGAACAGTACCATGTCTAGAGTAAAACGTGGCGTAACCGCCCACGCCCGCCACAAGAAAGTTCTGGCTCGTGCCAAGGGCTTCCGTGGTCAGCGCAAGAGCAATTATCGCATTGCCCATCAGGCAGTGATGAAGGCTCTGACTTATGAGTATCGCGATCGCCGGACCAAGAAGCGTGATTTCCGTAGTTTGTGGATCGTGCGTATCAACGCGGCGGCGCGTTCTGAGGGGGTGACCTATAGTCGGTTCATGAACGGCCTGTTGCGCGCGGGTATCCAGTTGGATCGCAAGGTTCTGGCGGATATCGCCGTGCGTGACAAGGCGGCATTCTCCCGTCTCGTCGAGGTGGTCAAAGGTCAGTTGGCAGCCTGACGGTGGCGGAGGCTGTGGCGATGTTTTTGCAATCCATGGCCCCCGTCGCGACGGCCGCCCGAGAGATCGCGGCAGCCGCCGACTTGAATACCCTGGAACAGATTCGCCTTCAATGGCTCGGTAAGAAGGGTGTTCTCACCCAGGCCATGCAACAGCTCGGGCAATTATCGCCAGAGGCGCGGCGGGAAGCCGGGCAGTTGCTCAACGAGCGCAAGCTCGAAGTGCAATTGCTTTTGCAGGAGCGCAAAGGACAACTCGAAAGGGCGGTCATACAGGCACGCCTGCAGCAAGAGCGACTGGATGTGACCCTGCCGGGGCGGCGTGTGGCTGGTGGGTCTACCCATCCTATTCGGCAGACTCTGGAGTGGATCGAGCATTATTTCTCCAGGCTGGGTTTTGAAACCAGCGATGGTCCCGAAATAGAGGACGATTACCATAATTTTTCTGCGCTCAATATTCCGGAAGATCATCCTGCGCGTGCGATGCATGATACCTTTTATCTGGATGCGACGCGTCTCTTGCGTACGCAAACCTCGACGGTTCAGATTCGCTTTCTTGAAATGCACCAGCCCCCGCTGCGTATGATCGCCACTGGTCGAGTGTACCGGCGCGACTCCGATATCACCCACACGCCGATGTTTCATCAAGTCGAGGGTCTGTTGCTTGACGAGCACGCCAGTTTCGCCGACTTGCGTGGTTTATTAACAGACTTTCTCCAGGAGTTTTTTGAAAAACCCGATCTCCCGCTACGCTTCCGTCCATCCTACTTTCCCTTCACGGAGCCTTCTGCCGAAATTGATATAGGTTGCCTCATCTGTGGCGGCTCCGGCTGCCGGGTCTGCAAGCAGACTGGTTGGCTGGAGGTGTTGGGCTGCGGAATGGTGCATCCGGCGGTGCTGGCTGGCGCTGGCGTCGATGGCGAGCGCTTCAGTGGCTTTGCCTTTGGGATGGGTGTTGAGCGTCTTACCATGCTGCGCTATGGAGTGAATGATCTGCGTCTCTTCTTCGAGAATGATCTGCGCTTCCTCAAACAGTTTTCCTGAGGACCCATCATGCGCGTCAGCATTCAGTGGCTTCGTGAATTATTGGACACCTCCTGGGATACGGAGGAAATTGCCCAGCGGCTGACCATGGGCGGCATTGAGGTGGAGACCGTCGAGGACGCCGCACCGGCTTTTCATGGTGTGGTCGTGGCTGCCGTTCAGTCCGTTGCATCCCATCCGGAAGCGGACAAGCTACGGGTGGCGCAGGTGGATGTGGGTGATGGACGATTGCGTACCATTGTCTGTGGAGCGGATAACCTGACAGTGGGGCAGCGGGTACCCTTGGCGATGCCCGGTGCCGGCTTGCCTGGCGGTCGCGATATTGTTATTTCGGTACTGCGCGGTATCACCTCGGAAGGGATGCTTTGCGCTGCATCTGAGTTGGGGCTGGACGACGGCAGCAGCGGGTTGTTGATTTTGGATGCAGATGCACCTATCGGTGCCGACTTGCGTGACCATCTGGGTTTGGACGACCAGGTGCTGACCTTGGGAATAACGCCAAACCGTGGTGATGCGCTTTCCGTGCTAGGCGTGGCGAGAGACTTATGTGCACTCGGTGCGGGCACACTGCGCAATCCTGTGGAAGCGATGGCGGAATGTTCCTGGATGACCTTTGGCCCCGGGGGGGCGTCAACGTCAGATGATTTTTCCGTGCATATTGCGACAGCGGCGCAGGGTGCCTGCCCCTCTTATACTGCGTTGTGGATAGATGGTGTACCGCAACGTTTGCCGGATCGTCTGCATGAACGCTTGCGGCGTGCTGGACAGCGCTGTATCCATCCGGTAGTTGATCTATTGAATCTGTACATGCTCGAAACCGGACAGCCGCTGCACGCCTTTGATGCGAAAACTTTGCAAGGAGGACTCAGCATACGCTGGGCGCAGGATGGCGAGGTTCTCGACGCACTGGATGGCCGGGATTTGCCGCTGGCATCCGATATGCTGGTAATCGCTGACCGTGCCGGTCCGGTGGCTCTGGCGGGCGTTATTGGTGGACGGCGTACTGCCGTATCAGCACAGACCCAATCCATTGTTCTGGAGTCTGCTTTTTTTCAGCCTAAGGTTATTCAAGGCCGTGCGCGCCGTCTGGGTTTACAGACAGATGCCGCCATGCGCTTCGAGCGCGGTGTTGATTTTGCGCTGGCGCCAGCGGTGGCCGCGACCGTCCTGACACGACTGGCCACCCTGGGCAAAGCCGATTTACGGGAAACGTGGTCCCATACGGTGCTCGGCCAGTTACCGGAGCACGCTCCGATTACGTTGCGTCGGGCGCGACTGACGCGCATTCTGGGCATGGATTATGAGGATACCGTGGTCGAGACAGCGCTGACCCGTCTGGGGCTGCGCGTTAGTGAAATTCCCGATGGTTGGCAGGCGATTTCCCCCAGCCACCGCTTTGATCTGCACATTGAGGCAGACTTGATCGAGGAGGTGGGCCGGATATACGGCTATGAGCGATTGCCTGTCCATCGGCCAGTGGGCACCCTGCAGCCCTTGGTTATGGCGAGAGGGCCACAACCGGCTACTTTACGTGGCATCCTGCAAGCGCGTGATTATCATGAGGTGATCACCTACAGTTTTATTTCCCGTCAGGCGCAGGATGTTTTTACCCCGAATGCTGACGCGCCGGTCCTGCTCAATCCCCTGTCTACGGATTTGGCCGTCATGCGTGCCAGTCTCTGGCCGGGCCTGATGCAAGCGCTCCAGTTCAATGTGAAGCGGCAGCAGGATCGGGTGCGAATTTTTGAATTGGGGCGGGTGTTTTCTGCGAATGGCCAGCGCCTTGTCCTGGGCGGTTGTATGGTCGGCGCAGCCGACCGGGAAAGTTGGGCGCAGCCACAGCGTGCGGCCGATTTCTACGACTTGAAGGGGGATGTGAGTGCTTTGCTTGCGCTGTGGCCGGAGACGGAGTTTTCTTTCCGGCCGCTGACGGATCATCCGGCTTTGCATCCGGGACAGGCCGCAGAAATTTGGGTGGCAGATCAGCGGGTGGGTATGCTCGGTGCGTTACATCCGACGCTTGCGGCAGAGTGTGACCTGGACAAATCGCCGTTTTTCTTCTATTTGGATATAGAATGCTTGGATGGTCTGGTGAATGTCTCCCGGTTCAAGCCGCTGTCGCCTTTCCCAGCGTTGCGGCGGGATATGGCTTTAGTGATCCCGGATGATATTCCGGCAGGGACAGTGTTGAACGTCATGCGGCTAAACGCATCGGGCATTGTTAAGGAAATTACGATTTTTGATCGGTATCAGGGCGCATCTTTGATGGTGGGAACATACAGTTTGGCCTTTGCGCTGCTCTTGCAAGATGCTGAGCGGACGCTGACCGACGCAGATGTACAAGCAGAAATGGATCGGTTGCTGGTTGCCGTGCGGCGACTTGGTTCCATCGGACTCAGGGCATAGGGAGAATAATATGGCGGTGACTAAAGCAGAAATCGTGGATATGCTGTTCGAGAGTATGGGTCTTAACAAGCGGGAAGCCAAAGGTATTGTTGAAGCCTTGTTTGATGGCATTCGTGAGAATTTGGCGCGGGGTGAAGAAGTGAAGCTGTCCGGCTTTGGCAATTTTACATTGCGCGACAAAAATCCTCGTCCCGGCCGTAACCCCAAGACAGGCGTGGAGATTACCATTACGGCACGGCGCGTGGTGACTTTCCATCCGAGTCAAAAACTCAAAGCCTACGTGAATGGTAGCGCACCAGACAACGGCTAAGGGAAAGGCGGGCAAAGACCTCGCACCACTCCCCGAGATACCCGAGAAGCGGTATTTCTCGATTAGCGAGGCCGCCCTGCTCTGCGGGGTGAAAGCGCATGTGCTGCGCTACTGGGAGCAGGAGTTTCCACAACTTAGTCCCTTAAAAAGAAAGGGTAATCGGCGCTACTATCAAAGTCATGATTTACTGCTGGCCCGACAGATTCGTCTGCTGCTCTATGGTGAGGGATATACCATTCATGGTGCCCGCGAGCGGATGCAGGTCTTAACGCATGCGGCACGCCAGGAACATTTAGAAGAACAGACGCGGTTAGAGCTGGAAGTGGCCGATTCCCCAGGTCAGATCAGGGTGGTGGGTGATGGTCGTCTACAATATTTACGTGCAGAGTTGTCGGCACTACTGAATTTGTGCCGTCATGGGCATTGACCAGAGTCAGGTTTCAACAGTATATTACTGGCTTCGCGGGGCGTAGCGCAGCCTGGTAGCGCACCTGAATGGGGTTCAGGTGGTCGGAGGTTCAAATCCTCTCGCCCCGACCAATTATTGATTAATAATCATCAGATTAGTATATATATAGTCCTCTGCCAAAAACCTTTCGGGAAACTTTCGGGTTATTTTCGGGAAACCATGCTGGGCAGACCGACCGTATCGGTCACAACCCATGCTTCCATGTGCTTGTCCAGATAATGTTTGGTCATCTTTTCGGTCGAGTGACCGAGGAGACGCTGTATTGCCTCATTGGCCCAGCCCGCTTGCCGGTACAACTCAGCGCCCAAGGCCCGTATCTCGTGGAAGGTGGGACGCTGTTCAGGAGTGAGGCGAGCAGACACCTGGGTTTGATCCCTCAATCGGGTAAACTCACGGGTCAGCATCTCGGGGGTCACGGCGGTCCAATGCTCTTTCTTGTCGAGGTACTCGCGACGTCTTCTCGCTGGGGCTTTGTGCACTAGGTATGGGCTTAGGATGTCGTCACGGCATCTTGCTATGACCGTGTCGAGCGCCGGCCCCACAGGCAGGAGCAATCTGCCCATGTCCGATGTGTGGTCCGTCTTAAGTTGCCGCACGGGCAGATAGGTGCGGCCATCTCGTTCCTCCAACGAGTCGAACCGGAATTGAACGATGTCTTCACGGCGCTGTAGTGTGTGAAGCGCAAGATCCAGAGCGTTCCGAAACCACTTGTTCGCCGCATGATGGATTTGTTGGAAATCCTCAAGAGTCAAAGGCCGCCGCTTCACCACATGATCGCGCGGAATGGTCATTTCAGGTACGTTCGTCGGTGGAATTATCTTGCCTTTGGCAATGGCGTGACGCCAGATCTGAATCATCAGCGAGCGGTGCGCATTTGAAGATCTTGCGAGCAGCCGGTCCAGGAAAGCCGACACCCTTTCCAGTGTTACCACTTCCCAGGAGAGGTGACCGAACTCGATGCGGATGGTGCGCAGCATGATGCTGTACTCGCGCAGGGTCTTTTCGGCCAGCGCATGTCCTTTTTTTGAGCGTCGGCCGGGTAGGATCTCAGTCTCGAATGTTTTGAGGAAGTCGCCAATGCTTTGGCGATCGGTCATGACGCGGCTGACTAGCCTTTCCGATTCGCGATCCATGAGTTGATGGGCGAGGTGGGCATTTAAGGCAATGGCCGCCTTGATGGCTTTTTCGGCGTCAGTGCCTAAGCTTGTCCGTCGGCCATTGACGGGGTTCCGGTAGCGATAATAGACCGTGCCGCCTTGTGGCTCAGCACAGAGGTTTGCTGGAAGTTTTGCAGATCTGGTACGTGGCCGTGGTGCCATTTTCACCTCCTGCTTAACACTTTGGAAACGAGTCCGCTGATTTCAGGATTTGCGCCGGAAGCAAATTGCGCCTCCCATTTTTCAGAATCAATGAAGCACCGTCCACCAATTACCGTGCCAGGCACGGCGCCGCTTTCGACCCAACAGCGAATGGTTCTCGGGTCTGGGGCAGACCCAGGTTCGAAAAAGGCTGATCGGAATCGATCGACTTTCATGAGTTTCATGCTCCACCTCTCGGACCCTGGCCAAGATTTAGGCCGCGAAGGAATTCGGCGAATCCGGCTGGATCACTCTGCCGCGGCGGCGCGACCTGTTTTTGTTGGCGGGGGGCCACAAAGCCCGAAAAGCCCGACGGGTCAAATCTTCCTGTTTTTGCTTCCTGTACGAGCTTTTGCAGGTACAAGATCGGCTTGGTCAGAGCTGCCTGGCCTGTCCTCATCAGCGCGGCTCGCCACTGGGCCGCGACTGGCTCCATGAGCCCCTGATCAACCTCGCCTAGGAGCGCGGCTGCGGGCTGCCATACTTGGTCGCCCCAGGCGGGCAGGCCATGCTGGGCTCGGTGCCTCTCTATTGCCTCCTTGGCTGCCAGCACCACAGCACGCGCTGTGCTTCTGGAGTTTTGAGTGGTAGTAGTTTTTTTGGTTTTCTCCTTTTGGTTTTGTCCTCCTGGTATATCCTTCTGTTCGCCATGGATGGACGCGCCATCCATGGTTGGGCCATCCGTGGTTTTCTTGGGGATGGTGGCCGCCGGTGGTGTGTCCCTGAATTCATGGCGCCACACTATCCTGCCATCCACTGTTCGGCAGCGGCACGACTGCCACCACCCTATCCTCTCGAGTTCCTTCCTGATCGTTCGCCATCGGGCCTCGGACAACCCTAGCATCCGACACATCGGGCCAATCCGGACCTGGAAGCCGTCGCTCCTGCCAGCCAACCAGGCGGCCACCGCACGCGCTGGCAACGAAAGGTCTTTTGACTCCAAAACGTAGTCGGGCACCATTCCGAACCGCCGCCCGTGCTTGACCTGCACCCCCTCGGGGGAGATCATCGAACGCCCCCAAAAAGCTGCAATTGGTGCTCGTCCTGCAACCCGGAGAGGGTGGTCCGCAGGATTTGCTGAGCGCGCCGCCGGCCCACCCCAAACGCCGCGGCAATTTTGCTCGTGTCCGCGAGCCGGTCGCCCCCGGCTCCATCCTGCTCCGCGTCGGCGGCGGCCATCTGCTGGTAGAAATAGCTAATTTCACCAAATTTTTCGGATGAGAATTCGGGTTCCACTGCTCGGCGAGCAGCCGCCAAGGGGTCAAACTTCTGGAAGGCGGCAACCACTGCTGCCTGCACCGCCTCCTCCTGTTTGTCGGTCCCGTATCTCCGCAAACTCTGGGCATCGGCCGGGCTCAAAAACCCATACGCAACATATTGATCCAAAAGTGACATTTTTGCTCGCCTTTGCGGCGGGCGGGGTGGAATTATCTATTGGGGAGCGTCGCCAGGGGCCGCGGGGTCG
>NZ_JAAZTY010000008.1 GCF_018854775.1 Acidithiobacillus ferriphilus | reverse complement strand
CGTGGAGGACACGGGAAGCGGTGGAACTGGCGACCCTCGAATGGGTGGCGTGGTTCAACCATGTCAGGCTGCTCGAACCCATCGGCTATATCCCTCCGGCAGAAGCTGAGGCAAACTACTATCGGCAACTCGCCGAACAGACCGAATTAACGGCCTGCACTTAAACCAAATGGCCTCCACGAAACCCGGGGCGGTTCAGTTTTCTGAACGCCAGGTTTCTGGACACTTTCGGGGCCGTTTCCGGCCCTGATTCTGTCCAGAAACTCGTCCATCTTTCAGCGTCCGGCAAACCTCACTCCGCCCGCGTTCCCTGACCCAACCCCTTGGCGATGAGCGTCAAAACCATCGCATTGAGCGATACCCCCTCCATTCTAGCCCGCGCAGCGAGTTGGGCATGGATGGATTTTGGCACTCTGGCAATGAATTTGCCGGAAGCCATGCCCCCGCCATTCGGTGCCGGTACCGGCATCCCCTGCTCCTGCAACGCCTCTATAACCGCATGCAAGGCGTCCCGGCCATTCTGTAACGCTTCTTCCAAGGTTTCACCATCCGCAATGCATTCCGTGAAATCCGGGTAGGAAATCAGATACCCTCCCCCTTCTGAGGGCTTCAGCGGGCGCATCTCGAACGGGTAATCGTCCAGTGTGTGCATGGTCATTCTCCTGCCACCAGGCGCAAAAACTTTTTGATGTAAACCGGCTTGATCGGTCGATGCGCAGGCACGGGTAGCGTCCGCCCATCGAGCCGAATGAATACGCAGTGACTGCCGCCATCATGCCGCCAGGTGATTCCGTGCTGACGGGCAACCACCTGAAGGTCATCAATATGCCACCCCATGGGGTGGTTTTTCATAGCCTCACGCAGCTTGATCGCCTTATTCATCTGTAGATGATACTACAAGTAACATCAGATACCACCATATAGAACAACGGAATTTACGGATAACCCCAGCGGGGACTCTGGCTTATGACTGGCGCTCCTCTCCCAAAGGGCCGTTTTTGAGAGGCTTCAAATGGTGATCATTGCCGCACAGTAAATCAATGGGTTGCAATTCTCGAAAAGCATTCTCAGTATGCAGCCACAGTTTCCAGCCATGATGACGAGTTTTGAGAACATGAGGTCAGCCTCCTGCTGGACGACTGCTTACGCTGCCATGCCGTCGTTGGGTACTAATGGTCGGCAGCAGACTGATACCTGCCGGAAGGCCTATGCGTGCTGCTCGGCCATTGCCGCCGGTGGCATCGGCTCAGTTGAATGATCGGTGTCGCACAGACACCCGACAATCAGCAAAAACGCGTGACATGGCTTCACCCCGTCCAAAAGGGTCCGGTTTCGGACGGGAGATGGAACCGTGTACGAAAGTGCGGCGACCAGCATTCCGGGTCGATCACGGTTTCGATGGCAGGCCGTCACCTCTTAACTGGCGGCCACTGCCGAGCCGCGTGCAGGACGCGCAACACGCGAACCAGGTCTTCTGCCAAGTCATAAACCAGGATGTAATTCCGATGCGCTACCAGCTCGCGGGTGCCGACAACGCGTCCAGGCCGCCCCTGGCCTGGGTGATCTACCAAGCGAGTCGCCTTCTCTGAAAACAGCTCATCGAGGGCTAGCGCGGCGGCCGGGTTGTCGGCCTCGATGTAGTCATAGACATCGTCGCGGTCTTGTATCGCCTCTGGTGTCCAGAACAGTTTCATCACTCGGAGGCTTCAAGTCGGCGACGCGTGGCCACCCGCTTGGCCGCAAACCTAGCCTCAACCTCGGCCGCTGGAATCAGGTTGCCGGCATTGGCCGAATCCAGACCAATTTGCACCTGGCGACGGAACCATGCGTCATGCGCGGCCGCTTCCTGTTGCTGCTGCACGAACTCGCGCATGAAGTCGCGCAGGAGTTGCGCACCGCTGCGGTCGCGGGCCTTGGCGGCCGTGGAGAACTCCGTTTTCAGTGCTTCATCGACCCGAAAAGTAAAGGTAGCTTCGCTCATGTCATTCCCCTTCTTGTATTACAAGTAACGTGCAATATAACACATAGCGGCGCACTGAAACGCTCTTGTTTTGTCATGCTTCATAGCCCTCTCGCAACCGGCCGTTTTTGAGAGGTCATGACTTCTGGCCACGGACACCCACAGAATCAACCCGTTACCGCTCTCAAAAATACCTCTTGAAATCGTTTTCTGGATCCATGGCCTACCCTATATCGTGAATTTTGAGAGGCCATCAGTTATGCAATCTACCAGATGTCCACGCCTCTGATTATTAATATTACTCGTCCAGATACTGGGCGGGAAGGTCCCCCGAAAACCAGAGGCGGGCATTTAGTCGCCACCGTGGGCACCGACCGCGTATTCATGGCCGCCACCTGTTCCGACCATTGAGCCATTCACAACATCGCCGCCATGATCCGGGCGGGCAGAAAGAGGATTAAACCCATGACCATCATCGCCGCTTGCGTATTCACGTTGAAGAAGTCCCCGACCTACCGCCTGGCGAAAGACGGCACGATGTCCGTCTGGTCAGCGTTTGGAATCACTGGCGACCAAGCCTATCGGATCGCCTGTTAAGCAACCTGAATCCGGCGCGAAGATGCAGTGCTATTTTCTCGGCCCTCAGGCGCGATGACATCCCAGAAGTGCACAGACTGGCCGGGATCAGTCCGGCTAACCCTTTTTCTCTCTGAGGTTAGCCCTGGGTTAGCTCGGAAAAATAAAGGCGCCCAGAAAACTGTCATAACTGATTGTTTTATTTGGTGCTGGCGAGAGGAATCGAACCCCCGACCCACTGATTACAAATCAGTAGCTCTACCGACTGAGCTACGCCAGCAAGACGCGCAGTTTAACGCGAGGCGGGCGGTGTTTTCAAATCCAGCGGCGCCTGATGGTGGCGATGCAGCCCAATCCAGAGCAGCGCACCCGGCAGGCTGGTCAGCACGACGGTGAAGCCCAGCAAAAGTGAGAGCGCCAGTGCCTGTTCATGCCCCATGTGCAGGTAAGACAGGTAAAACACCATCAACCCCTCACGCAGTCCCCAGCCCGCGAAAGAGATGGGCAAGGCCAGAAAAAGGCTGATCACCGGCCAGACCACCCAGATCGCCACGGCGTCGGGGGCTTCGCCCAGGGCACGGGCGAGCAGCCAGAAAGTCAGGATGGAAAAGAATTGCACCACAAAGGAGAGCACGATCGTGCCGCCGAGGGCCAGACGATGACGCAGCAGCGCCGCCATTCCCAGACGAATGTCGTGCAGCTTTTCACCCAGCCTACCCGCAAATTTTTCCAGAAAGTTGAGCAATGGGCTCAGAATCAAAAATACAATCAGGACGTAAGCAAAGACCAGAATCCCGATCGTCCAGCCCATCTGCGGCAATAATCCCACCCGCGCACCGCCCAGCACAAAGGCCACGGCAGCGATGGCAATGAGCGCCCCCAAACCCATGAAGCGGTCTCCGAACACTGCGGCCAGCGCCAGCGGCATGGAGTGGGTCTGATGGCGGGTGTACCAGGCGCGGATCACGTCACCCGATACGGAACCCGGCAGTACTTGATTGAAATAGGCACCCACCCAGTTCAGCCGCAGCAGCCAGAGCATGGGTGCGGAGCGCTCCATCGCCATGAGAATAATGCGCCAACGTATGGCTGACACCGACAGATTCATGGCGTAGGACAGCACGGCCGCCACAAACCACAACGGGCGTAGCGCCGCAAAACGCTGACCCAGTTCCTGCCAGTTGGTGTTATGCAGGAGCCAAAACAGAATGCCGACCGTAAAGACGATCTGCAGCAACAATTGCCAATGGGTATGACGTTTTTTGTTTTCTTCGGACATATTCAGTTTTTTGCAGTCAAGACTGGCAGCGACTCTATGCCAGATGGGGTCACCATGACAAACACCCTCATCCCTCTCCCGCCAATGCTGCAAGCTCGCGATGAAATACGGCCACCTTATCCAGCGTCTCCTGATACTCCGCATCCGGATCAGAATCCGCGACGATGCCGCCCCCCGCCCAGAAGCGCAGCTCACCCTGAACCGCCGTCATACTGCGAATGGCAATATTCATATCCAGGCTGCCGCGCTGATCCAGATAACCAATACTTCCGCAATACAGGCCGCGCGCGCCGACTTCCAACTCCGCGATGATTTCCATGGCCCGACGCTTGGGAGCCCCGGTAATGGATCCCCCCGGAAAGCAGGCCTCCAACGCACTCAATGCATCCTGTCCCGGTGCTAAGCGCGCCTCCACCACGCTGACCAGATGATGAACGTGGACGTAAGATTCGAGCGCGCAGAGTTGCGGCACCTGCACCGAGCCCGTCGCTGCCACCCGCCCCAGATCGTTGCGCAACAGATCGACGATCATCACGTTCTCGGCGCGATCCTTGGGACTGGCTAAAAGAGCCTGTGCCATCCGCTGGTCTTCCTGCCGATCCTCCAGGCGCGGACGTGTCCCTTTGATGGGTCGGACCTGTAAACGATCTTTTTGAACCCGCAGCAGCCGTTCCGGGGAAAAACTCAGCACCGCGCCCTGGGGCAGGGACAAACATGCCGAAAAAGGCGCCGGATTGACCGTCCGCAGTCGCTGGTAAAGCGACCATGGTGATCCTGCGTGCGGGACGGCGAAGGGTTGGGCCAGATTCACCTGATAGCAGTCACCCGCCCGGATATAGTCCTGCACCCGGCCAAAAGCTGCGGCATAGTCGCTGCGATTCCAGAGCGGCTGCACCGGCCCCCGCACCTGGAAAGATGGATCGGGGGAATATACCGTCGCGCGAGCCAGGCGTGGCTGCCACTCCGCGAGTGCCTGCACCATCCGGTCTTCGGGCGCGCAAAGCCAGGCCTTGCGCCCATGATGGTCGACCAGCAGCGCCGTATCGTAAATACCGAAGGCCGCTTCAGGAAGAGACTGAGTAGGAGGCGGCGGAATACCCTGCCCCGCCAGCCCGAAATCATAGGACAGATAGCCCAGCGCCCCGCCCGCAAACGGTAATTCTGCGGGCAGAGAGGCGGCATCGGGGAGCCTCATCACCGAGTCGCGCAACGCCTCCCAGAGCGAAAGCGCCGAGCGCCGCGCGGGGCCATCCCCATCGGCAATCCAAAGCCGCCCCGCCTCTTGCCACAGACGCTGGCGCGGTGCCGTCACCAGCATGCTGTAACGCCCCTGCGGGGACACCGTCGCGCTACTATCCAGAAAGAAGGACCAGGGCGTTGAGGCGAGTGGCGCAAACACCGTGGCGACATTCTCAGGATAAGGCACCACACATTGGGTCAGTACAGGGTGAGGCATAAGCAGAGCGGCGTCCACTGAAACGGGAGCATCAGCATAAGGGAGAAGCGTGATTTTGCCCATTCCCGGATGCCGCTTGGGGCACATCACCGCGGGATTCTTCCTTGACGACTGACCGAGCGGTCAGTATCTTGTGGCCTTACCGTCACGATAGGGTCATTCCCATGCGCGCAGATCGTCTTCCCCCACGTCTTTCGCTTCTCATGGCGGTATTGATTCTGGGCGCGACGCCCGCCGGGGCGGAAAGCCTCGTTGAGGCCTATCAGCAGGCCTACCAGACAGATCCGACACTGGCGCAGGCCCGCGCCGAACTGTCGGCTCAGATGCAGGACAAGCCTCTCGCCCGTTCCGCCCTGCTCCCCCATGTGGGTGCCGGTGCCGGTG
>NZ_JAAZTY010000079.1 GCF_018854775.1 Acidithiobacillus ferriphilus | reverse complement strand
GGAGGCTACCGCGACGGTGGGCAGCCCCATGCAGTGCATGCTCAAAGGGGTTTGCGCCCAGTGTCTGCAATGGCAGATCGACCCGGAGACGGGGCAGCGCACCAAGGCGGTGTTCTCCTGCGCGCAGCAGGATCAGCCCCTGGCCTGGGTGGACCTCGATAACCTCACCGCACGACAAAGTCAAAATCGCCTGCTGGAGTATCTATCCAGTAAATGGCTAAATATGGTGCTAACAGATAACAAAAGGCGTCAATGATTACATGAAGACATTATCAGCACTCCAAAAATATCTTTTGGTTCACATTCATGACGAAGCAAATCGTTGTCAGAGTTGTGGAATGCCGCTGCGATTTGATAAAAATAACTCACCCTCTGGCATATATTGTTCATTTTGTCATGATGGCACATCATTTATTGACAAAAACCTCACTCTACAGGAAATGAAGTGCAAGGTAAGAAAATTATTATCAGAGAGAAAAGTGAACAGATTTATCAAACTATACTTGATCATGCGCCTAAGCACGTTGAAGAGATGGAAATCTGGTTGGTATTAGAATTTCGACATTCGTGAGAACCAGCATAATGCTGGGCGCATGCCCACTGTATATTCTATCGAGAATATTTCTACAGCTTGAATTGCACCATGCAGACGCACAAAATTGAAGCGCGACGCACAGCTATAGTGCACCTGAATGGCATATGAAGCAATTCTAACTGATTACACCATCCTGTTTTTTTTGACTTTTTACAATCTCCTCAGGGATTGCGGGACTGGCACAAGGATTGCTTAGCCTGTAGGTACAGGTTCCCACATGCTGGAGGTTCACAAATGTTACGCCTATCGCTCTGTATAGTTACAGCAATCTCGGTGATTGCAGCATCGCCCGCCTTCTCTAAAACGATAACAATAAGTATTGGCTACCAATCCATGTGTACAGATACATACCCGGCTGGAACGGTGTTAAAGGGGCTGGATCTGTTGCAAAAATATCTACCCCATACAGGTAAATACGCAGGCGTTAAATATCATATAATATGGCGGGATTATGGTTCCGGGGCTCCCATAACAAATATGATGATGGCCGGCAAGCTTGATTTCGGAACGATGGGTGATTATCCATTGATAGTGAACGGTGCGAAGTTTCAACAAACATCAACAGAAAGAACCTATTTGATTACGATGACAGGGTACAATCTGGATGGCGCAGGTAATGGCATCGTCGTGCCTATTAATTCCAAAATAACCAATGTAAAAGAGTTGGAAGGAAAAACAATCTCGACTCCTGTCGGGAGTTCAGCGTGGGGAATGCTCTATGAAATGGCTGCAGACAATCACATACCATTCTCGTCTTTTCATATTGTAAACCAAAGCCCAATGGCCGGTATCGCAGCCATTACGGCAAACAAAATACCCGCGCATGCTGATTTCTGCCCAATATCAGAGGACATGGAATATAAAAAAGTTGGCAGAATGATTTACAACGGTGAGGAAACGCATGTTCCATACCTTCATGGCGCTGTAGTAACCGCATCGTTTGCCAAAAAATATCCTGAAATTGTCGTTGCGTACGATAAGGCAGTAATAGAAGCAGACCAGTGGATAACGAACAATCCATATAATGCAAGCAAAACTATCGCAAAATGGACGATGATGCCTAAAGAAGTCCTTTACCTATATTTTAGTCGCGGCGGGTACCTTACCATGGATCCGGCCATTACCCAAAAATGGGTAAAAACACTACAATATGATCACACTATTTTAGCTAAAAATGCGAGTATTCCCACTCTTAATTTTAAAGACTGGGTTAATCCTAAATATCAGGAAACAGCATATAAACAATTAGGATTAAAATACAGCGCGGCAAGTGCCGGTGCCTACAACCCTAAAAACAATATCGCCCTCCCTCCTGAAATATGGGTTCAGGGTAGTGGAATACAAAAGTATAACTCCGTAAGATCAATGCTGATAGCCGCAAAAGCAGATATTGAGTCGCATAAGAAAATTTATGCTACTTATGTGTATGACCATACAACTGGGCTTAAGTTATTTGGCAATTATGCATACTATATAAAGAACGGCAACAACTACACTGCCTACATGACGGAAGAAGGCGCAAAAAATGACGCGCACGGCACCCCCGTCTACAGCTATAAACAGATTCTTTCTGCAGTATAGCTATCCAAAAGGATGATCAAAGTAACATGGCGATACTATTCTGATTATCATCATGATGATGGTCATCGCCATAATTATTCACAAGATATGTGAGGACTATAATGATTGCTTCAGATCATGAACAGGATCATAAACCGCAGACTTTCAATGATCACGTGATGAAAACATCATCATTTTCCGTTAACTATTGGCTGGATTACATAGTCAGGTTATTTTATATTGGGAAGCATTCCGTGCGCATCTTTGTTATCCCGTTGCTGTCAATCATGGTAGGTCTTCTAGCTTGGCAGGGATTAACTCAAACTCACGCGGATATAATCCTCGACTTCTCAAATATCCCATCACCATTGCATGTCTATAAATCTTTTTTGAATGTGGTTGTTACCAAAACGTACTGGAAAGATATTTATTGGAGCCTCTACCGAATAGCTCTGGCATTCACTATAGGATCTCTTGTCGGTGTTACTGTCGGTGTCGCCTTGGGTTATAGTGCCATACTTCGCCTGATAATTGCGCCGTATATTGAGATAATGCGACCAATACCAGCCATTGCGTGGGTTCCAATGTCGATTCTTATGTGGCCCACAACAGAGCAAAGCATCGTATTTATCACTTTCCTTGGCGCGGTCTTTCCCATTGTTCTGAATACGTGGGATGGAGTAAAGCGGGTACCCATAGAATTAGTCAAGGCAGCAAGATCACTAGGTGCCAATCGTATAAGTGTATTATTTCACGTGGTAATTCCCTACGCGATTCCTAATATCACTGTTGGGATGGCACTGGGGATGGGTGCCGCATGGTTTGCTCTTCTGGCCGGGGAAATGATCAGTGGAAGATATGGGATAGGGTATTTTACATGGGAATCATATGAACTGATTCAATATGGAAATATTATTGTCGGAATGCTTACGATTGGCATTCTGAGTTCCATCACATCTGGGGCAATATATCTTATTAAACGTAAGATTGTTCCATGGTCTGAATGAGCTGCAAGCACGTAAATGAGGCTATAACTATGGAAGACATTGGACATATTGAAATTCAACATGTTTGCCTGGGATATAAATCCGGTTTGGATACCAGAACTGTCATAAAAGACCTATCTTTAACCCTTGGCGCCGGATCATTCACGTCTCTTATTGGCTCATCCGGCTGTGGGAAAAGCACCCTGTTAAATGCAATAGGTGGACACTACAAACCATTATCTGGCAGCATCCTTCTTGATGGGGTTGAAATAAAAACTCCAAGTGCTGACCTCGGCATAGTTTTTCAACAGCATACGCTTTTCCCATGGAAAACGGTTAAGGAAAATGTGCGATTTGGACCTATGCGACGGGGTGCAGGAAGGGTTGTATCAGACAAGCTTGCAGATGAATATATCGAACTTGTTGGACTTTCAGGCTATGAAAACTATTACCCTAAAATGCTTTCTGGCGGAATGCAACACCGCGCTGAAATAGCGCGTGCCCTGGCTAATAAACCTGCCGTGTTATTGATGGATGAGCCGTTTGGTGCGTTGGATGCGCAAATGAGAGTATCATTGCAAGATAGTTTGTTGTCTATATGGCAGAACACACACGTTACCATTGTATTTGTTACTCATGATGTAGATGAAGCAATTCGCCTTAGCCAACGGGTCGTTATTATATCGCAGAGATCCGGCTCAATTTCCTCAATCATAGAAACCAATAAGACTCATAATGAGTCTATAGAACGATCTGCAGAACGAACACACGAATTGAAAAGTCGCTGCCTTACACTACTGTCTGCTTAGTAAAGAAAAAACTGATCGCGATAAAAAATTTTAGTTATATCAAGAGGATTTATAGGATGAATAAAAGATTATTTTTAGCCGCCTTTTTTATGTCGACATCATATCCTGTTTTAGCCGATTCAGATACACTAACCCAATTCTTCCAGAAAAGTAAAATATATGGTCAGGTGCGATCATACTATTTTAGTCGTCTCTATGGCGCAACACATGTACCAAATCAATCTTCTTTTGCCATTGGTGGTCTACTTAATATTAAAAGTGCACCATTTCTTGGCGGTTTTGGTGTTGGTGTTAGTTTCTACACAGCCAATGATCTTGGAACTCATGGGTATTCGCCATCAACGGTTGATACCACCATGATGGGATTAACGCCATCGTTAAATGCCCTTGGCCAAGCATATGTCCAGTATGCCAAACCAGGAAAAGTACTCGTGCGGGCGGGTGATCAAATAATTAGTACCCCGTGGATGAATAATTCTGATGCACGTATTTTACCGGCTACCTATCAAGCTTTATTCGCTCAATACAGCCCGCTCCCGGATGTAAAGCTGGAAGCGTTGAGAGAGTTCCGCTGGAAAAGTCGCACGTCTCCAAATTACTACAAAGACAATCTATATTACGCTACAGGATATAGTGGTGACCCTGTTTATGGTGGTGTGCCAAAACTTCCAAATTCTGACCCACAGGCGCAGGGCACTCTAGCTTTTGGCGCCAGCACCACCGCTTTGGGTGCAAAAGCTCAGGCTTGGTATTATGATTTCTATCATTTTGCGAAAATGTTCTATAGTTCAGGGTCATACACTCTCAGAACTGCGACGGGGATTGATCCTCTTGTTGGTGTTCAGTTCGTTCGAGAGTGGGAAAATAATAGCTTGTTGAATAGCAGCCTGGGTGCACAAGGTGTTGATAACATCATAGGTAATACAGTGAATAGTAGTGCCTGGGGTATTCAGGTTGGTGCTAATTTTGACATTGCGCCTAGCATATTTGGAAAGGGCCAATTAACTTGGTCATACAATGAGATTGTTCCCCATATCGGAGCTATTGGAGGGGGTGCCATTGTCTCACCATATACCATCGGATATGCTACGGATCCGCTGTATACTACTTCGATGATTCGTGGATTAGTAGAAATGGGGCCGGGCAATGGCTGGAAGGTGAAATGGATACAGAATATTCTCCACAAGCAGTTTCTATTGATGACAGCTTTTGCACGTTATCATACATACTACAATGGCAACAGTAATGATGCTTATATGGATCTTACTTATTTTCCCGGTGGCATGCTTAAAGGATTGTCCGTTCGTGATCGAATGGAAGTTGCGAACGGAGGATTGGTGCATGATGCTCCACTCAACCCACACAACAAGACTTTTGTTTATAATAGGGTTATGCTGACTTACATGTTTTAGGTTCTCCACTGTTTTAAGTGAGCAACCCGAACTGTAGCTTCCCCCAAGACGGGGAGGGGCTAAACGGTTAATCCTGCGATACTTACTTTTACCGTTGGTCCTTTATGACACCCCAGGAATGGCAAATTGGCGAGGGCGCCCGCCATTCCCTCATTGATTAATATATATTTAATGTGGGACGGCTATACCCCGTTGTGGCGAGGTGGAAATTGGACCGCTGCAACCCGCGCCGCCACCAGGACTGCTAAAAGAGCGGCGATGGCCAGGAGTACGGGCGAATCCATGCGGTGCGCATAAAGACCGATGAACATCTCACGCAAAACAAAAACGATGCCCACTTCGGCCAGTACCCGCAAGCGGAGGCGATGAAACTCCAGATAATCTGTGAAGGTGCGGAAGAGTTCGATAAGAACAAAGGTGGAGAGAACATCAACGACAAGGCCTTGTCCGAGGCTCTCAACGAGATCGTGGACATGAGTGAAGCCCTGAACGGCCGCGGCAGCGCGCAGAGTACTCACGGCAACTGCAAAATCATAAATCAACCCAGCCAATGCACCCAGCAGGGTGAGCAACATAACAAAGATCAATGCTATAACAATGAGATCCAGAAGCCTGCCATAAAAAATCAGAGTCCTACCTCGAGCCCCGGCCACCACCTCCCGCGGCACCATCCCATTTTTTTCCTGCTGTTCTGGCATAGATTCAGTCCCTGGCCCCGGTAGGCTGGCGCAAGCAGGACCCAAAAGCACATTGCGACAGCGACGGTTTAAGTCTGAACCTTTTTTTATCAGTCGGCAAGATGAGTTCCATTACCGGGCCTAAAAACCAACTGTTACCATAGCCGGTTATCTTCTGAATTTTTAGATTGTCACGCCGACGATGCGGGGATGAAAGGTAAGAAGCCATCGGGACACTGACCAAGAAGTGATGGGCCCCCAGTTTCTAATTGGACTTAGCGAACTTGGCCATTGATGAAGGCAAAATTGCCTGCTAAGCTTATACCCGTGTCGGAAAAACCAGCGCCACATCCCTTCCGCTAGGGATTTCTTCGATTCTGGCAAAAGATTATGCTTACTCGCTGGCGGAGAGCGCTTATTGCAGTTCCTGTAACGTGCTATTACTACAGTGAATACAACCCGCATTTTAATGATAGGGAGCTTATAATGGGTATAAAAAATCCGGATGGAAAAGAAATAAAGAACGTTATTCTTGCTATAACTACCGCCCGCACCGGTTGGGGGAGGCGCTTAAAAATGATCACCTTCTTCGTTTCTTTTATTATCAGCCTGCTGATTCCTTTGGGAGTCATTGTGATCTATTTTTTATGGAAACATGGCAATAATATTCTGAATAATAATGGTGCGAGTATCCGCCTGAATTACGGTATAAGCGCCGGCGAGGAGTAGGCGGAATTGGGCGCCGGGGGTGGGAGCAGCACCATGGACGGTTGGCGTGATGGAAGAATCGCCGGTCGACGGTAATGCTGCGGGTGCCTTTCCCGAAATCGGGATGCGCCATAAGGAAAATAAGGTCCGATAAAACCAGGCGTGTAGATATTCCGCGGCGGGGTCCGCGCGGTCTGCAGGCTGTTCCGATAGTTGTTAAGGGCAGCCAGTAGATTAAGCCGGGCAATGGCCGTCTGCGCTTTGGATGCATTTGACGGGGCTCCCTCTGCTGCGGTCGGTCCCGGATTCGTCCGGGTGCTTGCCGTCGGCGGTGGCGCCGGGGGAATGGTCTGAATCTTCCGTGCACCGCGGGGCGGCTGGTTCCCGTAGCTCACCACCCCGTTCGGCGAAACCCATCGGTAAATCGTATCCCCGAACGTCAGCGGGGTTCCCAGGATGCCCCAGGCAACTGCGGTGGAGATCAGCAGGGCGCGTCCCAACAAAATCCCCACGCTCCCAAAGCCCGGCATACACCTGCTGTCATCCCCTTTCCCGCTCATCATCACTCCACGACAACCGCCGTCCCGTACGCGGTAATCTCATTCATTGCCTGCCCTTGCCCCGAGTCAAATTCACCGGAATCAAAACGCATGCCCAGCACCGCGTTGGCGCCGAGGGACCGGGCATGTTCAGCCAGATGCAGCATCGCATCATCCCGCGTTTGGGCGATCATATACCCGCACAATCCGGTAGCCGGGGCAGTCATCGATGGTCAGAATAAGGACATTGCCGGGTTCGGGCATCTCATCCGTCCTGCCTGGCGGTCATCTCCGCCTTCAACCGAGCGAGGTCGTCATCGACACCGCTGGTGACGCGGAGCTTGTCCATTTCCCGCTCCGTCTGGGTGCGATGGTCGAGAGGATCGTTGATGACACCCGACTCCAGCAGGCCATCCATGGCCTGAGCCTTGGCCTGCTCCTGCGCGGTGCGATCCTGCGCCCGGCGTAGCGCATCACCGGCGTCATCCAGGCCATGACCCAGGCCGGTCAGGGATTCGGTCACTTTCACCTGGGCCTGCGCCGCCGCCATCTGGCTTTTCATGACCTCTTTCTGGGTGTGAAACTGTTCGATGCGATCCTGGAGGGCGTGTTCATAATCCATGAGCTTCCGGGCCTGCGCGGCGACGGTGTCGTGGGCTTCCTGCAGGGCGGCAATTTTTTGCGCTTCGGCCTGCTTTTCCGCCAGCGCACTGCGCGCCAGGTCTTCGCGGTTGGCGTTGAGGGCCATGCGGGCATTGTCTTCCGCCTTGGCGGCCTGCTTCTGTGCCTGCGCGATCTGGTTCTCCAGGGATATCTGCTCCGTGACCACATCGGCAAGATGGCGCTTGCCCTCTTGCAGGCTGGTCAGCATCTTTTCATAGGAGAGGTCCAGGGTTTCGGCGGGCTCTTCGGCCCGACTGAGTAGTCTGTTGACCTTCGCTTCCAGAATATCTGCGGCGTGCTTGAAAATGGACATGCGGGGCTCCTGTAGGGCGCAGTGGTCATGGTGCAGAACCGTGTGCTTAGATATAGCACAGCCCGACATCTCCGCAACCTTTTGTATGCTTTCCTCTCGACGCTCACAAACCTGGAAGGCTGGTCAACCCTCCATAAACCCCCAACCCGCCCGCCAGAATCACCACAAACAGTACCAGCCAGAGATACGGGCCGCGCAAGCGGTGTTCGGCGGGCAGCGCCTTGATGGACAAGGCGACCAGGAAGCCCAGCACCATAGGCAGAAGCAGCGCATTCATCACCTCCACGCCGATGTCGAGGCTGACGAGATCGGGGATAGTGATCACCGCAGCGGCGCCAGCCACGATGATGGCGGTGTAAATCCCGTAAAACCAGGGCGCATCCTTGGGATGATGCTCCAGCGAGTGGCGAAAACCGGTGACTTCCCCCCAGCCCCAGGCCCCGGCAAGGGAAGCGACAATCGCGGCCACCATGCCCGCCCCAAGGATGCCCAGAGAAAACACAATGCGTCCCCAGGTGTCACCGAGGTAAGGAATAATGGCTTCCGAAAGCTGGTGCACCGTATTGAGGGGTGCGTTGGGGTTCAACCGGCCAATGGTGGCGGCCGTCGCGATCAGCACCGCCGCCATGACTGCCTGCGTAATGATGGCGCCAACGGCGGTATCCCAGCGGGCGTGGCGATAATGCTCGGGGTGCAGCCCCTTATCGGCGACGGCTGACTGCTGATAGAACACCATCCATGGCATAATGACAGCGCCGATATTGGCGGCGACCAGCATCATATAGTCATCATTGGTGATGGGCGCGTGCAGCAGGCCATTCAGCATTTCATGGATGCTCGGATGGCTGGCCCAGGCGATACCAAAAAAGACCAGTTCAAAGAGACCCATGATCAGGGCGATGCGCTCCACCCGCCGATAGGAGCCGGTCCAGACGATGGTCAACAGAGTGACCGCCGCCAGGGCAACCCCGACAGAGCGCGGCAAGCCATAGAGATTGCTGACGCCGGCCACCCCGGAAAACTCCGTCAACAGGGCGCCGGTGGTGGCGACACTGAGACCGGCGACGGAGAGATAAGCCCAGCCCTTTCCGAAAGTTTCGCTGATCAGTTCGCCGTGGCCTTTACGGGTAAAAATACCCAGACGTACCGTCAGTTCCTGCACGATATAGAGGATAGGCATGAGGATGAATTGCAGGAGCAGCAGCTTGAAGCCCCACTGCGCACCACTCTGCGCCGCGGTGATGATACTGCCGACATCGGTATCGGCGAGCATCACCACCAACCCCGGTCCCAGCACCACCAGGAAAATTTCCCAGCGAGAACGATGGGTGGGTGTGTCAATTTTATTGAAGGCGCGTGTTGACGACATGGGGAGCATCCGTTTTATATTTTACTCAAACGAGAATGATTCCTGTTTGCTTGCCCTTTGTCAAGTACCTCCTTGTCCGAAAGTACCGCCAAACGCCCTCTGCTGTTAGTCCTCTTTGTCAGGAAATGACAAGTGCGCGATCAAGCCACCCGTTTCGGCATTGGCGAAGCGGAGGATGCCGCTATGCAACGCCATGATGCGCTGGCAAATCCGCAGGCCAATGCCGGAACCATGCCCAGACTGGCGCGGCAAGGTACCACCGTTCATCGGCCCGATATCCCGTTCGGGCACGCCGGGGCCATAGTCGCGCAGACAGATTTCGGTACGGGCCGGATGGCGGATGATCCGCATATCCAAGCGTCCGCCACCGTAACGCCGGGTGTTGTCAAAAAGATTGCGGAATACTCGTTCCAGCGCCAGAGGACGGCAGTGCAGGGGTGGTAAGGCGGCATCCCCGGCAGAATGCACTAGCTGTACCTCCAGGCCGTAACGTTCCTGGGCCGTCGCGGCCATTTCGGCCACCCACTCGCGCACCTCCACCTGGGTGATTTTTTCCTGGTCTCCACTGCGCACCAGGGTCAGAAACTTGTCGATAGTCTCGTCCATTTCGCTGACATCCACCAGCATGGACGCTTTCTCGGCCAGCAGATCGTGACCCTGAAGATGCAGGGTCAGCAACATGCGCGACAGTGGGGTACGCAATTCGTGAGAAATGCCGGTGAGTAGCAGGGTGCGTTCTTCGTGCAGGCGGTGCAGATCGTTAGCCATACTGGTAATGGCCTGCTCCAGATGACGCACCTCCAGAGGCCCGCCAATAGGCTTGAGGGATTCCGGCATGTCGCCCCGGCCAATGCGCTGCGCCTCCACTGCCAGCCGGGCCAGGGGGCGGTTGATC
>NZ_JAAZTY010000078.1 GCF_018854775.1 Acidithiobacillus ferriphilus | reverse complement strand
CCCGCCGCAGCCAGCGACTCCAGATGGCGCGCGATAAGGGATTTTCCAGCAACCTCCAATAGGGGCTTCGGGACATGATCGGTAAGAGGTCGGAGTCGCTCGCCCCGCCCCGCAGCCAGGATCATCGCCCGGGTAACGGCGGTTGCCATAGGGCAAAAAGCTCCTGATAAGGCTGCAACAGTGGATCGGCATCCAGGGCATCTACGACATAAGCCCAGAACCGAGGTAGAAAATCGAGATAAGCCGATTTCCCGTCGCGGTAAGCCAGGCGACAAAAAATACCGAGAATCTTCAGGTTACGCTGTAACCCCATGCGCCCGACACGGCGCAGAAAATCCGTCGGTGGCGACAGGGCGACACCACGCCGATGCGCCGCCAAAAAATCCAGTGCCCAGGCATCCCGTTGTGCCCGTCCCCAATCCCAGTAGCGATCCCACAGCAGAGAAGCCAGGTCATAGGTCCATGGTCCGAGCACGGCGTCCTGAAAATCAATCATCGCCAACAAACCCGTGTCCCGCCGAACAATGAGGTTACGCGCATGAAAATCCCGGTGGACCCAGACCTGCGGCTGCGCTGCGGCATTATTCAGCAATACGGCAAAAAAGGTTTGCAGAGCAACGCTCTGCTGCGGGCTCAACACCAAGCCAAGATGCCTGCCCAGATACCAGTCCGTAAACAGGATCAGCTCATCCCGCAGACGGACCGGTGAGAAAAATGGCAAAGGGGGCAACGCCGCCTGCCGCTGCCCGGCTTGCTGCAGGTTGAGGACCAAGGTCATTGCCTGCCGCATCCACCGATCCACATTCGAGCCCGCGTCCAGTACCCGCTTCAGATCGTCGTGCCCCAAATCCTCCAGCAGCACAAAGCCTGAGGCCATTTGGGCGGCCAGCACCCGAGGCACCGGCAAGGCCGCCCGGGCAAAGCGGTGCCGCACCCGCAAAAAGGACAGAATATCCTCCGGTGGAGGAGCATCCATGAAGATGAGGTCCGGCGGCAGGCGCCAGTAACGTCGCCCGCTGGCATCGCCGGGAATGGCGCGCGCCGACGCTGTCGTAACGCCCTGCTGTGCGAGCCAGTGCACGGCGGTGGGTGACAGAGAGGACTCCGCCGCCGCACTGCGAAAATTCGATGTAAGCAAAGATTGCGGCATAAAAGCATTTTGTGCGATTTTACGCTCCTATGAAAAACCCTCTGCACAATATCGGAAAATCCCGACCCCGGCCAACTCGCCCGGGAAGCGGTAGCCATGTCCTGCTTTCTGGCATTCGCCTGGCCCTGCTGGGCGCCCTGCTGACACCCGGAATAGCTGTCGCCGCCGCAAAGGGGCCGATCACCCTCTATGCCGATCAGGTCCACGGCCTGGGCAGCGGTCACTGGACAGCCAGCGGCCATGTCGAAGTACTTTACGGTGACCGCCGGGTTTATGCCGACACCATGCACTACGATCAAGCCCTTGATGAAATCATCGCCAACGGTCACGTGCGCATGGTCAGCCCCGGCCTGGTCACCGCGGCACCCAAGGCCACCATCCACTTGCGGGCCAACGAAGGGGTAATCGTCCATCCCCGCTACCTGCTGGAAGCGCAACAAGGGCACGGCCACGCCGAAAACGGCAAAGAACTGGGTAAGGGGCGGTATCAGCTCAACGAAGCCTGCTACACCACCTGTCATGGCGAAAAGCCGGCCTGGCAGCTCTGGAGCGGGCGCATCGATCTCAACCAGAATGACAACTATATCTCCACCACCAATACCACGGTAGACGTCTTTGGATTGCCCATATTCTGGATGCCCTACTTCAGTTTTCCGCTGAAACGACACTCCGGGTTTCTTGCCCCCGGTGTGGGCAGCTCTACCATCAACGGCTTTTACCTCGGCATTCCCTACTATTTCGATATCGCCCACAACATGGACGACACCCTCACTGTCAACTACTTCAGCAAGCGCGGCGTCATGTTACAGAATGAATTTCGCTATCTGGAACCCAATTACAGTGGCAAACTCTATATGGATCTGCTCCCCTCTGATCAATTGACCCACAAAAATATCTGGGCCATCTCTTGGCAGCATACGCAAAATCTGGGCGACGGATTCAGTTTCAACGCCGATTACAACCACGTCAGTTACAAAAATTTCCTTTCGGATTTTGGCGGCACAGCGAATTTCGGCAGCAGTTTTGTGGGCGGCATTGGCAACGCGCCCTACATCAGCTCCTCCGGGGGTCTGTATTACAACAGTACGCACATTAACGCCGGCGCCACCTTGCAAGCCTATCAGATGCTGGTGCCTTACAGTGTTGCGCCCTATTCCCAGCTTCCCCGCCTCTTTGCCGATGCCTACTGGCGAGTGGGGCGCAACGGTTATTTCGACTGGCACAGCAGCTTTAACTATTTCTCGGCCTCGACAGGTCCCGTCGGTCAGCGTCTCGACCTCACTCCCACCCTCGGCTGGCGTTTTAGCCGCGGCTGGGGCTTTTTAGAACCGCAGGCCCGACTTTACTACAGTCACTATCAGATCCAGCGTAATCTCCCCTACGCGCGCGCCACTAACCGCACCTTGCCGGCACTCAGTCTCAAGGGCGGTCTCAATTTCGTCCGCTATGGCAGCGACGGCAGCACAACCCTGCTGCAACCCCTGTTCAAATACACCTACATTCCCCTGCAGGCCCAGAACGGCATCCCCATTTTCGATGCCAGTCAACCCTATCAGAACTTTCCGATGATTTTTGAGAATAACAGCCTCTATACCGGCAGCGATCGCATCAACGCCGCCAATCAGGTCGCGCTGGGGCTGCGCGGCACCTGGCTCACGCCCAGCGGGCGCCAGCTCTGGCAAGCGGCTGTCGGTCAGATCCGCTACTTCAACCGACGCCAGATCAACCTCGCCGGCGATATTGTCCCGCAAAACCAGCAGTCCAATTATTTTTTCGAGGGACAGTATGCGCCCCTTCCGGACATCAACCTCCTCGCCAGTTCACAGGTCAACGCCCAGCAGCGCAACCTGCAGCGGCTCAACCTGCGCGCCCAGTGGCTACCCGGCCCACAGCGCGTCATCAACCTGGACTATCGCTATACCCGAGGCTTCGTGCATCAGGCCGGCCTTTCCGGTGCCTGGCCGATCTACAAGCGCTGGCAGGCGCTCGGCAGTTATCAGTATGACATCACCGATCACAAGCCGCTGGAGGAGCTCGCAGGGATCGGCTATGATGGCGGCTGCTGGGCAGCCCATATGATGGTTTATCATCAGATCCTTCTTGGCGGGCAGTCCAATAACGCTATTTATCTGGAGATCGTGTTGCGTGGCCTGACCAGCCTCGGCAATGCCTCAAACGCTTTGCTCAGCCAGTATGTGCCGGGCGCCAGCATGGAGTTTTGATGTCGCTCAAACGCCGTCCTATTTTTCTCGCCCTGAGCATCGTTCTGGGAGCCGCTCCGGTGTTAGCCTGGGCAAGCACGCCTTTTCTCAACCGCGACACCCTGCTGCCGACCGCACCGGTGGTGGCACCACCCGGTACGACAACGCACACTTATTCGGAAAACTCTGCCAAAGCACCGACGGTGGCGCCATTACCCGAAAACACCCAGAATCTCGACAAAGTCGTTGCGGTGGTGAACGACAACATCATCACCTCCATGCAACTGGGGCAGCGGGTAATCGCCGTGCGTGCCCGACTGCAGACGCAAGACCCCAACGCCATGCCCCCCGAAGACGTCCTGCGCCGCCAGGTGCTACAGCAGATGATCCTTCAGGACATCGAACTGCAAATTGCGCACCGGGCCGGGATCAAGGTCGACAAAGGAACGCTGGATCAGGCCATCAGCAATCTCGCTCAAGCCAACCACCTCACCAAGGACCAGCTACGCCAAGCGCTGACCGATCAAGGACAGTCGTGGAAAAGCTTTACCAACGACCTCAGGAATCGCATTCTTGTGGATCGCCTCATGCAGCAGGAAGTGGAGAACCGGGTCCACATTGGTCCCGACGAGGTGAAAACCTTCGCGCAACAGCTCAAAGAAATGGGCGGTGTGAGTTTCGACTTGCAGCAAATATTCATCCCGCTGCCTGGCAACCCGACACCGGACGCCGTCAGCGCGGCCCGGAATGAAGCCGGGCAAGTGCGTGATCGCGTGGTGGCCGGCGAGAGCTTTTCGCGCCTCGCCGCCCAGGTCAGCAGCAGCCATGACGCCTTGCAGGGCGGACGCATCGGCTGGATCAAGGCGGGCGAACTCCCGCCCTCGGTAACCCAGACCCTCCTCCAGTTGAAGGCGGGCGAAATCAGCCCCGTTATTCCGGGGCCTACCGGGTTTCATATTTTCAAGTTGCTCGATGTCAAGCATGAACAGCCGACGGTCACCGAGGTCAAAACGGCCATGATCGTCCTGCGGGCCGGCAACAGTCTACAGTTGCAGGAAGCTGAGGCACGCGCGCAGGATATTCAGCAGGCGCTGCAAAGCGGCACCCGCTTCTCCGAACTGGCGCGTCATTACAGCCAGGACACCAGCACCGCCGGCGGCGGTGGAGAAATGGGCTGGGTCGCTCCCGGACAATTGCCAGACAGTCTGGAACGCACACTGATCACTTTGCAACCTGGTGGGGTGAGCAGTCCCATCCGCGAGGGGGATGCCATATACATTTTGCACTCTCAAGCACAACGCCAGCAGCCGGTTAAAGAGAAGCAGATCATGGCTGCCGCACGCATGCAGCTCTACAACCGCATCGTCCACGAGCGCATGGACGAGTGGCAACGTCGCATCCGCGACAGCGCCTACGTCGAAATCCTCGAATCCGGCCTGCGCGGCAGCGATGCATGAGATTTTTATGAAGCAGGCCGTGACAGATCCCGGCCCCGTACGCGCCCGCTTCGCACCGACCTGGACCTTGTTTTACAAAGAGACCTTGCGCTTCGGCAAAGTGTGGCTACAGACCATTGCCGCCCCGCTGATCACCACCATCCTCTACCTGGTGGTTTTTGGGCACGCCTTAGGCGGACATATATCGGTCTATCCGGGGGTCAGCTATACGGCTTTCATCGTGCCCGGCCTGATGATGATGTCGATCCTGCAAAATGCCTTTGCCAATAGTTCCTCCAGCCTGATTCAAGCCAAGGTGACGGGGAACATCGTCTTTCTGCTGCTCAGTCCGCTCAGCCCTACCGAAATATACATTGCCATGGTTGCCGCCTCCGTGCTGCGTGGCGCACTGGTGGGGATTGCAATCCTTGCACTGGCACTGTTGTATCTGCGAATACCGCTGCTGCATCCCTTGTGGATTGTGGCGTTTACCATTCTGGGGGCGGGCGGCATGGGTTCACTGGGCTTGATTGCCGGGCTTTGGGCAGAAAAATTCGATCAGATTGCCGGTTTCCAAAACTTCATCATCATGCCGCTGACTTTTCTTGCGGGTGTCTTTTACTCCATGCAGTCCCTGCCTGGCATGTGGCAGCACCTCTCGTTGTTCAACCCGTTTTTCTATATCATAGACGGGTTTCGCTATGGCTTTTTCGCGGATTCTGATGTCGGCGTGTGGACATGTCTGGGCGTCAGCATCGCCTTCGCGGGCGTAACGGGTCTTTTCGCCTGGTACCTGCTGGATCGCGGCTACAAGTTGCGCCAGTAGGCACTACTTGAGTATCGCTCTCTGGGCCAGCACGGCATGACACAAGTTTGGGCATAAGTGGCCACATCACACAGCGGCATTTTTACGTTACACTACATCCTATGAACGCCAATATGATCAAGTCACTCATCCAGCAACGGCTTCCCGACGCTTTCATAGAAGTCCTGGGAGACGACGGTGCCCATTTCGAGGCGCTGGTCATTTCCCCGACCTTTATCGGGCTTTCCCTCATCAAGCAGCATCAACTGGTTTATGATGCGCTGGGCGAACGCATGCGCGAGGAGATTCACGCCCTCTCGCTACGCACCCTGACGCCCGAACAGGCACAGCCAGTCCATCACCCCGCGGCACATTAATCGGCGCACTCCCCCCCTAAATTAACGAGGATAACCATGGCAACGATTCAGGAACTCATTCAGGAGCAGGTTCAGAAGCATCCCGTCGTGCTCTACATGAAGGGCAACCCGCGGGCGCCGCAATGCGGTTTTTCGGCCCGCGCCGTGCAACTGTTGCAGCAAGCAGGCGTCAAGGAGCTCTTTACAGTGGACGTCCTGGCCGACCCGCAGATTCGCGACGGTATCAAGCAGTATTCCAATTGGCCCACCATTCCCCAGCTCTACATTCAGGGCGAGTTTGTCGGCGGGTCAGACATCATGTCCGATCTCTATCAGCAGGGCGAACTGAAGAAACTGGTCGACAGCGCGCAAGTGGCCGGCGCGAGCTGATTCGTATCCATGGACAAACTGCTGTTGCGTGGTAATGGCCCCTTACATGGTGAGTTGCGGATTTCCGGGGCCAAGAACGCGGCGTTGCCCTGCCTCGCCGCTACCCTGCTGGCACGTGAGCCGGTGCAACTACGCAACATTCCGCACCTGCGCGACATCACCACCACCCTGGAGTTGTTGAGCACGCTCGGTGCCAGGGTGCTGGTAGACGGCCAGCTCGGGATTGAAGTCGATCCGCGCCCGGTACATTCGGTCGTCGCCCCTTATGAACTGGTGAAGACCATGCGCGCCTCGATTCTGGTACTCGGCCCGTTGCTGGCCCGCCATGGCTCGGCGGAAGTAAGTCTGCCTGGCGGCTGTGCCATTGGCAGTCGTCCGGTGAGCGTCCATCTCAGCGGCCTACAGGCCTTGGGCGCGGAAATCACCGTAGAGGACGGTTTCGTTAAAGCACAGGCATCCCGTTTACGCGGCACCCGCATTGTCATGGAGATCGTCTCCGTCACCGGTACGGAAAACCTGCTCATGGCGGCCACCCTCGCCACGGGACGCACCATTCTCGAAAACGCCGCCCGCGAGCCGGAAATTGTCGATCTTGCCCGCTGCCTGTCGGCCATGGGTGCGCGGATCTCCGGAGCGGGGACGTCGGTCATCGAGATTGAGGGCGTAGCTGAACTGCATGGCGCCGAGCACAGTGTTGTACCGGACCGCATCGAGACGGGTACCTATCTGGTGGCGGCGACCATGGCCGGCGGCGATATTTGTCTGAAACGCACCGATGCGGGCTTGCTGGAAAGCATCATCCTCAAACTACGGGAAGCGGGGGCGGAGGTGTCCGCCGAGGCGGACACGATCCGCATCCGCATGAAGTGCAGACCGCGGGCGGTGGATGTGCGCACGGCGCCCTATCCGGCCTTTCCCACGGATATGCAGGCGCAACTTATGGCGATGAACTGCATCGCCGAGGGAAGCGGCGTCATCACCGAAACCATCTTCGAAAATCGCTTTATGCACGTCTCCGAATTGCGGAGACTGGGCGCCGACATCAACGCCGACGGCAAGACCGCCGTGGTACGCGGGGTACCCCGCCTGCGCGGTGCGCCGGTGATGGCGACCGACCTCCGGGCATCCGCCTCACTGGTCCTGGCCGGGCTGGTGGCAGAGGGCGAAACCCTCATTGACCGGATATACCATCTGGATCGCGGTTATGAGGTCATCGAAGAGAAACTCAGCGCCTTGGGGGCGGATATCCGCCGGATCAGCAACAGGAGCGTCGCATGAGTACCGGTATCACCATTGCGCTGTCCAAGGGACGAATTCTGCAAGAAGCCATCCCCCTCTTTGCGGGAGCAGGTATCCATCTGACGGAAGATCCTGAGGAATCCCGCAAGCTGATCATCCCCAGCACAGATCCTGCGGTGCGCTTTCTGGTGATCCGCGCCAGTGATGTGCCAACCTACGTGACCTGGGGCGCTGCTGATGTGGGTATCGCTGGCAAGGATGTGCTGCTGGAGCAGGAGGGCCTGGACCTTTATGAGCCTCTCGACCTGCGCATCGGCATCTGCCACATGGCAGTGGCCGAACCTGTCAGCTTGGCAGCCCACGATACCCCGCAAAACTGGGAACGGGTACGCATCGCGACCAAATATCCGCACATCACCCGCAATTATTTCCATGCTCGTGGTGTGCAGACGGAGATCATCAAGCTTTACGGCAGCATGGAACTGGCACCTCTGGTCGGTCTCGCCGATCGCATTGTCGATCTGGTATCCAGCGGCCGGACGCTCAAAGAAAATGGACTGGTGGAGGTGGAGGAAATCATGCCTATTTCCAGCCGTCTGGTGGTCAACCGCGCGGCCATGAAACTCAAGCGCCACGCCATCGAAACCCTCATCAGCCAATTGGAGGCGCAAGTCGCGTCATGAATCGTCTGGACACCCGCAACCCCGATTTCGCCCAGCAGTTTCACGCCCTGCATGACTGGGACGCCAACCTGGATCCGCAGATTGAAGAGCGGGTGCGGGAGATTGTCGCGGCGGTCCGCGACCGGGGCGATGCGGCGCTGCGTGAGTATACCGAGCGCTTCGACGGCCTGCATACGGATTCGTCCGCCGATCTGGAAATCCCCCGCAACCACTGGGAGCAAGCTCTTCATGGCCTGGAGCCTGGTCAGCGCGCTGCCCTGGAAAAGGCGGCGCAACGTATCCGCAGCTACCACGAGCACCAGCGCAGCACAAGCTGGACCTTTACCGAGACCGACGGCACGGTGCTGGGCCAGCGCATTCTACCCCTGTCCCGGGTGGGGATTTACGTGCCCGGTGGGAAGGCCGCTTATCCCAGCTCGGTGCTGATGAATGCCATCCCCGCGCATGTGGCGGGCGTGCAGGAGATCATCATGACCGTCCCCACTCCCCAGGGGCAGGTGAATCCCTGGGTGCTGGCGGCGGCGGCTATTGCCGGGGTGGATCGGATATTCTGTGTCGGCGGCGCGCAAGCGGTAGCGGCGCTGGCCTATGGTACAGAGAGTGTCCCGGCGGTAGATAAAATTGTCGGCCCCGGTAATATTTATGTGGCCACCGCCAAGCGTATGGTCTTCGGTCGGGTCGGCATTGACATGATTGCCGGGCCCAGCGAAATCCTCGTCATCAGCGATGGCTCGGCACCCGCCGAGTGGCTGGCCTGGGACCTGCTTTCCCAGGCGGAACATGATGAACTGGCCCAGAGCATCCTCATCAGTTGGGACGATGAACATATCGAGTCGGTGCTCACTGCCGTAGATACCGCGCTTGCGGTACTGGACCGCGCGCCTATCGCCCGCAAGAGCTGGGCAGACCGCGGCGCGGTGATCCGCGTGCGCGATCGCGGCGAGGCCTGCACCATTGCCGACCGTATCGCGCCGGAGCATCTGGAACTGGCCGTAGCGGATCCGGAAGACTGGCTGGCGGACATCCACAACGCTGGCGCCATTTTCATGGGCATCCACAGTTGTGAGGCCCTCGGCGACTATGTCGCCGGCCCCAATCATGTATTACCCACGGGCGGCAGCGCGCGTTTCTCATCGGCACTGGGTGTCTACGATTTCATCAAGCGCAGCAGCCTCATCCATGTCAGCCCCGCCGGAGCCGCGCAACTGGGGCGGATCGCCGAAGGACTCGCCCAGGGCGAAGGCCTGACCGCGCATGCCCGCTCAGCAGCCTGCCGCATTCCCAAAGCTGGATCATGAACGACAAGTCGACAACCACCCTGATGCAGAGCTTGCTGCGTCCGGAGTTGCTGGCCAGCAAAGCCTATGCGGTGACGCCCAGTGACGGGCTCATCAAGCTCGACGCCATGGAGAATCCCTTCCATCTACCCGCCGCGCTGCGCCAGCAATGGCTGGAAAGCCTCGCCGATGCGCCCCTCAACCGCTACCCGGACGCGCACCCGGATGCCCTCATCGCCGCCCTAAAAGCCCATATCGGTGTACCCGAAGGTGCAGAACTCATGCTCGGCAATGGCTCCGACGAGTTGATCCAGATTCTGGTGACCGCCGTGGCCGGTAGCCAGCGCCCCATCATGGCGGTGGACCCCAGCTTCGTCATGTACCGCATCCTGGCGCAACAACTCGGGCTCGCCTTTACGGGCATTCCTCTGGACGCGGACTTTCAGCTGGATCTCCCCGCCATGCTGACCGCTATCGCCGCGCAGCAGCCTGGCATCATCTTCCTCGACTGGCCCAACAACCCCAGCGGCAGTCTCTTCCCCGAGGCCGATCTGGAAGCCATTGTCGCTGCCGCACCCGGCCTGGTGGTGGTGGATGAGGCCTACCACGCTTTCAGTCGGACGACCTTTGCCGATCACCTGGGACGCACGCCCAACCTCCTCCTGCTACGCACCTTGTCCAAGGAGGGCCTAGCGGGGTTGCGGCTGGGGATGCTGGCAGGGCCGGCGGCGTGGATTCAGGAGTTGAACAAGTTGCGTCTGCCCTACAACATCAATGTGCTCACCCAGCGTAGCGTCGCTTTCTATTTATGCCATACCAAGGTGCTGGACGCGCAGGCCGAAATCCTGCGTAGCGAGCGGGAAAGGCTCCTTAAGACCATCTCTTCCTACGGCCTGCCGATCTGGCCCAGCGCCGCCAATTTCCTGCTCTTTCATGCCCCCGGGCGGGCTGCAGCGCTATTTTCAGGGCTGCGCGAAGGCGGGGTGCTCATCAAAGCCTTTACAGGTCACCCCCGTCTCAGCGAATATCTACGGGTCAGTGTCGGCACCCCCGCCGAAAATGATCGCTTTCTGGCCGTACTGGAGTCTTTACTGTGAATCCGCGTCAAGCCGAAGTCGAAAGAAACACCCTCGAAACCCAGATCCGTGTTGCCGTGAATCTCGATGGGTCCGGGCAGGCGGATCTGCACACGGGCCTGCCTTTTCTCGATCACATGCTCCATCAGATCGTCCGTCATGGCCTTTTCGACATGCGCATTCAGGCCCAAGGTGATCTGGACATTGACGCCCACCACACGGTAGAGGATGTCGGCATCACCCTCGGTCAGGCCTTTGCCCGCGCCGTGGGGGACAAGGCCGGCATCCAGCGCTATGGCCATGCCTACGTGCCGCTGGACGAGGCGCTGTCACGGGTGGTGGTAGACCTTTCCGGTCGTCCCGGACTGATCTTTGCGGTCGAGTTCCCGCGCGCCCAGGTGGGTGACTTCGATGTGGACCTCTTCCATGAATTCTTTCAGGGCTTCGTCAACCATGCTCAGGTGACCCTGCATCTGGACGCCTTACGCGGCAACAACACCCACCACATCGCCGAGACCCTGTTCAAGGCCTTTGGTCGTGCCCTGCGCATGGCCGTCACCCCCGATCCGCGCATGGCAGGCGCCGTGCCCAGTACCAAAGGTACCCTGACCCTATGAGCGCCGCCACAACCCGCGTCGGCATTATCGATTACGGCATGGGCAACCTCTATTCCGTGGCCAAGGCCGTGGAGTATCTGGGTGGCAAAGCGATTGTCAGCGATCAGGCCAGCGAATTGGCCACCACCGACCGCATCATTTTTCCGGGGGTCGGTGCTTTCGGTGACTGCATGGCCGCGTTGGAGGCCCGTGAACTCAGTGACTTCGTCCGCGTTGCGGCGCAGACTCGGCCCTTCCTCGGCATCTGCCTCGGGATGCAGATGCTCATGGACTGCAGCATGGAACATGGAGAACACGCCGGCCTTGGTCTGCTGCCAGGGCGTGTCATTCCCTTTCCGGAAGAAGCCCTGCAGGCGGCGGATGGCCGCCGCCTGAAAATTCCGCACATGGGCTGGAATGATCTGCATCAGCTGGTGGAACATCCTCTTTTTGCTGGTGTTCCACAAAATGCCTATTTTTATTTCGTGCACTCCTTCTACGTGGAGCCCTCCACCCCAGAGATACTCGCGGCCTTTAGCGATTATGCCTTCCCCTTCTGTGCGGCGATGGCGGCGGACAATCTATTTGCCCTGCAGTGCCATCCCGAAAAAAGTGGCACGACAGGCCTGCGCCTGCTGGGAAACTTCCTCGGCTGGGATGGTGACCGTGGAGAAAGCTGTGCGATTTGACCATGTTTTTTGGAATAACTTTGTGTGGAGGAAGTTGTCATGCTGTTGATTCCGGCCATCGACCTCAAGGACGGGAACTGTGTGCGTTTACGGCAGGGCCGGATGGAAGACAACACGATTTTTTCAGATAATCCGATCGCCACTGCGCAGCGCTGGGTGGAAGCCGGCGCCAAACGTCTGCATATCGTCGATCTCGACGGTGCAGTGCAGGGAGCGCCGGTCAATGCACAGGCGATCGCCACTATCTGCAACCACTTCCCCGACCTTGAAATTCAGGTCGGCGGCGGTATCCGCAGCGAAGAGCAAATCGAAGCCTACATTCAAGCGGGTGTTCGCTACGTGATCATCGGTACTCAGGCGGTCAAGGCCCCCGGCTTCGTCGCTAACGCCGCAGTAAGCTTTCCCGGCCATATTATGGTGGGCATTGATGCCCGTGACGGCAAAGTGGCTACCGAAGGCTGGTCCAAGCTGTCCCGCCACGATCCCATTGATCTCGCTCAACACTTCGCTGCCGATGGTATTGAGGCCATCATCTACACCGATATCAGCCGCGACGGCATGCTCAACGGCCCGAACATTCCCGCAACGGTAGCGCTCGCGCAGGCCGTGCCCGTGCCGGTCATCGCTTCCGGCGGCATCGCCAATCTGGAGCAGGTGTTGGCGCTCAAGGCCCACGAAGGAGACGGCATCACCGGCGCCATTACCGGCCGCGCCATCTACGAGGGAACCCTGGACTTTACCCGGGCCCGGGCCCGGGCAGAGGCCTAAGCAGATGCTCGCCAAGCGCATTATACCCTGTCTGGATATCGACCACGGTCGTGTGGTGAAGGGCGTCCAGTTCGTTGCCCTGCGCGATGCCGGCGATCCGGTGGAAGTGGCCAAACGCTACAACGACGAGGGCGCTGATGAGATTACCTTTCTCGATATTTCTGCCAGTTATGAAGAACGTCGTACCCTTGCCGATGTGGTGTCTGCCGTGGCTGCCCAGGTCTTCATTCCCCTGACGGTCGGCGGTGGCGTGCGTTGCGTCGAAGATATCCGCACCCTACTTCTCGCCGGTGCCGACAAGGTCAGCATCAACAGCGCCGCCGTCAATGAACCGGAACTGGTGCGCGCTGCCGCCCGACGTTTCGGTAACTCCTGTATCGTCGTCGCCATCGATGCCAAGCGCGTGGATGATCATTGGGAGGTTTTTACCCACGGCGGGCGGCGCGGCACCGGCCTGGATGCGGTGGCCTGGGCGCGGCAAATGGCCGAATACGGCGCCGGCGAAATCCTGCTAACCAGTATGGATCGCGATGGTACGGGGGTCGGCTTCGATCTCGCCCTCACCCGTGCCGTCAGTGATGCCGTGCCGGTCCCGGTCATTGCCTCGGGTGGTGTCGGAGAAATCCAGCACTTCGCCGAAGGCATCCAGCAAGGGCATGCGGATGCGGTATTGGCGGCCAGTGTCTTTCACTTCGGCCAGTTTCGCATCTCCGAGGTCAAGGCACAGATGGCAGAGGCGGGTATCCCGGTACGCGCCATCCGCTGACGAGCGCGGCTTGGCGCACCGGTCAGCCCGTAACCGCGTATATTTTGGATAGTAAGTAAGGGCATCAACGAGAGGTTCTGACCAGCATGGGTGATACGGAAGCGAAGCATTCGGCCATACTCGCCGCCGTGCACTGGAATGCCGATGGCTTGGTACCCGCCATCGCTCAGGATGCACGCAGCGGCCAGGTACTCATGCTGGCCTGGATGAACGCCGAGGCCTTGCTGACGACGCTTCGTGTGGGCATGGGCACCTACTGGTCGCGCTCCCGGCAGGCGCTCTGGCGTAAAGGCGAGACCTCCGGCCATGTCCAGCATCTGGTCGATCTGCGCCTCGACTGTGATGGTGACACCATTCTTATGCGTGTCATTCAGGAAGGTCCTGCCTGCCACACGGGAGAGAAAACCTGCTTCTTTCTCGGCCAACCCGGCACCGATGGCTGGCAGCATCAGGCTCCGCCGCCCGGCAGCATCCTGGATAGTTTACAGGCCACGCTGCATGGTCGGCGAATGGCTGATCCCGGCCAATCCTACGTGGCACAACTGCTCCATGGGGGCCGGGATCGGGTCTTGAAAAAGGTGGGAGAAGAGGCCGCCGAGTTTATCATCGCCTGCAAGAATCCTGAGCCGGAACCGATTATTGCGGAGGCGGCGGACCTCCTCTTTCACCTGATGGTGGCCTTAGAGGAACATGAATTGCATATAGATGATGTCCTCGGAGAACTGGCGCGCCGCGAGGGCGTTTCCGGCCTGGAAGAGAAAGCGGCACGGCGCCCCCAAACTTGACGCAAGCGATTTATTTTCCTATGGTCCAACGGTTGGTGTAGTGCGTAAACCCCTCTGCGGGGGAAGGAGAACAGTGATGGGCGCTTTTAGTATCTGGCATCTGGTCATCATTTTGTTGATAGTGGTCGCGCTGTTTGGCACCGCAAAACTGCGCCACGTGGGTTCGGACCTGGGTTCCGCCATCAAGGGCTTCCGCTCTGCCGTCAAGGAGGAGGAGGAAAAAAAGGAAATCGTCGGCCACACCATTGACGCCGATGTCCAGCCCAGTAAAGAACACGAAACCATTAACCGCTGACCGCTTATGTTCGACTTCAGCTTCGGCGAACTCGCACTACTCGGGATCATTGCGCTGCTCGTGGTCGGACCGGAAAAAATGCCCGATCTTGCGCGCACTGCGGGGAAGTGGTACGGCGCCATGCGGCGTACCATGACGGGCCTGCGCTCTGAGGTCGAACAGCAGTTCTTACTGGATGACCTCCGCCAAGAAGCGGACCGGCTGCGCGATTACGCCAATGAAGCGCTTTTGCCTACGGACACTACCGCTACAGCCATTCCGACAGCAAGCGATGAAACACCAGAGATCATAGCAGAGCAAAAACAGGGTGAACTAGATATACTGCCGGCGCCCGTGCAGCATGCAGAGCTGCCCGGGTCAGAAAACCGCCTGCATTGATTGTGTAGCCCGCTCAAACTCACTAGCACATCTATACCGCCTAAGGACGTTTTTTAAGCATGGACAAGTTGGCGGAGAATACCTTTATCGGTCACCTGCTGGAATTGCGCCGCCGTGTATTATTTGCAGTGATTGCCGTTTTTGTCGGTTTCATGGCCTCTTACCCCTTCTCCAAAGCAATTTATACCATTCTCGCCGCGCCACTGATTGAGGTGTTACCCAAGGGCAGTCACTTAATTTACACTAGTTTACCTGAAGTATTTTTAACCTATGTGCAACTTTCCTTACTATCCGGCTTTGTGCTGGCCCTCCCCATTATTCTCTATCAATTTTGGGCCTTCATAGCCCCCGGCCTTTATGAACACGAGCGCAAGGCCTTTTTCCCACTCATTTTTGCCTCTGTTTTCCTGTTTATCGGTGGGATGCTCTTTGCCTATTTTATCGTATTCCCGAATGCCTTCCGATTTTTTGTGAGCTTCTCCGGCAATGATATTACCGCCATGCCCAAAGTCGATAGTTACCTATCGCTCATCGTCAAATTCTCGCTCGCCTTTGGTCTCGCCTTCCAGATTCCCATCCTGATCGTCGTACTGGTACGTATCGGGGTACTACAAGTGGCCACATTGCGCCGCAGTCGCCGCTACGCATTCCTGATCTGCGCCATCGCATCGGCAGTACTCAGCCCTCCCGATGTTTTATCCATGGTCATGCTGCTCATTCCCATGTACATGCTCTTTGAAGTCGGACTGTTCTTCGCGGCACGGCTGCCCGTATCCCGGCCGGGCGTAGAGGCAGCCGCTGATGATACAACAGTAGAGCCGTCGCACCATGTTGCCGCCGAGATGGATGCCGCCGAGGAAAGCTTTCGGGATAAGGATGAAAATGGCCCGAAGAGCTGATAAAATGGGCACCCCCCATAGGGGCGGAGTTTACCGATTTCGTGGAACGCCATTGGACCGCCTTCCAGTTAACCCGTACCAGGAACCAATCCTCATGACCACCTCGCTCACCGGTGTCTACGGTTTTGTCGGACATCACATATCAGGTACCCAGAGAGGCACATTCTGCAAAAGTGGTTTCTGGCCTGCCACAGACCGGTAATACCGGGGCACACCTACTGATAAAAGCCGCTTCTGGACAAAAAAGGCCAGACCACCGGCGATGAGCCGACCGCGGCGAATACCGACATCTCGGATCCAAATATATTGCAGGCACTACGCCGGTCGGAGAAAATCATATAGAGCCATCTGGTGAGTTTGCAAATATGAAGAGGGCGACGCACATGAGCGGTGACCATTATGCATAGCATCACCAAATATCAGCAGGCCGAGGCGAAGTTAAAGCTACTCCGCGCCTTGTTCGACAATTCCAGCGACGCCATCGAGGTGCTCGATCCTGTCACCCTCCGTTTTTTAGACATAAACGCGACGGGATGCCGCGCCCTTGGCTACACCCGTGAAGAACTCCTGTCCATGAGCATTTACGACATAATAGACACGGCTTACAGCGCGGCCCCCCAGAAAGTGCTTGCGCAGTTACGGGAATCGGGACACGCGCTGTTCGAAACCATACACCGCCGCAAGGATGGCTCAACGTTTCCTGTGGAGGTCAACACGGTATCCGTCGAACTCGACAGGCCCTACCTGCTCGCCATCACGCGTGACATCACCAAACGCAAGGCGCTGGAATCTGCCCAGCAGGACGTCGCCAGACACCTGCAACGGATCACCGATTTCAGTGTGCTTCTTTCCAGCGCCAATGAAGCCATTGCCCAGATGGAGAACGAGGCGGATCTGCTGCGCACCCTCTGCGAACTGGCCGCCCAGCACGCTCACCTACGGCTGGCGTGGATTGGTCAGCCCGACGACAAAGGCCGGTTTCAAACGCTTGCCGCCGCCGGGGCGGCGCTGGGCTATCTGTCGGGGATACATATATCCACGTCCGCAGAACTTCCAGAGGGACGAGGCCCCGTAGGTCAGTCCTGGCGCGATCAGAAACCGGTTTACATTTTTTCAATATCCCAAAACTCCCACATGCTTCCATGGGCGCAGCGTGCTGAAGCCTTCGGAATGAAGGCAGGCGCCGCTCTACCTATTTTCCGTGGCGGCAAGCGCTGGGCCGTCTTGGTGGTGTACCACGGCGAAGAGAATATTTTCGATGCCGATCTCCAGAAGATATTGACGGATTTGGCCCAAGACGTCGGTTATGGCCTGGATCGTCTGGATATTCTGCGAAAGGAGCGGGAAGCCAACGCCTTCAACGAGGCACTGCTGAACACGCAGTCGTCCGGCATCGGGGTCGTGCGTTTTCCAGAAATGATTCTCGAGCGGGTCAACGCGCGTATGCTGAAAATGCTCGGGGCATCTTCTCCGGGGGATTTGGTCGGACAACAGGCGCTGGCGATCTATCCCGACGCGGCAACCTACGCCCGAGTAAGCGCAGTTGAGCAGACAGCCCTAAGCGAAGGTAACGGGACGCTCCGGGATGTACCGCATCGCCGTCGAGATGGAGAGATCGTCTGGATGGATATTTCCATTCAACGCCTGGACGGCACGGACGGCGCGCAGCGCACGCTCGGTACCTATGTGGACGTGACGGAACGGCATCGATTGATGGATGAACTCGCACGGCAATCGCTCTCCGATACGCTCACCGGACTACCTAATCGCCGCGCTCTGGATGCAGAGATGGGTAAGGCAATAGCGCGATCCGACCGTCAGGAGCGGCTCCTGGCGGTGGGGTTTCTCGATCTGGATGCCTTCAAGCCGATCAATGACACCTACGGCCATGATGCCGGAGACGAGCTGCTGAAAGAAATGGCCCGCCGCCTGCAGGACGCCATGCGGCGGATGGATACGATCGCCCGCCTGGGGGGTGACGAGTTTGTACTGCTGCTGGAAGGCCTGCGCAGCATGGATGCACTGGATCAGGTCCTGGCCCGCCTCCAGGCCGCGATTGCGCAGCCTTTGCACATCAAAGGGGAAATCGTCCGTATTCAGGCGAGTATGGGACTGACCATCTATCCCTTCGACGACGGGGACGCCGACCTGCTCCTGCGCCACGCGGACCAGGCCATGTACGCCGCCAAAACACGTCCTGGTCGAGAGGGCGGAAGCTGGGTGCAGGTCTATCATCCGGACATTGGTAACGTCAGCATGGGCGATGAGATATTGCGCCGGGATTTCCTGCGGGCCTTGGCCAGCGGAGCGGTGACCCTGCGCTATCAGCCTCTGGTGGCCATGGCGACGGGTCGGGTGGCAGGTCTCGAGGTCCTGACCCGGTGGAACCGGGAGGATCAGGAGCTCTCCCCCGAGCGCTTCCTTCCTTCCCTGGGCGTGCTGGAACGCCAGGCATTGGGGCGCTTCGTGCTGCAGACGGGACTGCGGCAGCTTACGCAATGGCGAGAGATGGGCCTGGATCTCTTCCTCAGCGTCAACGTCACTCCGGAAGAGCTCGACAGTCCCGGATTTGCCGATTCGATCTTTGGCATCCTGGCCGCTTATCCGGGCATTCCCCTGGAATCCCTGGTGCTGGAGGTGCTGGAGATCGGGGAAATCCTCGAGCAGGGGGTCGCCCCGGAGCATCTGCAGCGACTGCGCGGTGCGGGCGTCAAAATCGCCCTGGATGACGTGGGGAGTGCATACGCCTCCCTCCTGCGACTCAAAAATCTGCCCATTGACGAGATCAAAATCGATCAGGGTTTCATCCGCGAACTGTCGAACAAGCCCCAGGACCTGATTTTCGTCGAAAGTCTCGTCAGCCTGGGCTTGGCGATGGGCGTCCTCATCACCGTGGAGGGCGTGGAAACCGAAGCACATATCGCCCTCCTGCGCGAAATGAAGATCGACTATCTCCAGGGGTACGCCATTGCCAGGCCGCTGGAGGCGGAAGCGGTGGCAGATTTTGTGCGCACCTTCGTCCTCGGCGCCGGGGATGCGGACACGCCGATGCTGGCCCTGTACCAGCATCTGGGATGGGTGCGTGCGGCAGCAGAATCCGCGATGAATCATGAGGGTTACGAGCATACGGAACTGGCCGACTGCCCGATCACGACCTGGCTGCACACCCACGCAGCAGAACTGTCCGAGGTGGAGGCCTTGCTGGCCGAGCACGAAACGGTGCATGCCCTGGGCCGGAAAATCCTTCAGGTACGACAAAGCGGAACGCGCGAGGAACTCCATCACCTGCTCATCCAGTTGCACGGGCACAGCCACCGCTTTAAGGAATCGCTGGGGCAGGCGGTGCAGGGCATGCGAGCCGATGCAGCGGCCACTGCCCTACCGCCCTCTTCCAATGAATAAAATTATTGACATGGATTGGGCAGCGTTCGAAGCATTTGATTTTGACAAAGGCAGCATTCGAGCGAATATTCACTTTTATCTTCGGTATTTGCAGCCGTACAGGCACTGGCGAATGTCATGAACGACCAGAAAGAAACCCTTCCCCTGCTGGCTATGGCCACCCTCGGCGTGGTCTTCGGGGACATCGGCACGAGTCCGCTTTACACCCTCAGCGCCTGTCTGTCCGCCATGTCCTTGCCCCCCACGGCGGCGAATCTCCAAGGTATCCTTTCCTTGATTTTTTGGACTCTGGTGCTGGTCGTGAGTGTCAAATACGCCTGGGTGATCATGCGGGCGAACAATCAAGGCGAGGGCGGCGTCATGGCGCTGACCGCTCTGGCCGCCCATGCAACAGGGCATTCCGGACGATTGCGCTGGTGGATACTGAGTATTGGACTTTTGGGTGCAGCCCTTTTTTATGGAGATAGCATCATCACCCCAGCCATTTCAGTGCTGTCGGCCATGGAAGGCATGGAAGTCGCCTCTCCGGCCTGGAAACCGCTGGTCCTCCCCCTGGCTCTGGGAGTGATCATTGGACTCTTTCTGGTCCAACGTCGCGGCACGGCGGCCATTAGTCACCTCTTCGGTCCGAGCATGCTGGTATGGTTCCTGCTGCTTTTTGGTTCCGGACTGACCTGGATCATCGCTGATCCACAGATATTGCTTGCGCTCAACCCGTGGTACGCCCTGCATTTTTTCGGAATACACGGCATCGGTGGGTTGGTGATCCTGGGCGCTGTAGTCCTCGCCGTCACCGGGGCAGAGGCGCTCTACGCCGATATGGGTCATTTTGGTGCGCGTCCCATCCGCATGGCTTGGTATTTTCTGGTGCTACCCGCCCTGGCCCTCAATTATCTCGGCCAGGGTGCCTTGCTGGAGATCAACCCTTCGGCTGCTCAGAATCCCTTTTTCCGGCTTTTCCCCGCCTGGGCGACTCTGCCTATGGTGGTGATATCGGGCATCGCTACAGTGATTGCCTCGCAAGCGGTGATTTCCGGAGCCTATTCCGCGACACGCCAAGCCCTGCTGCTAGGTTACGTGCCACGTCTGACCATCATTCACACCTCGGCATCCGAGCGCGGGCAGATCTATCTTCCAGGACTCAACGGGGTCCTGATGGTGGCGGTTATCGCGGCGATTCTCTGGTTCGGGTCTTCGAACGCGCTGAGTTTCGCCTATGGTACGGCGGTTACCGGCACCATGCTACTGACCACCGTTCTGGTC
>NZ_JAAZTY010000077.1 GCF_018854775.1 Acidithiobacillus ferriphilus | reverse complement strand
TGGCGATGGCGGCACCCATCAGGACGGCGGCATACAGGATGGCGCCGGTGCGGCTGACGCGCCCTTCGGCCAGCGGCCGGTGGAGGGTGCGGTGCATGTGCTGGTCGAGGGCGGGTTCGACGATCTGGTTGAGGACACCCCCTGCCCCGCCGGCCAGCGCGATGCCAACCAGACCAGCGAGCGCTGATTCCCAGTGGACAAGGGCGTTGGGGGCGAGAATCTCGCCCACCGCGGCGGTGAAGACCAGCAGAGAAACCACTCGCGCTTTGGCCAGGACCCAGAGATCGCTGAGGAGCGACGGCCGCAACCGCTGCCCGGAAAGATCGTCGAGATTGTTCGTGTTTAATCCTTCTTTTAACATGATGCTAACGACCTCATTTAGCGCCATTGCAGAACAATGGCGAGACACATGAGCAGAACCATGGACTGGTGAAAGGCAACCATGACTCCAGGATCCTTGGGCTTGAGATTGACGGCATGGAAAAGCAGAAAACCCACTGCGACCTGGGCCACAGCAAGATAAAAAGCGATGGGATAGGCGGGCATCATCCAGCCGAGCGTGGCAACCAGTAACAGGGCGGCACTGATGTGGGCGGCGATCGTCCACTGCGCGGCCTTCTGCGGTTTGACGAAGGGGCCGATGGCGGTGCCGAAACCGCGCTGTCCGGTGGTCATTCCACCGAGGAAGACGGCAAGCAGTAAAGCGTGTAAAGCGCCGATGGCACCAAGGTAGGCCCAGAAGTTGAGGCCCGGATAGACGAGACCGGTCAGGTAGATAAGGAATACGCCATAAGCCAGTAAGCCGTGGGTGCCATGCACAATGGCCGGGGCTCGGCCGGCGAGGACGTATAAGGTGCCCATGCCAAACAGGGCGGTCACCACAATCAGGGACAGGCCGCTGATGGTGCTGACACTGGGGGACAGAATCACCAGGGCCAAAGCGATCAGACCTACTAAGGTGGCTACCATACGGTGCGCGGCCTCGGGGTCACCACGCACCATCAACACCACGATGTTGCGCGTGTAGGGCCAGCGGGTGCCTAGGGACAGGCCGTAGCCGAAGCCTTCAACAATGCTGCCCAGGAGGATCAGTACAATGGCAAAACCTACCTCACTGACCTTGAGGCCGTTGACCACATCCGTCAGCAACCCCTGATGGCCCGTGATACCCTGCCACAACCCGGCCGCAACCGCCAGCAGCAGCATCCCGGTGATTAACCAGCCAATCACCCGCACTGCCGACGTCATTTCCCCTTCTACCGCGTGGGGGAGCGCGTTTAGGCCTTGATACGCGGCCTCATCCGTTACCCCATGATTAATGTTGCTCCCCATATTTATCCCACCTCAAGTGAAAGAATTTCAATAGCACTTAACCAAAGTTAATTTAAAAATTTTACTGAGGCTAAAAAGTTCCTTCCTACTCTGCCGACCTTAAATCTAAAAAATCAAAAAATATCTTAAAATACTACAATATAAGCACGGCACCAAACACTTATTTCTATTTTATAATAAATACATCATGGCCAGAGCATGGGTAAACACCCCGCTCCAGCCACAAGAATCTACACTAACAAACTACTTTACAACAATTTTACCAAACATTCCCGTCGCCGCATGGCCAGGGATCTGGCACACGTAGTAGTAAGTGCCGGCTGCCGGATGCCAGGTGAACTCCGAATATCCAAATTTACCATCCTTGGGAACCGGACTAAATCCAGTGCCGGCAACAATGGGTTTAATGTTTGGCATAACCGCAAAAGGTGGCCCTTTCTTGGTGATGTCAAAACTGTGACCAAATCCCTTGTTGGTGTTGATGAAGGTCACATCCACAGTGGCCCCTGCGGGAATATCCAGGGTAGGATTCTTTTTGTCATGGACTTCAAAGCTCGGAAATGGAAAACCCGGAAGAACGGCTGCAGCAACCACATGCACCGTCTTGCCGCTGTAGGTGACCGTGTCACCACTGACTTTCCCGGTATCTTTCGCCAACATGGCCTTTACCTGAGGAAGCGTAGCTTCTTTCCAGCTACTATCCAAAGCGCCAGCCATCGCGGTGCCCATACCCATGGTGGCCGCCAAAACAGCAGCAACACCAACAGATACATACCAGTTCTTTTGCATTTTTGTCTGCGTATTCATAACTTATGGTCTCTCCTTATGATTACATTAATCGAACCAAACGGCATGGTGACACAAAACATTAATCTGCCCACCATGTTTTACACGCTACCCTAACCAGCTTCACCACCCAACCAAGGCAACACATTAAAACATCACTCTAAGAGTAATATAATAGCCACCCAGAGCGATAATAGCCCACAATAATGCGATGATCAATACAATGTTTCCATTCCATGACTCATCATCGCAATCATTGTTGGCCGCCAAATAGCTTTCTTTGCTCATGATTTATTCTCCTTCACACATATGCCAAAGAGAGCGCCACAGAGAAGCACGAACAACTCCAGAGGTGTAAACAGATGCCCAGGCCCCGCCAAGTTGTTGATGATGAGAAATACTGCGTCCTGACCGCGACACGGCAACAACCTTTTCCCAACAACAACGGCGGCGGCACCTGGCGATCCACATTGCGACAATTTAAATATCGCCAGATGGACTATTTTCTGTCTTCTTTAAAACACGGAGCCGATCTTCATTGGCCACTTCTTTTAATACCCACCAGAAGTACATGCTTAAAAACACCACCGGAAACACGATGTATCCCGTCAACCAGAAGAACGTCGGATTATCCGCTCCAGCTGGAATAACAAACGACAAATGCGACATATCCATTATCTTATCCTCGGTCCAATTTGATAATCTATAACCAAATTACGCGATATAGAAGACGATAAAAAAGGCTACCCAGAGGATAACTATCCCCCTCCAGTAGGTGAGAACATTATACGATACCCAACGCTCTGCCTTGGCTCGATCAGGTGTACGGGATATTTTCATGATGCTTGCCAGTAGCGCCAGGATCCCCGCCACGAAGTGCACCAGAAACCATAAGCTGGTAATATCGTAAATCCCGCCATAACCACTACCGATGCTTAACGTGGTCCAGCTGTAGACTATTCCGCCAATCATTACCAAGGAGATGACAAGCAGGGTGGCCAAATTGCCAATAATACCGCCATCATCGCCCTGATCCAGCTTCTTACGCGCAAC
>NZ_JAAZTY010000076.1 GCF_018854775.1 Acidithiobacillus ferriphilus | reverse complement strand
CCCGCCTCGTCCTGATAGCCGGGAACATGTTTGTTGTGGACAATGCCAGGCCCATACTGCGCGCGCATGGCATAGGCGGTGACGGCCGATTTGGGAATAGGGCGGATGGAACGCAGGACTTTGACTTTTTCGTCGCGCAGGCTGTCCGCTTCCAGCGACGGCGGTGGTTCCATGGCAATCAGCGTCAGAATTTGCATCAGGTGATTTTGCAGCATATCGCGCAGGGCACCGGCTTGGTCATAATAGCCGGCCCGGTTTTCAATGCCGATATCTTCGGCCACGGTTATCTGGACGTGGTCGATGTAATTGCGGTTCCAGACCGCCTCGATGGGTAAGTTGGCAAAGCGAAAAACCAGCAGATTCTGGACAATTTCTTTGCCAAGATAGTGATCGATACGATAAATCTGATCTTCGCGGAAGTGGCGATGCAGTTGCTCATTGAGTTGCACGGCGCTTTCCAGATCATCACCGAAGGGTTTTTCAATCACGATACGGTAGTCGCCATCCTGGTTAAATCCGGCCTCGGAGAGACGCTGTACCACTGGAATAAAATCGGCGGGACGAATGGCGAGATAAAAAATGGTGTCCGCCGGCTTTTCGGCCCCTTCCGGGGTCAGCAGGTTGCGGAGTCTGGCGTAAGATTCCGGCTCATGGATTTCACCGCGCACATATTCAAAATGCCTGCAGAAATCAGCAAAGTGGTCGGCGTGATAATTGCTGGCATAGGTTTCCATCTGTTCCTGAAGAAAATCTTGCCAGGCCTTGTCGTCCCAGGGGCGTCGTCCAAAGGCGAGAATACGCAACTCGTCAGGCATTCTGCCTGCGCAATGCAGATGATACAGTGCGGGGAGAAGTTTTTTGCTGGCGAGATCACCGGTAGCCCCAAAAATGACGAACTGACAATTACAGTTACTCATTCAGTCCTCCCTTTGCACGGCATGGCCGCCAAACTGGTTACGCATCATCGCCAGGAGTTTGGCGGCGTAGCCGTCGCGCCCCTGAGAGGCCCAGCGCATCTGCAGAGCGAGGGTGATGACCGGCGCGGGAATTTTCAGTGCGAGAGCTGCCTGCGCGGTCCACAAACCTTCGCCGGAATCCGCCACCACGGGCGCGATGTCGGCGAGCACCTGATCTTTGGCGAGGGTGTCGGCGGTAAGGTCGAGGAGCCAGGAGCGGACGACGCTGCCGTAGCGCCACATTTCGGCCACCTTGGCGAGATCCAGTCCGAATTCGGTTTTGCCCTGCAGGATGGCGAAGCCTTCGGCGAGGGCTTGCATCATTCCGTATTCGATACCGTTGTGGACCATTTTGACAAAATGACCACTACCAACCGGCCCACAGTGCAGCCAGCCTTTGTCGGTGCCCGGCGCCAGTGCTTCCAGAAAAGGCGTTACCTGAGTTACGGCTTCCTGGCTACCGCCGACCATCAGGGCATATCCCTCCTGTAGACCCCAGACACCGCCAGAAACACCGGCATCTACGTAATTCACCCCCGCCGCTTCCACTTTTTTGGATTGGGCGATGGAGTCCTCATAAAAGGCATTCGCGCCGTTAATCAGTATGTCACCCCTGTTCAACAAGGGAAGAATGGAGTCGATATGACTTTGGGTGGTCTCTCCGGCGGGGAGCATGAGCCAAACGATCCGGCGGCTGGGCAAGGCCTGAACGAGGGCTTCCAGACTTTCGGCAGCGTGCATGCCTGTTTCTTTAGCCAGATCAGTGGCTTTTTCGGTATGGCGATTGTAAACGGTGACTTCCAGACCCTTGCGGTGGAGACGCCTCGCCATATTGGCACCCATTCGACCTAAGCCGACCATCCCGATGCTTTTGCTACTCATTGCTTGCTCCTTTGCGTACACGCCTGGTCGAAAATGTTATCTTTAAGTATAGGCGCATAAGTTGGGGGGCATCTTTAACCTGCGGTGAGTTGCGCGAAGATTTTGTCTTTACAAGGGAAATGCAATGATACTTGGTACACCGCTTTCTGCTTCCGCTACCCGTTTACTCATGCTCGGTGCTGGCGAGCTGGGTAAGGAAGTCCTTATTGCCGCACAACGTTTGGGGGTGGAGACTGTTGCGGTGGATCGTTACGCCGATGCGCCGGCCATGCAAGTCGCCCATCGTTCCCATGTGTTGGATATGACTGATCCAGAGGCCATTCTGGCCATTGTCAAACGCGAGCGTCCGCACTTTGTGGTGCCTGAAATCGAGGCTATTGCGACTTCCGCACTGGCGTCAATCGAGGCGCTGGGGTTGGCCACCGTGGTGCCCTCGGCTCGGGCAGTACGGTTAACCATGGACCGCGAGGGTATCCGCCGCCTCGCTGCGGAAGAGTTGGGCTTGCCGACATCGCCGTATCGCTTCGCGGGGACACTGGCAGAGTTGGAAGAGGCGGCAATAATGCTGGGCTTTCCCTGTGTGATCAAGCCGGTTATGTCTTCCAGTGGTAAGGGGCAGTCCATAGTGCGCGGCGCGACGGAACTGGCGTTGGCTTGGCAGGAGGCGCAGACGGCGGGCCGCGTCGGCAGTCAGCGAATCATTGTCGAGGGCTTTGTCGACTTCGATTTCGAGATCACGTTGCTGACGGTGCGCTCTGCCTTTGGGACGACGTTTTGTGCGCCTATCGGACATCGTCAGGAAGCCGGTGATTATGTGGAATCCTGGCAGCCGCAGCCGATGGGTGAGGCAGCTTTGCGACAGGCGGAAAAGATGGCGGAATTGGTGACTGATAATCTGGGCGGACGGGGGCTGTATGGGGTGGAGTTTTTTGTGCGCGGCGAAGATGTCATCTTCAGTGAACTCTCACCCCGGCCCCATGATACGGGTCTGGTGACCCTGGCCAGTCAGCGTCAGAGTGAGTTCGACCTGCACCTGCGTGCCATTTTGGGTTTGCCGATCGATCCGGGCTTCCGGCGTCCGGCGGCTTCTGCGGTGATTCGCGGGAAGGATCTGGGTTGGGGGCCGGAATATTCAGGATTGGAGGAGGCGCTGGCTGTGCCGGAAAGTGATCTGCGGCTTTTCGGCAAGCCGACAGCCAGCAAGCTCAGGCGCCTCGGGGTGGGTATAGCTGGTGCCGATGACGTGGAGGAAGCCCGGAAGCGCGCCCGTCGAGTGGCTGCGGCGATAATAATCAGTCCTGTGTCCTGATCGGGGTTAATCCTGGGTACTAGGGTAACGCGCTCTCAGTTTTGGGGGCGGTCTGTCTGGCCGTTGATAAAAGCGCTGATGCGATCCAGGGCCATTTCCAGATTTTTATCGCTGGTCGCAAAGGACAGACGGATGTGGCCGGGTGTACCAAAGGCTGAGCCGGGTACTACTGCCACTCCGGCCTCCAGCAAGGCTTCAGCGAGGGCAAGATCGTCACGCAGGCCTTTCGCCGCTATGACTTCGCGAAATCCCGGAAAGCTGTAAAAGGTACCATCGGAGGGCATGGCGGCGACGCCGGGCAGTGCTTTCAGGCGGTCGTAGACATATTGGTGGCGCCGCTTGAAGGCATGCACCATTTCGTGGATGGCGCTGTCGCCACCTTCCAGCGCCGCCTGGGCGGCCACCTGAGCGATGGAGGTGGGATTGGAGGTGCTTTGGGACTGTACCGTATTCATCGCGGTGATCAGTTCCTTGGGGCCAGCACAGTAGCCGATGCGCCATCCGGTCATGGCATAGGCTTTGGATACGCCATTCATGATGATGCAGCGCGGAGTCAGATCCGGGCAAGCATTGGCGATGTTGACGAAGTCTTCATCGTAGAAACGGATTTTCTCATACATGTCATCGCTGGCGATGAGGATATGCGGATGACGGCGGAGTACTTCACCCAGTGCTTCCAGTTCCGGGCGACTGTAGGCCACGCCGGAGGGGTTGGAGGGGCTGTTGATGACCAGCAGGCGGGTGCTGGGGGTGATTGCCTCTTCCAGTTGCTCCGGGCTGATCTTGAAACGCCGGCTGGCGTCGGTATCGATGATGACGGGCCGCGCTTCAGCCAGCAGCACGATGTCCGGATAAGATACCCAGTAAGGCGCGGGAATGATGACTTCGTCGTCGGCATCCAGAAGGGCCTGACAAAGATTGAAGAAGCTTTGCTTGCCACCGACGGAAACGAGAATTTCGTCGGAATGGTATGACAAATGGTTGTCGTGGGCGAATTTGCCGATGATAGCGGCCTTCAACTCCGGTGTGCCGCCGACGGCGGTGTATTTGGTGAAGCCCCGGTGGATGGCGGCGATGGCCGCTTCCTTGATGTACTCCGGGGTGTCGAAGTCCGGTTCGCCAGCACCCAGGCTGACAATGTCCTTCCCTGCGCGGCGCAGTTGTTGGGCGCGGGCAGTGACCGCAAGCGTGGGGGAGGGGCGCACCGCATTCACGCGGCGAGAAAGGCGGATATCCACGATCATCAACTCCAGGGGCAAACTTACCGGGCGCGAGAAATGCGCGCAAGAGCGCAAATGATAAGCATCCTTCGACTAAAATCAACTGTTTTGCGCAAGGCCGGTATTTGACGGGATGTGGGGTGTGAAGGGTTGACGTTTTTTTGGTACTTCTATTTGGCTCTGCGGTGGGTAGTGATTGTGGCGAATTCTCTTCGGCGGTTATCGGGGAGAACTGGCGAAATGGAGGGCGTCCACGGCCAGCAAGCAGGGGATCCGCTGGTGGAATAGACGCAAATGGACAAGTTACTGAATGCGCTGATGGCAGCGATTTCTCTGGCTGCCCTCGGCGAACTGCTCTGTCCGCTTTATCGTCAGTTCGCGCAATTGCAGCGTTTACATGTGAAAATGGAAGATGGGCCGGAACTCCAAAAAATTCGTGCATGATCGGGATTCGCGAACTAAAGTTGGGACGAAGAGTCTCATTTCCGGTATATGAGTGGCAATCTAGGGAAGGGGCCCTGTATGAGTACGGATTTTGAGCGAAATACGGCCTGGATCAGACGGGCACAAACAGACATGAAGGCCTTTGTGGAAGGGTTGGCCGCGCGTCTTGAGGGTGACGTGCCAGGTTTTGTGGAAGTAGAGCGCAAGAAGGATGGATTTTTTGCGAAAACCAGCCACATTGAGTCCATTACTATCCATACTAATAATAACGACTATATTCTCAAAAAAGAGGGCGCCCATATCAGCACGGTGCGCGCGAAAACCGTACGTGGCGTAGTGCTCAAACACGAAGATTTATCGTTATCCGCCTGGCTGGAAAGCTTGGTTGCCGACCTGGCTGATCTCTCCGGCGAAATGCGGGGCGCCAGCGATACATTACACGACTTTCTTATGGGGTGATTTGAAGGAGGGGTTATGTCCATTTGGGACAAGATCAAACACGGCATTGAGGAAGTCGCACATGATGCCCAGCGTGCCGCAGAAAATATCGGTCAGAGCGCCAACAAAGGCATCCGCTCACAAACCCCCGAAGAAATGCAGCGTTACTCCGAATGGGAATTGGCGCTGCGCCAACACCGCCTCCCTTCTTTCGTTCAAAGCCGCATGTTTCAGACCAGTCAAGGGCAATTGCCCTGGATCAGTACGGCGCGGGCGTCTGAGTTGCTGTTGCAGCGCAGCCACGGCGTACAACCCGTTGGTATGGTGACCGGCAACTGCTGGTACCATTTTGGGTATTCTTGGACCCAGGGGCACTATGATGGCTGGCACATGGCGGTAGAGCGCATGCGACTGGAGGCACTGGCCATGGGTGCGAATGCCATCGTCGATGTACGGATGAAAGTGCATCATGGTGAGCACGAAGATATGGATTATGGCGTTACCGGCACGGCCATCCGCATTCGCGGGCTGCCACCGTCCACGGAGCCGGTCGTGGCTACTGTTTCGGCACTGGAATTTGTCCGGTTACTGGAAGATGGAGTGGTGCCCGTGGGCATCGCTATCGGTGCTAATTTTGATTGGTATAGCCCGTGGATGGGTACCATGGCTGAGCAGGCCGCGCAGTTCTCCCCCTTTGCTGCACGCTACTGGAATATGGAAATCACCGATCTGTCTACATTCCAGGAAAATGTCCGCCGTCGCGCCCTCTATGATTTACGCGAAGACGGGCGGCGTATGGCGGCCGCAGTGTTGGCGCATACCAGCACCACCCAGATGTTTCGGGTTGCCGCCGATCAGAATAATCCGGAACGCTTTCTGTGCCGTCATATCAGTATTGGCACGGCCATCAGCTATTTGCCGAAAAACACCCCTCAGCACGAACTGATTCCGATGATTTCACTCCTTGACCATCCACTGAAAAGTGCTGCCACGACACGAAAGGATCTTATATGACCGATACTACGGAACAACTGGCTCCTCATGCCATCGAACGTCTGAAAGGCTTGCGTTCGCAGGGCAGTCACGAAGGCATATTTACCTCCGATCTCTCCGTCAATGAATTCGTCATGGTCCGCAAGGCCAATTTTGAGCCTTTAGGGCTGGTGGTGGGGTCCTGCATTTACCATATGGGTATTCAGTATGGTAACTGGAATCAGAACATGGAGATGGATGTATTGTCCCAGGCCATGTACCAGGCTCGCGAACTGGCTATGAGTCGCATGGAACAGGAGGCTATCCTGCTACAGGCGGACGGTATTGTCGGTGTGCGCCTGGAAGTCAAACGCATGGAATGGGATCAGGATATTCTCGAATTCATGGCGATTGGTACGGCTATCGCGCATCGCAGCGGCGCCTCTGGATTCAAGGGGGTAGGGGGTAAACCTTTTACCAGTGATCTCAGTGGGCAGGATTTCTGGATGTTGCTGCAGGCGGGTTATCGACCGATGGAAATGGTAATGGGCTCCTGTGTATATCATGTGGCCCACCAGAGTTTTTTGAAATCCATGGGTAATATAGGGCGCAATACAGAAATGGAGCAATTTACGCAGGCCATGTATGACGCGCGTGAACTGGCCATGGAGCGTATGCAGCATGAGGCACAGGAGGCTCAGGCGGATGGAATTACCGGCGTGCAACTGCATGAAGGTAGCCACAATTGGAAGCCGCATATCATTGAATTTTTTGCGGTGGGCACGGCGGTGAAGGCCATGGACAACGCGGATGCGCTGGTTGATGCCCTGCGTCCGCAACTGGTGATCCCGGTTAATGACTGATGCAGTGAACAGCGCGACGCCGTCGCAAGGAGTAATCTTATGTCGATATTTAAACATGCCGCAGAGATACTGGAAGGCAAAGTGAATCATTTTCTCGATAATGCGGAAGACCCGGGGGAAAGCCTAGACTTGTCCTATGAAAAAATGATTACGAATTTGCAGGATACCAAAAGGCATCTTGCCGATGTGGTGACCGAGCGTGTCTCATTGGAAAACCAGATGGCGCAGGCGCAGAAGACCGTCGACAAAGCGGATGCGGATGCGCGAATGGCTCTAGAAGCCAACCGGGAAGACCTGGCGCGCGCTGAATTAGCCCAGAAGCAGTCTGAATTGCAGAAGATCGCTTCCTTCAAGGAAGCGCATGATACGGTGGCGGCTCAGGCGCAAAAGCTGACGGATTACGAGAATAAGCTTCAGGACCATATAGAGCGGTTCAGAACGCAAAAGGAGATCACCAAGAGTGAACTGACGGCAGCGCAGGCGGAGGTCAAAGTCAGCCAGGCACTCACGGGCATTGACAAGGATATGGATGGCGCCGGTGATGCCATGCGTCGCGCTCAGGATCGTGCCCAGCACATGGAGGCCAAGGCAGTGGCGATGGATGGCCTGATGGAGTCAGGTGCGCTGAATGATCCTTTGGATAGCCGCAGTCAGACCGAAAAAGAGATGGACAAGGTGCGTGTGACGAGCGGTGTGGATGATGATCTCGCCAGGCTCAAGGCGGAAATGGCGAAGAATAAGGACACATCGGAGGGCGGTATCACCGGTAGTTGAGGGCCCCGATAGGTGCCGAGGCAGAGGAGGAAGCAGAGGAATTGACCGCCCCCCCGTCTGTAGGTATATTACGCCCTCCACGCGCTCGTAGCTCAGCTGGATAGAGCAACTGGCTACGAACCAGTAGGTCGGCGGTTCGACTCCGTCCGAGCGCACCATAAAGTAAGGGCATTGAGGTATTCCTCTCTGCCCTTTTATTTTTTGAGACCCTCATGTTTATGGCTTCGGCTATCTTTGCTCCAATCTGGCCACTTTGTGAAGGAGGTGACCGTCGCGCATTGGTAGGACTGTTCAGCATGCCTCCGCCGTAGATACCACTCAGATCACTGCCTTGTTCTCGCCCTGCAGGACATGGCGATACCGGTTCACTCTCCTATTTTCCAGCCGCAAGGGGAGCATGCTTACGATTTTCCTGAAAAACCCTTCCAGTACAAGCGAGATGACCGCTGACAAGACCGTACGCACTGCTTCAGAATATATCTGGCGCCATTTCCCGCAAGCGGGTGGGCTACATGTTTTGAATTTTTACGCCTTACGCGGCACTGATAGCAAGGAGGTAGGCGGCACGCTGAGACAACAGGGAGAGGCCTATGTCATTGGTCCGGAAAATGATGGCGTCATTATTGCCTGGGGTGGCCATGCGGGTATTCCGCCGGCGCGTGGAGCACTGCCTCGGTATATTGGACAAAAGTAAGTCGGTTATCTGGAGAAATGAGAGAAGGGGATCAGAAAAATATCCATTTCATGCGCGCTATTGGTCCTATGACGACTATCTAGCGCTCGTACGGATGCCCTTGGCGGCAACCGACATCAGGGCGACACACGGATGATCATGACTGCCAGAACGAGCGTGATACTCAGCAGAATGACACCATAGAGACCGTAGAGAAATTTGTGGACATGATAAGAACCCTCGTCCACTTTTTTGACCGTGCGAATGAAGTTGATGCCCCCGATCACCAGATTGGTGATGCCGAGAAGAATAAAGATGATCCCCATCCCGGAGAATCCTTCTCCCATGATGAGCTTGGTGTGCAGCATGGTGGAGAGTTGCTCCAGAAAGAAGTCGAACTTCTCAATGACAAAACCAAAGGCAATCAGGCCGATACCGGTTCGCACCCAAGCCAGGAAGGTGCGTTCGGCGGCCATATAAATGCGCGGATCAATGATTTCTTTTGCAGCCACAGGGAGTCCTTTTTCGATGTGTTCCAAGTCCGACATAAAGCGAAATCCTACCACAAAAACCAGGGCGATGGCGGGCCAAGTCAGCCAGTTGAAAAGTTCGGTAAAAAAATGTGCCAATGTTGCGTAATGCAGCGCCTTAAATAGTACCGCCAGACGCGCGGAAACCAGGCCAGTGCCGATAGCAACGAAGAGGAGTTTGAAATAGCCCAGATAGGTGCGCTCCAGGGCCATGTAAAGTCGTGGTTCTTGGACCGTTGGCAGGTGTCTCAGGAACATCATGAATAGGGTGACCGTCGCTGATAGGGCATCTGAGGCACCATGTGGAGTGATAGCGGTTGGCAGTCTAACGTGAAAAAAAGGATGTGAGAAGGTCGAAAGCGTTTGACCTTGATGCCTTTGATTGGTATTTTATGCCGTCTCCAGATGAGCTTGCTCATTTTGGGCGGTTAGCTCAGCGGTAGAGCACTGCCTTCACACGGCAGGGGTCACAGGTTCGAACCCTGTACCGCCCACCAGATAAAACAAGAAGTTACGACACCGACGCTAAGCCGGTTTTTTCTTGAGTGCATTTTTGAGTACAGACTCGGAAAAGGCCCGTTCCAAAGCGACCGATTGCGCATCGGTTTGAAGATGCGCGTAACGCTCAGTCATCTTGGTGGATGAATGACCCAGGATGCGACTAATGGTGTACAGGTCAGCCCCAGACGCAAGCAGGATAGAGGCACAGGAATGACGAAGATCATGGAAGTGCAAATCCGGCATTCTGGCTTTCACACGAGCGCGGCTGAAGCCAGACTTGAGTCCTTCGCTATTGATGGGGAGCGGGATAAACGGTAGCCATCGGCGCATCGGGCCGATAATGGGTACGGTTCGGGGGTGTAAGAATTTTTGTGTAAATGGTCATTTGGCAGGAAACTGCCGTCCTGTGAGAAAGGAGTTGTAAATGACTATTAGTGAAGCAATGGTTACTGATCTACCACTGGCTAAATCCGGTGAGCTAACGCAGTAATGCATGAGTTAGTGGCAATCTTGCAATAGGTTACCCCTTGCTGCTGTAGGAGGGATAATGAGTGAGACCGTCAGTGTGCGAGTGGCTGTCTGCACCCATATTGAAACCGCCGGCAGTCGCCCGCCGGTACATGAGCCGGACGGGCGTATACCGACGTAGTGGCTTCTTTAGGATTTGGAAATCAAAACTAGCCGGTAAGGCCATTATTTTTCTCCGTGTCCAAAGATTGGGCCGGTATTGCCAAGGCGCGGGTCACGGCCTGAACACCCAAGCTGAAAGCAGGCATGCCAGCCACGATCGCCGCAGTCTCCAAGACGCCATGCAGTTCGGCGACCGTGGCGCCCGCGACAAGGGCTGCGCGGGCATGAAGCTCCGCTGCTGCCGCTTCGCTACGTACGAGGAGCATGCCAAAATGGACCAGCTGTTGCACTTTTCGGTCGAGCGGATTCTCGTGAATAAGCGTTTCTCTCAGGTTTTCTATGGCATCTAGGGCCGTTTCCCGTCCTGCTTGACGGGCAATATCCTGTCGTAAGGGCCAGCTGTCAGGCACCACTCCAAAAAGTTCGACATACCGTGAACGGATAGCTTTCTCATCCATGGAGTCGCGCCTCTACGTTGCCATCCGACTCCGCCAGTGCCTGCCAGTGCCCCAAAAACCAGTCGAAGGCGCTACGCCGCTTGCTGATGTCTTCGCTCCAGCCTCGCAATTCATCGTGCCCATCGGCAGTAATACGATAAATCCGTCGTGCAGAACCGCTGCCTTCGGTATCCCAGGCAGACTGGACACTCCCTCGGACCTCTAAGTCACGAAGCGCACGATAGAGATTCCCTATATCCACTTGTAGTCCGTCAGGGAGGACGCCATTGATCCGCCGGTGGAGATGAAGACCATGGTCTGGCATTTCCCAAAGCAACAGCAGGGAAAACGCGGCGAGATGTCGACCTGGCCGAACACGGTCATTACTCATGACGTCATCTGGAATTGGTGTTGGCGCCCCACCACCTCCTCGTAGGCAGCCTTTGGCAAAGGTTTCGCGCCACCCAGAGCCCGAGCATGGAGCACCAGTTCCGCTGCTTCTTCCAAGGCCGTGAGTCGAGCCAATGCTTCACCGAGATCGGCTCCTGCCACCAGGACCCCATGGTTGGACAGCAATACTGCGCTGATCGCTGGGTTCACGAACGCTCGGAGGATACCTTCAACGGACTCCTGCGAACCGCGTGGTGCCCAGGCCACTACCGGCACTTCCTCATGGATTCCGAGACGCAATAATGGCTCATACACCGCCGGCAAGGGCTGTTGTGCAATGGCGAAGGCCGTAAGGTGGGCCGGATGGCAGTGAACAATGCCGCCAAAATCCCTGCGCTGGCTATAGACTTTGGCATGCATCTCAATAACTTCCCGAAATGTGGGCTGGAAGGCTTCCTGACCTGAGCCGTCCAGACCTACCCAATCCAGATCATCCGCCCGTAACTGTGCCACATCACCACCGCGGGTCATGAGCATACGCTCTCCGGATCGGACAGAAAGGTTGGCATGATTACCATGAAAAAGCAGTTCTCGATCTCTCAATCTGTTAGCGGTATCCAGAAGGTTCTGGCCAATGCTCTGAGTATTCATAGTAGTACCTCCTATTAACTATATATGTATACTACATATATATGATCAGACGCGCCACTCTGTTCTTTGGAGCAGTCCGCAGCCTGCGAGCTATCGCCAATTTTTATGTATTAGCGTATTCTAATACATTTTAGCCAGCGTCCTGTTGATTGACACCATTGGAAAGATCATCAGGAGGCAGAGAATCCGCGAAGCGTTAGGATGATACTATTTTTTCCGTGGACAGCTAGGGAACGGAGTGCTGATCTGTTGGAGCATGGTTACGAGCTGATGGTAATCACCATCTCGGCGATCTCCGCCAATTTTTTGCCCTTATCCATCGCCAGGCGGCGCAGGCGGCGGTAGGCTTCGGCTTCGTCAATCTGCAGATCACGCATGAGAATACCCTTGGCTTTTTCCACCAGCTTGCGTTCGGAGAGGGCATCTTTGGTGTCTTTGAGTTCTTTGCGTAGCAAGCGGTAGTCGGCATAGCGCAAGGCAGCGACCTTGAGAATAGGGGCGATATCGCGGGCGGAGATGCCGTGGGCGACGTAGGCAGCGACTCCTGCACGGATGGCGCGGCGCATGGTGTCTTCATCCTCGGGAGCGCCGAGAACGACAACCGGAAGTTCTAAGGTTTCGCTGAGAAAAACAATGTGTTCGAGGACATCGCGCTCCGGCGTGCCGGCTTCGGCGATGATGACGTCGGGTTGCAGTTTTTCCAACCGTTGCCACGAGAGTTCTGTCCAAACAAAAATGTCGGCGACTTGATGGCCTTCTAGATGGAGGGCGTCACGAAGCATTTCCGCGCGCTCCGTATTGTTGTCGATCAGGACGATGCGGTGCATGGGCTCATTGCAGGGCTTGCAGTGCAGCGCGGACGATGATCTCTGATTCGCCGAGAGGGCTATCGATGGTGATTTCGCAGCCAGATAATTCAAGCTGAAGTTGGGTGACAAGCGCTGGTAAATCCTCCTGCAGGTGCCTGCCGCTGCTCCAGAAAATTGGCGAAACCCGGTACCGGCGCAAACCGGAAGCGTAGGCCTTGCGCATCGCCTCAGCGAGGCTGGGCGTCCATATTTCCAGATAACAGAGTATGATCTTTCGCTGTGGCTGGCTTGCTTGCAGGCGCATGGCAATAACCTCGAAGGGTAGTCGCCATTGCGGATTGCGTGAACCGTGGGCCAGCAGGAACTGTACTTGAGACACGAAAACTCCTTAAGGTTGTTGCATTAAGTGGCGCGCAGCATCTTCTGTTTTCGGTAGCCAGGCGCAGAGCTCGGCAATCTCCACGACCGCGCCGATAATCAGTATGGCCGGGCTGCCGAGTCCGGCACGGGCAATTTCCGCGCTCAGTCGTGCCAAGGGCGCCTGCACTTGTTTTTGCTCTAAGGTGGCCCATTGTACGGCAAGACACGGGGTTTCCTCTGCAAGACCGCCTGCCATAAGATTTGTACAGATGCCGGCCGCCCGTTCGATGCCCATATAGATCACCAGAGTATCAGCCGCCTGGGCGTGGCGCGACCAGTCTGGAGCCTTGCCACCGCGCGCTTCATGGCCGGTGAGGAAGAGTACGGACTGGCTGCGATGGCGGTGGGTGAGGGGCACTCCGGCGTAAGCTGCCGCAGCCATGCCACTGGTGATGCCGGGAATGATTTCGTACTCGACGTTGGCAGCGCGCAGGGCCAGGCATTCTTCACCGCCGCGACCGAAGAGGAAGGGGTCACCGCCCTTCAAGCGTACAATCCTCAGCCCCTGCCGTGCGGCACGGATGAGCTGCTCGTGAATGAACAGTTGTGGCGTCGAGTTTTGGCCACCGCGCTTGCCCACTTCGACCTTGCGGCAATGGTCCGCCGCCATGTCGAGGATACGCGGGTTGGCGAGGGCGTCATAGAAAATGATCTCGGCCTCGGCAATACGTCGCGCCGCTTTGAGGGTGAGCAGTTCGGGGTCGCCGGGGCCTGCGCCGACAATGGAGACCGGAGGGAAGGAGGGTTGGTGCATGGGGCTTCTCCGGTTATGCCGCATCGTGGGAAAGGATTTGAGAAAGGTGGGTGCGGGCGCTGTCCACATCGGCGCAGCGGCCGCTGAGGCAAAGCAAGCAAATTACCTGATCGGCTAGCGCCGGGGGCAAGGGAGCGTGTCCGGTGAGCACCTGTGCCATGAACCGGCAGGTAGCACTGACGCCCTGATCATCAGGCAAGACCGGGATCTGGAGTAGTGGCTTATCGTCTTTAGCCACCCACAGAGTGCATTCTCCCGCTAGGCAGGTATGCAGATCGGGGCGGCGTTTGGGGTTGGCGAAAGGTTCGCCTTCGGTGCCGCGCAGACAAAGAGCGCGACGCCCTGTTGCGGTAAAAAAAGCCTGCAGAAGCGCCAGATAGGGTGGATGGGTAACCCCGGCGCAATGTACCGCAGGCGTCCGGAAGGGATTCATGAGTTTGACGACCGTATGTACGCTGGAGCGAACGCCGAGTTGTTGACGGAGTCGAAGCATTCGCCCGAGGCCTGGACAGAGCTGTTCCACAGGCAGGTAGCTGAGCCCTTGCTGCCGCAATTGGGTGCCCGCCTGCACATTGTCCTGGGCGATGGGTAGGCCAAATGCAGTAAAAATCCGTGCCGTGCCGACCCGCCCGGAAGGGTCATGGTCGCTCAGTGTCATGGCACTTTCCATGCTGCTGGCATGCAGGCCATGCAGCAATACTGGTACGCCGCAACGGGCGAGGATGCATGCCAGCAAAGGCAGCAAATTGGCCCCACGCCGAGTCCCATTGTAGCTGGGTAAAATGACCGGCTGACAAGCACTGTCGAGGACAACGGGCCGCAGGCTGGCCTCGCTGGCGCGAACGAAGCCGCGCAACTCGTCCACGGATTCGCCCTTGATACGATACGCCGTCCACAGCGCACCGGCGCTAAGATCAGGAAGTGTGCCCGCCAGCCAAGCGGCAAAGAGGGTCTGGGCTTCTTCCAGAGATAAGTCCTCAGCATGTTCGCGGCCCCGCGCCACACGGCCGACGAGCTGGGGCAGATTCAGAGTCGGGGCGCGCATGAGGCCTCCCGGCGCATAAGGCGGATGATGTCGAGGATTTCCGGTTTGCAGGAGCCGCATTCGCCGCCCGCACCGCAAGCTTGGGCGATCTGGCCAAGGGTAACGGCGCCTGCGGCAACGTGTTGCTGCAGAATGCGTTCATCCACCCCGGTGCAGGCACACACTCCCCGTGAACGCACCCAGGTGCCCATGTCGGTGGGGACTTTGGGAGCAAAAAGGGCATGCCGGTAAGAATGCACATCGGCGGCACTGAGTAATAGTTCGCGCAACCAGTCACGGGTGACGTCTTCCCCGAAGAGACGCGCGGCATAAAGCTGATCCTGCCGAATGCAGAGGCGTTTGCGTATGCCCCGGCGGCCATCGTCATAGTCGATGATGTCGAGGCTGTCCATGCCCAGGGCCTGATCCCAGGCCTGGATATCACTGGCCGCCGGGGCCTGTTCACCGGCGATGCGAAGAATGAAGCCCTCGCGTTCGCCCCGGCGCATGCGAGCGAGGCTGGCGTAGGGGAACTGGCGGGCGATCTGTTGGGCGGCATGGAAATACGCGTCTTTGTCCAGCAAGCGCAGAATCGTACCTTGCCAGGGGAATAACACCGGCTCTACCCGTACAGCCGTATGTTTGAATTCCGGCTCGCCGGAAATGGGATCAATGGCTGCGAGAGTCAGTTGATTGCAGAGGGCGGCGGGGGCGTAGCGGCGCCCGAAATGCATAGGGGCGAAAAGGAGCCCCGGCTGCAGATCGGCGTTGACCCTCACCCTGAGGATATTATTGCCGCGTCGGCTGCTGACTTTGGCCAGCATGTCGTTATCGAGATTCAGGCGTCGCGCATCGTCCGGTTGTATTTCGAGAAAGGCTTCTGCATCGCTGGCGAAGAGGGCGGCCACTTTGCCAGTGCGGCTCATGCTGTGCCAATGATCCCGCAGGCGGCCGGTGGTCAGGCGTAAGGGATAACGTGCGTCGATTTCTTCGGCAACCCCCAGATATTCGGGATCACGGAAACGGGCGCGGCCACTTGGTGTGGGGAAAACGCCGTCGGCGTACAGGCGCGCTTGCCCGGCTACGGCGCCTTCTGGATAGGGCCACTGCTGCGGTCCCTGATTGTCCAATACGGAGAAGTCGAGACCAGTGATGTCCAAATCCCGGCCCCGGGTGCATTCCCGGTATTCCAGAAAAATACTGGTGGAATCGGCAAAGTTGAACATGCGCTGGGCACGTGCAGCCCAAGAGGCATCTTTTGCGCTTGGCAGTGGATGGTTGAGGGCATCCAGGGCGTCACCGAGAATAAAGGCGAAATCGCGGAAGATCATCCAGTCGGGCAGGGCGCTGCCCGGTGCGGGAACTGCGGTTCGCAGATGGGTAATGCGCCGTTCAGAGTTGGTCACCAAAGCTTCGCGTTCACCCCAGCTGGCAGCGGGAAGCAGGAGGTCCGCATAGGCGGCAGTTTCGGTGCCCAGAAAACTGTCCTGCAAGACGACGAGACGGGCTTTTTCGAGAGCGCGCTGCACTTGTGTCTGGTCCGGCATGGACAGTACCGGGTTAGTGCAGGTGATCCAGACAGTTTCAATCTCCCCGCGTTCCAGCGCCTGGAATAGGGGTACTGCGGTGTAGCCGGGCTGTGGATGCAGGCTTTCCACCCCCCAGAGTGCGGCGATTTCTGCCCGGTGCTCGGGGTTGGCAATTTCGCGATGACCGGGGAGGAGTGCGGGCATACCACCGGTTTCACGTCCGCCCATGGCATTGGGTTGTCCGGTCAGACTGAAAGGACCGGCGCCCGGTCGGCCGATTTGTCCGGTGGCCAGATGCAGGTTGATGAGAGCAACGTTTTTATCAGTGCCATGACTGGATTGATTCAAGCCCTGACACCAGAGGGAAAGGGCGGCGGGCGCCTGGCCGAAGGCTATTGCCGCGGCACGCAGGTCGGCAACCGGAATGGCGCAGGTTTCCGCTACCCATTGCGGGGTATAGTTCTGCACCCGCGCCTTGAGTTCTTCCCAGCCCTCAGTATGGGTCTCAATAAAGGCCCTGTTCAGGAACCCTTCCCAGATCAGAATGTGCAACATGCCGTGAAACAGCGCCACATCGGTGCCCGGCTGAATGGGCAGAAAAATATCAGCGATGGCGGCGGTCGGTGTGCGCCGCGGATCGACAACGATAATCTGCAGTTCCGGGCGGCGTAACTTCGCGGCCTCGATCCGGCGGAACAGTATCGGATGGGCGTAGGCGACATTGGCACCAACAATAAACAGGCAATCAGCGCTGTCGAAGTCCTCATAACCGCAAGGCACAGAGTCCATGCCGAGGCTGGATTTGTAGCCCGTTACCGCAGACGCCATGCAGAGCCGCGAGTTGGTGTCGATATGATTGGTGCCGATAAAGCCTTTGGCCAGTTTGTTGACGACATAATAGTCCTCCGTCGATAATTGCCCGGAGACATAAAAAGCCACGGCCTGGGGGCCTTGCGTATGGATAATTTCCGCCCAGACCTTCGCCATCTGCATCAGGGCCTCCGGCCAGCGCAGGGGCGACCAGTTTTCGCTGCCGCGCTGGTGTTGCAGGGGTTCGCGGGCGCGATCATCCCCCCGGCTGGTCAAATGCAGGTTGCTGCCCTTGCTGCATAGTTGCCCAAAATTGGCAGGGTGATCCGGGTCGCCGCGCACGCCGGTAATGTGCTGGCCATCATGCTCAATGATGACGCCACAGCCAGTCCCGCAGTAGGGGCAAGCCGATTTGCTCTCTAGACGGCGCAATGGTTGCCCGCTCTGCGGGCGGATCAAGGTCATGGTGTCACCCCCTCCAATCCCAGCCAGACCTGTCGGCCTTCGATTTTCACCGGAAAAGTCTTTACGCAACCATGGTCTGGCGCCATCGCCTCGCCTTTTTCCAGATCAATCTGCCAGTTATGCAGCGGACAGAACACGATTTTTCCAGAAATGAAGCCTTCAGACAATGGCCCGCCACGGTGTGGGCAGCGATTGCTGACGGCGAAAATCTTGTCATTTTCGTTGCGCAGGATGGCGATTTGTCCTTGGGGGGTATCCACATAACGACCACCAAGGGCGGGGATTTCTTCTATGCTGCCAAGTGCTAACCATTCCATGGGGATCACCTCAAGCAGGGATGCGACGCAAGGGCGCGGCGTGAATGTTCAGGCAACCGGAAACCGCCTCCGCCCAAGGATCTTTTTCCTGGGACAGGGCGAAATCCAGGCGTGCGGCGAGCTGTTGGCGGGACGCCACATCCATCACCACAATGGCTTTTATGTGGTCCAGGCCGACCCGTTCCACCCAGGGCGCGGTACGCTCCAGATATTGGGCATCTTCCCGGTACATTTGCAGAAAGGCCTTAGCCATTTCCAGCACTTCATCATGGGTTTTGACCTTGCAGAGGAGTTCAGCGGCACGCACCTTCATACCGCCGTTGCCGCCCACATAAAGTTCCCAGCCCGAATCGACGCCGATGATGCCAAAGTCCTTGATGGTGCTCTCAGAACAATTGCGCGGACAGCCGGAGACAGCGAGCTTTACCTTGTGTGGTGCCCACATGCGCTCTAGCCCCTTCTCCAGTTCGATGGCCAGGTGGGTGCTGTCCTGCACCCCGAAGCGGCAGAATTCAGTACCCACACAAGATTTTACGGTACGCAGAGCCTTACCGTAGGCGTGCCCCGAAGGCATGCCCAGTTCCGCCCAGATTTGCGGCAAGTCTTCCTTTTTCACGCCGAGCAGGTCGAGACGCTGGCCGCCGGTAAACTTCACCATCGGCACGTTATGGCGTTCCGCCACTTCGGCGATGCGCTTGAGCTCCGCAGGACTGGTTACTCCGCCGTAAATACGGGGAATCACTGAATAGGTGCCATCTTTCTGAATGTTGGCATGGGCACGCTCGTTGATGAAGCGAGACTGGGCATCGTCCAGACCCTCTGCTGGCCAGGCGGTGCGCACGTAGTAATTCACCGCCGGCCGACAGGTGGCGCAACCGCCGGGGTGCCGCCAGCCCAGACGAGCGAAAGTCTGCCGTACGGAGAGGAGCTTTTGCTGGATAATGGCATCGCGGATCTCTTGATGGGTGAAATCGGTACAGCCGCAGAGCGCCTTTTTTTTCGGGCTGCTGTCATAAAAACCGCCAAGGGTGCTGGCTAGCAACTGTTCCACCAACCCGGTGCAGGAACCGCAGGAGGCGCTGGCCTTGGTGCATTTGCGCACCTCCTCCAGTGTAAACAGGCCTTGCTCGCGGATGGCTCTGACGATACTGCCCTTGGCTACGCCATTACAGCCGCAGATCTCGGCCCCGTCGGCCAGCCGCGAAGCCTGGTTTTCACCGGCATGACCAGAATTGCCCAGATGGGTTTCGCCGAAAACAATATTGTCGCGGAAGGCGGAGACGTCCGTGCCATCGCGCATGAGCTGAAACAGCCATGGACCGATGCTGGTATCCCCATAAAGCAAACCGCCGACCACCTTGTTGTCCTGTAAAATAACTTTCTTATAGATACCCTGATTGCCATCCAACAGGGTAACCTCCTCAAACCCTTCGCCCCCCATAAAGTCCCCGGCAGAAAACAGTTCAATTCCCGTGACCTTGAGTTTGGTACTGGTGACCGAGCCCTGATAACGCATCCGCCCGTACTCGGCGAGATGATTGGCGGCCACCTTGGCCTGTTCAAACAGCGGCGCTACCAGCCCGTAAGTCTGACCGCGGTGCTGCACACATTCGCCGACGGCATAAATGCGAGGGTCGTATGTTTGCAGGGTATCATTGACCAGAATGCCGGTCTCGCATTGCAAACCGGCAGCCTGGGCGATGGCAATGCGTGGTTTGATGCCGATAGTCATCACCAGCACGTCCGCCGAAATTTCGCTGTCATCGGTAAAACGCAGGCCGGTGACGTGGGTATCACCGAGTATCTCGGCACTTTCCTTGTCGAGCAGAAAACGCACCCCACGGTCCTCCATGGCCTTCTGCAGCAGGGCACCGCCACGGGCATCCAGTTGCTTGTCCAATGGCCAGGCACGACGATGCACCACGGTCACTCCCATGCCCCGCGCGCGTAGCCCGTGGGCCACTTCCAGTCCCAGCAGACCGCCACCGATAACCACCGCTTCACCACCCAGCTCGCTGCTACGGGTGAGTTCTTCTACATCGGACATATCCCGGTAGCTGAATACTCCGGGCAGGTGGTTGCCGGGAATGGGTGCAATAGCCGCCGCCGCTCCGATGGCTAACAACAGACGATCGTAAGGCGCGGAGCATCCGTCTTCGGTCAGCACTTGTCGCTTCACCCGATCTATGGCTGTCACTCGGCTTCCGGTATGTAGAGTAATTCCGTGTTCCGCATACCAACCCAGCGGGTTGAGAATGGTTTCTTCCAAGGCCATCTCCCCGGCGAGCACCGGAGTGAGGAGAATCCTGTTGTAATTGGGATGGGGCTCATCCCCAAAAATGGTAATCTCGTAGAGTTCCGGCGCCATTTTCAGCAGTTCTTCGACGGCGCGAATACCCGCCATGCCGTTGCCGACCACCACCAGACGCGCTTTGCGATGTTGTACAGCTACGGGGTTCATCATTTTAAGGCTCCTGAAATAGAAAAAAGGCGTCGTCAGCCGAATTGCTGACGACGCCTTTGCCGTTTTGCACTATAACGATCATTGGGGATCGCGTTGTGAATTATTAAGGCAATAGTCGTGCCTGATTTCATGGCAAATAAAAACAGATAATTATGGTATACGCTGCTGTGCCATGACGTATTATGGTGCGACCGCTGGTGCAGTTGCATCAAAATGGCGCAATTGGGCGACGCTGCGGCTAGAATTTCGCCGTCACGAAAATCCAAGCGCCCTCGGTATTCACTCCGTAACTGGTGCGCCGGTAATTCGCGTACTGTACTCCGGCACCCCAGTGTTTGGAAAAACTGCGGGTGGCCGACAAATCCAGCTCGTACCCGTATTGCGCACCCCCGCGGTCGGCCTGAAAATCATAATAAATGGCCGCCAGTTGGGTGCCCATGAGCTTACCGCCGAGGGTGCAGTACAGGCTACGCAAACCTTTGGGCGGCGTAACCAGAAAAACTTCTGCCCAGCCATTAAAGGCATGTTTGGTGGCGAGCGGCGTTTGAAAGCCGTAACTGCCCTGACTATTTGTCCCCATGACCATGTAGTCGGCATGCAGCCAGAGCTCCGGCAGCGCCAGACCGGCACCAACGTGATAATACTGGGCATTCACCGCCGCACCTCCGCTGTCATAAGGCAACTGTTTGGCATAGCTCAGGTCGTAGGGCAGGTGCAGAGCGTCCCCCAGAGGAATGGCGCCCTGTACCCGTACGCCCAGCGTAGCGCTGTTACAAACCTGCGCATTACCCGCCAGAAAACATGCCGCCGCTCCGGGAATGGCGCTATGCGCCTGATTCCCATAGCCATAGCCGAAGGCTTGCGCATGCAGTAAGGGGGATGGTGTCCAGCTCATCTCACTGAGAAAGGTTCGCGATGGCACATTTTCATTGAGGATGTTTTTGATCCGCCATATATAAGCCCCGTAAAGTGTCAGATCGGGCAGTGCTTCGTCCTGCGCCGAAACGGCATCGAAACTCTGCGGCGTCTGCCGAAAACCCACCGCACCAACAAAGCGTTCGTCATCGAGATTGATTTCCTGACGGCCGGCGCGCAGGCGCAGACCGGGAATGCCCGCATACTGGAGATAGGCCTGATTGACGTTGGTTTCCGCTGGATCGGGAATCAGTGAATAGGCTGCTTTACCGTTTTTCAGGCTGTTGTATTGATCGACGATCCCGGCGACATTGATGAACTGCAGATCGGCGCTGATCCCGGCGACGGGCTTGCTCGCCAGACCAAGCAGGGTTTGCAGCGTGAAGGCATTGGCGTCGTTTTTGTTCGCCTGAGACATGAATTCATAGCGCGGACGAAAGTCGAGGTTGACCTGGCCACCGCTGATGGCATTGGTCAGGGTGTCTGCCTGAGCGGTGCTGGCCAGCAGGGCGAAGAGGGCGGCGGCGTAATGACGACGTCGATGTAAAAATGACTGCGACATGGGTTTCTCCAGTATTTTAGGGTTATTCGCTTATGGCCGCCGCGTTTTGCAAAGCGGGGGGGCTGACGGCGTCCGCAGCGGCGACTTCATGTCGTGCCCAGGGTAGCCAGTGGCGGCGCATGGCCAGCACCAGTCCCAGCGCCGTCGTCGCGAGGAGGGCGAAGCAGGCGAAGCCAAGGTGATAGGTCCCTGTTTCTTCCTTGGCGATGCCAAGGATTACCGGCAGATAGAAGCCACCAATCCCGCCCGCCGCGCCAATGATGCCCGTCATGATTCCGGTCTTCAGCGGCCAGCGCAGGGGTACCAGTTGAAAGGTCGCGCCATTGCCCAGCCCGAAGCAGGCATAAAGGAAGAGCAGCAGGGCCACGGCCACGGTTGGCGACGGCGTCCACAGGCCAAAAGCGGCGTCCGTCAGCGCGATGCCGCCGAGAAACCAGCGCAGGGCGATAACCCCTGAAACCCGGTCGGCTAGCATCCCGCCCAAGGGCCGCAACATGGCGCCGGTGAAGGCAAATAGCGCCATCAACATACCCGCCTCGATTTTTGGCAAATGATACAAAGATACCAGCAACAGACTGATGTAGGAGGACATGCCCACGAAACCGCCGAACGTGATGCTGTAGATGAGGATGATGACCCAGGTGTCGCGCTCTCGGAGGGCTAGGCGGTAACGCTGCGGTAGCACCGAACCCGCGAGCAGCACTCCGAAGACTGGCAGCATCAGCAGCGCAGCCTTGCCGTGTAGTCCGAGCCAACCCAGCGGTGTCGCCACCGCCAGAAAGGCCAGTCCGGCCAGTGTTGCTGCAAAACTGGCCAGCGCCTGTCCGACGTGCCCGCTTTTCGGCGCGTTGTCCTTACCCCAGAAGAACATCATTACTCCGGCCAGTGCCAGCAGGGGCAGAGCGGCGGCCGTAGCGTGCGCCCAGCCGAACTGGGCGGCCAGCGGCGGAAACAGAAAGCCATCCAGTACCGCGCCAATGTTACCGGCCGCCGCGATCCCCAGGACCGTCCCCTGTACTTTGGCGGGATAATTGCTCCCCGCCATCGGCAGCGCCACCGCAAAACTGGCACCTCCCACACCGAGCAGAATGCCGAGGACAATCAGCAGGGAAAAGCTGGGTGCCAACGGATAAAAAAGCAGGAAAAGCGGCGGAATGGCCGATAGGGCAATGCCGCCCAGTGCTAGCCAGCGCCCGTCCATGGTCTGATAGAGATTACCCATGGCGACGCGTAGAATCGCTGCCGCCAGTACCGGGACGGCGACTAGAAAACCCTGTTCCGCAGGGGTGAGTCCCAAGGTCTTGATCATATACGGCGCGAGGGGGCCGTAGAGCAGCCAAACCGTAAAACCAGTATCGAAATAGAGAAAGCTGGCAACCAGCGCCCGCCAGTTGCCGGTGCGCAGCAGCGTCAAAAGTTCTTTCATCATGGCCTCCTTGAAGGCAGAGTGCTGGACATGAAAAAAGGCGCTCCTGGCTGGTTGGCCAGGAACGCCTTCGTTCCAAAACGCTGTCCGTCGGTGAACAGTGCTTGTGGGTCTTTAAGCAGTTATCATGCCATTATTTGTGTAGTGCCGCCGAATGTGCCGACGCCGTGCCGTCGTGCGGCATATTCATAGGCTTTTCTGCCAAAGGACCACAAGAATGCGGGGGTGCGAAACCTCTCCGGGAAGCGCGTGCGATGGGCAATACCAGTGCGGATGCACCAAAATTTCGCGTTATCATGGTGCAAGCGGCTTTACGGCAACACGCCGCTCCCATTAAAAATGCGGCTGGCACCCATGCGGATCGTGCCCCCCTGATCATCCGCCAGCAACCAGGGCTGCGCTTCGCCGCCCCAGGCGACGAAGTCCTCTTTCGGCACGGGAATCCGCAGGGCATGCGCCGCCTGCCGGTATTCGGCGCTGCGATACACCCGCGGAATGAGTATCGCGGCATCCGCACCCTCCGGCCATTGACCTGCTGCCTGCATCTGCCGCACCAGCCAGTGCGCATGGGAATGCCAGGGAAAATTCGCTGAATAGCGCGTAAACACATGGAAATCCTCCCGCTGCGGTAAGCCCGGCACCGAGCCGGTCAGTGCCAGTGCGACGACTTCAGCAGGTACATCAATGGCCGCCGCCACCCAAGGTGCTGCCTCCAGCCGATGCTGTGGATCATCCAGCCAGTGCCCTGCCGCCAGAACCGCGCGAATCAGGGCCTGATGTACCCCAGGCTGCGCCAAGGCCCAGTCCTCGCGCACGGCGAGTACCTTTTCCATCATGTTGTTCCAGAGAGCGTAACTGCTGACGATGGGCATTCCCACCCCCTCCACCGCGGCCAGAGTTCCCCAGGGCTCACCAACACAGTAGCCATCGATCTCGCCGGCGCGCAGCGCCTCCACCATGTAGCGCGGTGGCACCACGCTGATCTGCACCTGCGTCGCCGGATCAATGCCCGCCGCCTGTAGCCAGTGGCGCAGTTGATAATGATGGTTGGATACCGGCGATACCACCGCGAAGCATAGTTTGGTGGCAGGATATGTCTGAATGACCCGGTGCAAAGCGGTGGCCGCCAACAGGGGCTGATCTCCGCCTGTCAGACCTGCATCCGTCAAACGTTGGTGCAGCGCGCTGCTCACAGTGATCGCATTGCCGTTCAAGGACAGTGTCAATGCCGTTATCACCGGTATTCGCGGTGAGGCGATGCCCAGTGTCGCCGCCAGCGGCAGCGGTGCCAGGGCATGCGCTGCCACCAGATCACCGAAAAGTAGATGGTCACGCAAACTCGCCCAGGACGGTTCCCGCTGTAAGTCCACCTGCAGACCCTGTTCGGCAAAGAAGCCGCCCTCGCGGGCTACAATCAACGGTGCGCTATCGACCAGAGCTACATAGCCAATGCTGAGAGAGTGTTCATGCGCCATGATAGATTCTCCAAAATAAGCGGCACCTACAAAAAATCCTCGCGGCCTAGAATCAGGTGGCGAGGACGTCGTTGTCCAGAACGTTTGAGTCAAAGCAATAAATACGCCAACCGTTTCACTCGCGCCGCCATCTGGAATTTCATCTGCGTAGTTCCTGACATCGGTCATGGTGGTTGACGTCGAGCAAGTGGCAAGAGATGCTGATCTTTCTGCCCGTCCCATATTCTGGAGAAAGTGCTGCCCATGGAGAATAACAAGGAGGCGTTGCTCCCCCGCCTACGGCAAACCCCGCTCTTTGCCGCCTGGCCAGAGGATGTCATCGCGCCGCTGCTGGCGCAGTCCCGACCGCTGACTCTGGAGTCAGGGGATATCCTCTTTGCCGAGGGATCGTCAGCCCGATCCTTCTATTTCCTGGCATCGGGGCGAATTGATCTGATTGCGGCGGCGGCGACCGGGCAGGAGAAAATTGTCGAAATCATCCAGCCCGATGACCTTTTCGCCGAGGCGGTGGCCTTTCTCGGTGGCCGTTATCCGGTGACGGCGCAGGCCGATGTTGCGACCACGGTGCTGGAGATTCCACTGGACCTCTTCGTCGAGAGCCTGGAGCAACGGCCATTGTTGATGCGCCAGATGCTGGCACGCCTCAGCATGCGCCTACATTTTCTGGTCAAGGAACTGCGTCATCTGAGTGTGGAATCGGCGGAGCAGCGGCTAGTGAGTTATCTGCTGGATCTGTGCCCGATGCTAAATGGTCCCGCGGCCTTCGAACTCCCTGCCAGGAAAGCGGCGGTGGCGGCGCGTTTGGGCCTGGCGCCGGAAACCCTGTCGCGGGTGTTGACCCGCATACGTAAGGCCGGACTCATAGAAGTGGAACGCCGGATGATT